>CAYXWU010000023.1:11141-13663 GCA_964468885.1 uncultured Aquiluna sp. | reverse complement strand
TCAGTTGGTGCAGCGGGGATGAAAGATAGAAATCCAGGGTGATCAGTTGAGATGGTTGCTGGTGCCAGTTTGTCGGCAAAGAGCTTGAGAGCGTTTTCGCCGCCTAGGCCGGCTTCGGATATGGTTTGGCCAACGTTTGCTGCCAATTCATCAGGAGTTGCTGGCCCGTCTAGGGGCGGGGGATTGTAATCAAATCGCTGGGAGGCGTAGTCAAAAATAGCCTTGCGAAGTTTGTCCGAAGACTGAGGGTTGTGCATCTCAGAGGTCAACTCGCGACTCCTTTGCTCCGCCGACCACTCTAGCTAATTGGGCCCTTATGAAAATGGTCGAACACCAGGTTGGTCCTGGTGTTGGCAACTACCGGATTGTTGCTTAGCTGCTCTAAGACGAACTCTCGAACCTCATCGGAATCTCTCACTGCTACATGGACCATAAAGTCCTCTTGGCCTCCAAGAAAGAAAACTTGGACAACTTGCGGATGCTCCCGCATGGTCTTCATAAAGTCAGCAAGGTTGGCTCTTGCGCCAGCTCGCAGAGTGACGGAGATGAGCGCCTGCAGTTCAAGACCAATGGCACTAGGGGATATGTCGGCACTGAAGGATTGAATGACCCCCTGCTCCATCAATCGGCGCAGGCGCATCAGGGTGGTGGAGGGGGCAAGGTCCAGGGCTGCTGCCAAATCAGCATTGGAGATTCGGCCATTGCTGGAAAGAATCTGCAGCATCTGACGGTCTTGCTGGTCTAGCTCTACTGGCTGAACTTTCTTCGATGTTGGCATGACATATCTCAGTTTCTTCGAATTACCTAGGCTCTTAACGCTAGTTGTTCGAATTATCTTCGTCAATTAGTGATTTTTTCCGCAGATAGCGTCAGAATCAAGCAAGTTTTGACTAAGGAGAAGACAGTGCTGGTCGGAGTCCCCAAGGAAATCAAGAACAACGAAAATCGAGTCGCGATGACCCCTGCTGGTGCGCAGGAGTTGGTTAGCCGTGGCCACCAAGTATTGGTTGAAACCACCGCCGGCGTTGGATCTGGTTTCGCTGACTCCGATTACCAAGCAGCTGGCGCAGATATAGCCAAAGACGCTGAAACTGTTTGGTCGGCTGCAGACATGATTGTGAAGGTAAAGGAACCAATCGCTGCTGAGTACCCGCTAATGCGAAAGGGTCAGACGCTCTTCACATACCTTCACCTCGCAGCCTCGAAAGACTGCACAAATGCCATTTTGAAATCTGGCACTACAGCAATTGCTTACGAAACCGTTCAGCTACCAAATCGAATGCTTCCGTTGCTCCAGCCGATGAGCGAAGTTGCTGGAAGGCTTAGCGCCCAAATCGGTGCAAATCAACTTATGAAGACGATGGGTGGTCGAGGCATTTTGATGGGCGGCGTGCCAGGAACACCGCGAGCAAAGGTTGTTGTGATTGGCGGCGGCGTTGCTGGAACAGAAGCAGCTCGCGTCTCCCACGGCATGGGCGCAGATGTTGTTGTGATTGATCTTTCGCTACCAAGACTTCGCGAAATTGAAAACATGTTGCCAGGTGTGCAGACCAGAGTTTCCACTTCATACGAAATTTCTAATCAGCTCAAAGATGCGGATCTGGTTATCGGGTCAGTTCTGATTCCAGGCGAGAAAGCTCCGAAGCTCGTTACTGATCAAATGGTGAAGACCATGAAGCCAGGCTCTGTGCTGGTGGATATTGCAATTGACCAAGGCGGCTGCTTCGAAGGATCTCGACCAACTACTCACGATGATCCAATCTTTCCTGTTCATCAAAGCATTTATTACTGTGTCGCAAATATGCCGGGTGCTGTGCCAGCAACGTCTACGGTTGCTCTAACAAATGCAACCTTGCCCTACGTGCTCGCAATTGCGGGCAAAGGTTGGAAGAAGGCATTGCAAGACGATGCTGCTTTAGCACTAGGTCTAAATGCCCACGAGGGACTGGTTACTCACCCAGCTGTCCAGCACGCTTTTCCCGAGCTTGCCTATAGAGCAGCTAGTGAAGTTATTTCCGCTTCCTAAACAGCCAAACAACACTCGCAGTGATGACTACTGCGACTAGTAGCCAAAGAGCAACGGTTCGCTCTTGAGCGATTGCCTCGCAGGAAGTCCAGCCTGCTTGTTCGTTCCCAGGGGTGCAGGTTGTGGGGTCAAAGAAGCCGATCCACCAAGCAAGTACACCAACTGCTGCGATGGTTCCCAGCATCGCTAGCGAGTTGTTGCGCATTTAGTTGCCAGACTCCTTGGCAATCTCAGCCCGAACCTGATCCATGTCGAGTTCCTTGACCTTGCCAATCAGCTCATCTAGCGCAGGACCAGGAAGAGCACCAGCTTGATTGAAGAGCAAAATTCCATCGCGGAAGATCATCAAGGTTGGAATTGAAGTAATTCCCGCCATTCCCGCAAGTTCCTGCTGCGCCTCTGTATCGACTTTGCCGAAGGTGATTTCCGGGTTTTCATCTGAAGCTTTTTCAAAGATTGGTCCAAACATGCGACATGGTCCACACCACTCTGCCCA
>CAYXWU010000023.1:4338-11041 GCA_964468885.1 uncultured Aquiluna sp. | reverse complement strand
AAGCTTTTTCAAAGATTGGTCCAAACATGCGACATGGTCCACACCACTCTGCCCAAAAGTCAACGAATGTGATGCCTTCTTTAGCAATGGTGTTTTCAAAAGTTTCGAGTGTCAGCTCTATTGTCGCCACTTATTCGACCACCTTTTCGCTCCTTGATTCTCTGGCAGTTTGTGCCAAGAGAATTCCTGCTATCACCACGATACTGCCAAGGAACTGGGTGAGTGAAATTTGTTCGCCCAGCCAAAGCAGCGCAAAGAGCGCGGCCAAGATGGTTTCTGCCGTAGCCACGACTCCAACCAAAGTGGCCGAGAGATTTCTCAGCGCTAAATATGTGAGGGCCATCGGAAGGAAACTTCCAAAGACTCCCATAAATGTCAATGCAAGCCAGAGTGGAACATCGACTGCTGCTAGGTTTCCCTCAAGGTTTAGTGATGACCCTAAGAGTGAGAGATCTAATTCGCCGATGTTTGCAAATGGCAGAAAGAAAAGTGTGGCAATACTCATTCCATATGCGAGAGTCACATTGGTAGGAAGGGTTCGCTGAATTCGTTCACCCGTGATCAGGTGAACCGTAAGAGCAGCAGCAGCCAGAAATGCGTAAAAGACTCCCAGAGCGTTTAGTTGGCTATCCCATATCTGGGCCACGACAGCTAGTCCTCCCAAGACAAGCGCTGCTCCTAACCAGATTTGTTTTTTTACCCGCTCTTTGAAAATAATCAAAGCGATTATTGGCACCCACAACACCGCCGTGTATTCAAGAAGGAGTGCTATACCAATTGGCAAGAAAAAGACAGCTTGGGAATAGCTCCACTGCAAAAGCCCAACACCGATTACTCCTAGTAGCAAAAGTCTTGGAATCATTCGAGCGGGCACCTTCATGGTTTTTGGAGCAGTAAGCAAAACCCAGCTCAAGGCAATGCAACCAGTGAACAATGAACGAATAAACACAACTTGCTCGGCAGATATTCCTGAACCAATGATGACCTTGGTGGTTGAGGCATTTAGGCCAAACAAGATTGCCGCGGACAGGGCAAACAGAACTCCCAGAGCGGGGTTTTTATGACTCAATTAGGCTTTGCCATACCTTCCGGTTTTGCGGAACAATCCGCACAAATAGAAAGTTTAGATTGCCATGGAGAAATTTGTACTCGGCGGTGGCTGTTTCTGGTGCCTAGATTCTGCTTATAGCCAATTCGCTGGCATTGCAGACATTACCTGCGGCTATACCGGAGGAAGTAAGCCAAACCCTAGCTATGAGCAAGTGTGCGATGGCAACACCGGTCATGCCGAGGTGGTTTCAATTGAATTTGATCCAGCCATCATTTCTTCAGAGCAGATTCTGGACATATTTTTTACACTGCATGATCCAACCCAGCTCAATCGCCAAGGCAACGACATTGGGACCCAGTACCGGTCCTCCATGTTCTACTCAACGCCTGAGCAAAAGCACCTGTTCGAAAACTCTATTGAGCGAGCCAAGGAAATCTGGGGCGATCGAATTGTCACCGAGGTAAGCCAGCTTTCTGATTTCTATGCAGCCGAGGAATATCACCAAGACTTTTTTGCTAAGAATCCAAACCAGGGCTATTGCGTAGCAGTCGTAGCCCCAAAGGTCGCCAAGGTTAGAAGCAAGTTCTCACACCTACTGAAATAGTTATCCACAGCTTTTTCTGACCCTCTGTTGCGATTTGGCTAGTAGTTGCAAACTATGCCAAACAACAGGAAGGTATTTCATGGCAGAACAGGTAAGCATTCGAGGCCTAATTGCTACTACTCCTCGTCAGGTGGTAACTGAAAGTGGCCTGAACGTAATTAGTTTTCGCCTAGCTAGCAGCTATCGGAAATTTGATTCAGAGAAAAACACCTGGGTAACGGGCGAAACCAATTGGTTCACCATTTCAGCTTTCCGCAAACTTGCTATCAATTCTGGTGCTTCGCTAGCCAAGGGTGACCGAGTGATTGTGCAGGGCAAGCTACGGATACGTGACTGGGATAACGGTGAGCGCAGCGGCACCAGTGTTGAGATTGATGCGGATGCTATTGGGCACGATTTGAGTTTTGGAACCACCAGCTTTGAGCGAACCGCAATTACGGAAGAGGACTCGGAGGCAGAACTTCAACCCGCCTAGCCTCCGACGGGATCAATCGGCCCCCTAACCAACGATCCCGTGGGCTCTCTTCGCCTCCTGCAATTAGTAACTCCATTACACCGCAGGGGATAAACTATCCCTCAGCAGTTGGCGAAGAGAGCTTCTTCCATATCTCAGGAATCGATTACAAGTGGCTGAATTCATTTATCAAATGATTAAGGCGCGTAAAGCGCATGGAGACAAAGTTATCCTGGATGACGTGACACTGGCATTTCTGCCAGGCGCCAAGATAGGCGTGGTTGGTCCAAATGGCGCCGGTAAGTCAACTGTTCTAAAAATTATGGCAGGCCTTGAGACCGCATCAAATGGTGAAGCGCGATTGGCCGAGGGCTACACAGTCGGCATTCTTCTGCAAGAGCCGCCGCTGGATGAAACGAAAACAGTTTTAGGAAACGTCGAAGAGGCAGTCGCTGAGCTTAAGGGAAAGATTGATCGCTTTAATGAAATTAGCGCTGAGCTCGCAAACCCTGATGCCGATTACGATGCACTCCTAGCTGAGATGGGAACTTTGCAAGAGCAGATTGACGCAGCTGACGGTTGGAACTTAGAGAATCAACTTGAGCAGGCGATGGATGCACTGCGCTGTCCACCTTCTGACACTCCTGTAAATGTTTTATCTGGTGGTGAGCGCAGAAGAGTAGCCCTTTGCAAGCTTCTTCTCCAGAAGCCAGATCTTTTATTGCTGGATGAGCCAACCAACCACCTGGATGCGGAATCTGTTTTATGGCTAGAGCAGCACCTTGCTAAGTATCCAGGAGCAGTTCTCGCGGTAACTCACGACCGCTACTTCCTAGATAACGTCGCGGGTTGGATTTTGGAGCTTGATCGCGGCCGCGCGTATCCATACGAAGGCAATTACTCAACCTACTTGGAGAAGAAGGCTGAGCGTCTTGAGGTACAGGGTAAGAAAGATGCCAAGCTGCAAAAACGCTTGAAAGATGAGCTGGAATGGGTTCGCTCTAGCCCCAAAGCTAAGCAAACCAAGTCGAAGGCCCGTCTTGCGCGATATGAGGAGATGGCCGCCGAGGCCGATAAGACTCGCAAGCTGGACTTTGAAGAAATTCAGATTCCACCAGGTCCGCGTCTAGGCGATGTTGTGATTGAAGCCAAGAAAATCAGCAAGGGCTTCGAGGGAAGAGCACTTTTCACTGACCTATCATTTAGCCTGCCCAGAAACGGCATCGTCGGAATCATCGGACCCAACGGTGTTGGTAAATCAACGCTGTTTAAGTGCATCACTGGATTTGAGAAGCTAGATGGTGGCGAACTAAAAATCGGTGAAACCGTAAAGATTTCCTATGTTGATCAAAACCGAGCAGGAATTGATCCGCAAAAGACCCTCTGGGAAGTTGTTTCTGACGGTCTTGACCACATTCAAGTCGGGCAGGTTGAGATGCCTTCTCGCGCATATGTCGCAGCATTTGGATTCAAGGGCGGCGATCAGCAGAAGAAGGCTGGTGTTCTCTCTGGTGGTGAGAGAAACCGTTTGAACCTAGCTCTTACTTTGAAGCAGGGTGGAAATCTTTTGCTGCTTGACGAGCCAACTAACGATCTCGATGTTGAAACCCTGGCATCGCTAGAGAATGCCTTGCTTGAATTCCCTGGTTGCGCAGTAGTTATTACTCACGACCGTTGGTTCCTAGACAGGGTGGCAACTCACATCCTCGCCTATGAAGGTGATGATGAAACACCAGATCGTTGGTATTGGTTTGAGGGCAACTTCCAAGCTTATGAAGAGAACAAGGTTGAGCGACTGGGACCAGAAGCCGCAAAGCCTCATCGCTCCGCATATCGCAGACTTACCCGCGACTAACGAAGCTCCGGCACTCGCACCATGCCCTCTTGGGCAACTGACGCTAGAAGTTGACCAGCTTTCGAATAGATTGACCCAAACGCCAGTCCTCTTCCAGACTGAGCTGCAGGGGAGTGCTGTACATAGAGCATCCAATCATTGACATTGGGTTCAGAGTGAAACCAAAGGGCATGATCCAAGCTCGCTGTTTTTAATCCAGGATGAGCCCAACTCAAATTATGTTTTTTGAATATCGACTCCAAAATCGTGTAGTCAGAGGCGTATGCCAAGGCAGCTGTCTGGGTTGTTAGATCACTTGGTAATGGGCTTATTGCCTTGAACCAAATCAATTGCTCCGCCACTTGTTCTTTGGCAGGCCGCAGATAAACCGGTTCTGTGACATGCCTTAGGTCAAATGGTCTGGCCTTGGACCAGTAGTTAGTTGCAGGGTGATCAAACTTTGAGAGTAGGTCACTGGCTGATGGAAGTGATTCGGGATCAGGCAAGTTGGCTGGCATAACCTCCTGGTGCTCGACGCCAGCAGCGGGTAATTGAAATGAGCAGCTAAGAACGAATATCGGTTTGCCATCTTGCAGTGCCTTGACTCTTCTGGCAGAAAAGCTCTTTCCATCTCTTAGATTTTCCACTTCGAAAGCAATTTCTTTATGTATGTCGCCAGGACGAAGGAAGTAGCTGTGAAGGGAGTGGACCGGTCTATCTGGCTCGACAGTATTCATGGCAGCAACCAAGGATTGCGCCAGCACCTGGCCGCCAAAGACCCGACCGTGCGGCATCCACTGGGTCCTACCTAAGTAGTTCCCATCAGGAAGCTGTTTGAGATCCAGGACATCAACTAAGTCAGCTATGGGATCTGCTGGGATAATGGGTTCAAGCATGTAACCGCCTCTTTCCCACTAGTTTAGTTTTCTAATGCACACACTTCGATTTCCAGACCCTAGAGACACCGCTGACCTCAAGTCCTTTCTTTTGAGAGCCAAGCGGCTGGATGATGACGCGGTTGTGAAGTTTCGCGCATTTGGTGATGTCTTGGCATGCTATGTCTCACCGATTTATTCAGGTTCGCTTCTGAGCGACGGCCCAACCA
This sequence comes from uncultured Aquiluna sp., assembly GCA_964468885.1. GTDB lineage: Bacteria > Actinomycetota > Actinomycetes > Actinomycetales > Microbacteriaceae > Aquiluna. Next base: position 5,993 of record CAYXWU010000023.1, on the reverse strand, counting down.
TTCTTGGGTTGAGGACTATCAGACTTGCGGGTATTAGCGAGTTAGATTCGAGTTATTCCATTACTGAAGTGCTTGAGAACATCAACGATCAATCAAGTGATTTGAAATTGCCCAAGGAGACCGCGAGAGCTGCCTGGACTGGCGTCACTCCTCCTCGCCAAGGCTGGGAAGAATTTGGCATTGTTTCGCAAGAGCAGATAACTAAGTGGGCAAAAGATGGAATTGAAGAAGTTGCGAAGAGTTTGCCAACCAGTGTGGGTAGTGCAATTGCAGCCCGCGTTCGACTGGGTATCTGGGGCAAGACGGTGAGCTTGGAATTCAATTTGCCTGGCGGAAGCGCTTTTGCCATGGCGGGGCTTGGGTTTATGCAGAAAGACGAAGAGATTAAGGTCTTTCGCACCAATGGCTGGGTGAGATTGACTTCAAGCTATGGCCACGTGATGGCCAAACAAAGTTTTAAAGTTGCTTAGTTTTCAAAAGAATTAAGCATTGCGTGAGCAGCACGCTGTAGGTAATCCCAGAGCTCGGCATCATCGGCAGGTGACAAACCAAGAGAGTCAACGGCCGTCCTCATATGAGAAAGCCAAGCATCTCTCGCTTTTGGCCCAATTGGAAATTGAGCATGACGCATTCGTAATCTTGGATGTCCACGCTCTTTTTGATAGGTGTCGGATCCTCCCCAGTATTGTTCTAAAAACAGTCGCAGTCGGCGTTCCGCACCAGCCATGTCTTCCGGTGGATACATCGGGCTCAACAGGGAATCGGCGCTCACGCCACGATAAAACTCAGAGGCGAGCTTTTCAAATACCGCCTCGCCGCCGACCCGTTCGAAAAAAGTTTGCAATTACTTCGCTCTGCGCTTGCTTCGCTTCTTTTCTTGGGAGAAATTTCCTACCTTTAGGATTTCGCCATTGCGTATGAACCACAAGACAGCATTTTCATCTCTTACTTCTGTCACTCGCAGCCCCACTCGCTCAACGGTTCCAGTCACACCATCTACCTGCACTCGGTCGCCAACGCCGTATTGGTCTTCAAAGACGATGAACAATCCGCTGATGAGATCCTTCACCAAAGTCTGGGCACCAAAACCAATTGCTGCTCCCACGACGGTTGAAACGGCGATGAGTGCACCAACATTCACCCCCAACTCGCTCAGCACCATGACAATGGCGGTGATGGTGATTAGCCAGGTTGCAAAATTGTCCAAGACGCTGGCAATGGTTTTGGTTCTAGCAGCCAGTCTTTGTTCAGCTAATACTTGATCCAAGTCTGCACGTTGAACTTTGCTAACGCCACCAATCACTGTTCTGACTACGCGCCTGGTAGCGGCAGACAGAATTGCTTTTGCAATGATTGCAACTACCAATACAACTGCGATGTTGATGGGTATTGACCACTGCTCTAAAACAGTGCCTAGCTCCATCAGATATCCGCCTTTTGTGCTTTTAGTCCTCGCTCGAGTCCAGCTAAGTTTTCAACCAGAATTCTTCGAAGTGCTGGTTTTTCCTTAAACTCTGCCGTTTCTATCAGTGCCTTGGTTTTATCAGCTAGTTCTTGATTTGCTAGCTGCACCGGATAAAGATTCGTAAGCAGGTAAGCCGCAATGTGATAGGTGCGGCTGTTCCATATCTTGAGTGCAACTTCGTGGTACTTAT
>CAYXWU010000023.1:0-4238 GCA_964468885.1 uncultured Aquiluna sp. | reverse complement strand
GCAATGTGATAGGTGCGGCTGTTCCATATCTTGAGTGCAACTTCGTGGTACTTATCAGCAAATGGTTTTAGCAGTGCAAGATCATTGACGCGGCCAAAGGCCAGTGATGCGCTGTTCACTAGCGTGTTGCTGTAGTCCTCAGTTTCAGTCAGGGTGTGCCACGCTGCTTGCTTGGCAGCTGCGGTAGGAATGGCAGCGCGACAAGCTGCAGCAAACTTTTGTCCATTAGCTGTGTTGTCGCGCTCTAGTTCCTGGTCAATCTCAGCCTCGCCAGCTCTGCCACCAATCACAAGGCCGGTTAGTAGTTCCCAGCGAAGATCTTGATCGACTTCGAGTCCAGAAATCTTCATGCTTCCACTTAGAACTGCATCTAACCAATTGAGCTGATCGTTGGTGCGAGCAAATTGCGGGACAAACTTGGCAAACTGCAACTGGTTATCGCTACCTGGCTTAGCAGCCTCGGTAAGTTCCATCAGGCCGGATGCTATCTCGCTGAGTGTCTTTTCACGGTTCGACTCTTTGACATACAGCACACTGGTTGTGACAAGTTGTCGCAGCAATGTGGTTACGGTGGTGGACTCGGTTTCCGCGGCAATGTGTCCGAGCACCAACTTCACAAACTCGCTGGCAGGCGTCTCACCATCTCGCGTGGCATCCCAGGCAGCAGTCCAAACTAGTGTTCTGGCAAGTGAGTCCTCGATGCCGGAGAGGTTTGCCAAGGCCACTTTTCGGGAGGCATCATCGAGACGAATCTTGGCATAGGCCAAATCTCCATCGTTTAGCAAAACTAGGTCTGGCAGCTTCTTTCCAATGAGTTGATCAACCTTAGTTTCTCTGCCAGCAACATCTAATTCGATGCTCTCTACTCGCTTCAGTTTTCCTTCTTGAAGATTGAAGAGACCAACTCCCATGCGGTGAGGACGCAAGTAGTCGTGACCTTCTTGCGGAGTTTGCTCAATCACAAAGGAAGTGATGGTGCCGTCTTTGGTCTCAATCTTGGGCTTGAGAGTGTTCACCCCTGCCGTCTCAAGCCAAAGCTTGGACCAGCTTGTGAGATCGCGACCACTTTCCTTCTCAAGCTCAACCAAAAGATCTGTTAGTTCGGTGTTCTTCCACTGGTGCTTCTTGAAGTAGCTGGCAACGCCCTTGAAGAAGGCATCTCTACCAACCCACGCCACCAGCTGCTTGAGCACCGAGGCTCCCTTGGCGTAGGTGATTCCATCAAAGTTGACCTGCACGTCTTCAAGGTCATTGATGGTTGCAACAATTGGGTGCGTGGACGGAAGCTGATCTTGGCGATAGGCCCAGTTCTTTTCAAGGGCGGCGAAAGTAGTCCACGCCTCTTTCCACTCACTGGTTTCTGCGGTGGCGAGAGTTGAAACATACTCAGCAAAAGACTCATTGAGCCAAAGGTCGTTCCACCAACGCATGGTAACAAGATCACCAAACCACATGTGAGCCAGCTCGTGCAGGATGGTAACTACTCGGCGTTCACGAGTAGCGTCAGTTACTGCTGAACGGAATACGTAGTTCTCGGTGAAAGTGACTGCTCCAGCATTCTCCATGGCTCCGGCGTTGAAATCCGGCACCCACAACTGGTCATACTTTTCAAACGGATAGGGATAGTCAAAGAGCTTTTCAAAGAACTCAAAGCCGGCCTTGGTTTTTTCGAAGATGTAATCGGCATCCATATACTGAGCCAGCGATCCACGGCAGAAAACTCCCAGCGGAATGTTTCTGCCATCCGATGACGTGAGCTCATCTGTCCAAACTTTGTAGGGACCAGCAATCAGAGCAGTGATGTAGCTGGAGATGCGAGGAGTCGGAGCAAACTTCCATAGCGCCTTACCCTCTCCAAGCGACTCAGGAGCCGGGGTAGTGGTGTTTGAAATTACTTGCCAGTTCGCGTTGGCGGTGATGTGAAATTCAAAGGTGGCTTTTAGGTCGGGCTGTTCAAAAACAGCGAACATGCGCCTTGAGTCCGGCACTTCAAATTGGGTATAGAGGTAGACCTCGTTATCAACCGGATCCACAAATCGGTGCAATCCCTCACCGGAGTTTGAATACTTGCCTCTTGCCTCAACCACTAAAAGGTTGGATTCCGCAAGTCCCGGTAGTTCAATTCGAATGTTGTCCGTGTGGGTTTTTGGATCAAGCGATTCCCCGTTTAGGGTTATCGACTGCACGGAGTCAGTGATGGCATCAATAAAGGTGCTGCTGCCTGCCTTGGCGGAGAAGCGAATCGTAGTTTTTGAACCAAAAGTCTTTGGATCATCGCTGAGGTCTAATTCCACCAGGTAACTTTCAACGCTTAGGTTGGCGGCTCTCTCCTGGGCCTCGACTCTGGTTAGGTTTTCTCCTGGCATTCATAACTCCATCACTAGCTAGCCGCTCTAGCCTAAGGGAGGCTGGAGCAAGAAATTATTGGGGATTTGGCAGGGCTATTGTTGAGTCAGAAGCAAAGGACGGTTTATGCGCATTCACATCGCCACTGATCACGCAGGCATGGAGCTGAGTGCTTTTTTAGTAAAGGAGCTCTCCGCGCTTGGTCATGAGCTGATTGACCACGGTCCTAAGGTCTATGACGCCATGGATGACTACCCAGGGTTTTGTATTGCTGCCGCTAAGGCCGTGATGGCCGATTTTGATTCGGGCGTTCCAGCGCTGGGAATCGTGCTGGGGGGAAGCGGCAATGGTGAACAAATCGCGGCTAATAAGGTCAAGGGGATTCGGGCTGCCCTGATCTGGAATGCCGACACCGCCGCGCTCGCCAGAGACCACAATGATGCCAATGTTGCTGCTGTCGGCGCTCGCCAACACTCGCAGGCAGAGGTATTGGAGCTAATCAAAATCTTTATTGATAGGCCGTTTTCTGGCGATGAAAGGCACGTGCGAAGGATTGGCAAAATCGCAAGGTTTGAGCAAAACGGTGAGGTCATCTACTAAAAATGCCCGAGGGCCACACTGTTCATCGAATTGCAAACAGTTTCAATAAGGATTTCTCCAACAAAAAAGTTAGAGTCGTCTCTCCCCAGGGGCGCTTTACTCAAGCTCAGCTGGTGAGCGGCAAGAAGCTCAGCGAGGCAAAGGCTCATGGCAAGCAACTATTTCTTCATTTTGGTAAAGCAATTGTGAGAATTCACCTGGGCATTTATGGCAAGTGGAGCTTTCAACAATTCTCTTCTCAACCACCTGAACCAGTCGGCGAAGTCAGGGCTAGGTTTTTGGTGCCAAACCAACTTGCTGACTTGAGAGGTCCCACTGCCTGCGAAGTCATTGATGAAATCCAACTACAAGAGGTGTTGAGAAAACTAGGCCCTGACCCACTTGCCAAAGATCATCAGGGCAAGAACCTAGAGAGATTTATAGAAAAAGCCCACAGCAGTTCTAGGTCCATAGCCGAGCTTTTGATGAACCAATCAGTGATTGCAGGAGTGGGAAATGTATACAGAGCTGAACTGCTTTATCGCGCCAAGCTAAATCCATTACTTGCTGGCAAGAAAGTTCCAAAAGATGTTTTGGAAGCCATTTGGCTAGATGCTCAAAGATTGATGCCAATTGGAGTTCGAACAGGCATGATGCTCACACGTGATGGATATTTGAGAGGAAAGCCAGAGCTCGAAGATCGCTACTACGTATACAAGAGAGCTGGCGAGCAGTGCAGAGAGTGCTCAGGAAAGGTTGTTATGGAAGTTCTAGCAGCGCGCAAGCTTTACTTTTGCCCTAGGTGTCAAAAATGAGTCCGGTGATGCGAATTGTTTGGCTCTATTTTCTGCTTCGAAGAAAGCTGGGACTTGCCAAGATTGGACAACCACCACGCCCACCGGCAAAGCCAACTAAGAAACAACTTCGAAATCTTGAGCTTCAACATGCGATGGTGGATGGATTCTCTGTATATAGGGTCACGCCACAAACTGTGGAGCGGACAGTGGTCTATCTACATGGCGGCGGCTACGTTCAACCAATTGCAACCCAACACTGGAGCTTGATTACTCAGCTAGCACACGAGACAGGCAGTGAGTTTGTGGTTGTCTGCTACGGACTGTCACCTAAATACAAAGTCGACCATGCACTTGAGCTGCTAAGAAAAATTGAGCAGGAAGTGTCAGACAGAAAACCGGTAGTGCTGATGGGAGACTCCGCTGGCGGGGGATTGGCATTAGCAATTGCTCAGAATGGTTGGAAGTTTGTTTCAAAACTAGTTTTGATTTCGCCCTGGGTTGATTCTGAGTTTGGTG
>CAYXWU010000022.1:0-13670 GCA_964468885.1 uncultured Aquiluna sp. | reverse complement strand
CCATCTCAACTGATCACCCTGGATTTCTATCTTTCATCCCCGCTGCACCAACTGAAGCAGCCAGTCTTTTTGATTTGGTGGTTTCTGCAAGCTCCATCTACGGAGGATCTTGGTTAGAGGGATCTGGTGCTGTTTATGCCGAGAATCAAGTTTTGTCTTTCTTGGCTAAAGAATTCGGACTGCCCGAGGGTGCTGGTGGTGTGTTTGTTCAGGGCGGAACTCTGGGCAATCTTTCGGCCCTGGCAGTTGCCAGAGAAAAAGCTAAGAAACGAGAAGGCGCAAAAGACTGGACCATCATTTGCAGCGAAGAGGCCCACTCTTCAATTCAATCTGTTGCCATGGTCTTGGGTGTTCAAACCACCAAGGCAGCTAGCGGCGACAAAGGTTTGATTGATTATCAATCGGCTAAAAAAGCAGTTGATGAGGCTCTTTCCAAGGGGCTTTCCCCGATGGCGATTGTTGGAACCGCTGGCACAACTAACTTTGGAATCATTGATGACCTAGCTGGACTTGCCAAGTTGGCTAAAGAGCTAAACGTCTGGTTCCACGTCGATGGCGCTTATGGTCTAGCGGGTGCTTTGATTCCGGAGTTGCGCGATAGCTTTAATGGAATTGAACAAGCGGATTCCTTCATAGTTGATCCCCACAAATGGCTATTTGCTCCTTTTGATGCGTGTGCTTTGGTTTACCGAGATCCAACTTTGGCAAAGCAAACTTTCTCGCAGCACGGTGAATACCTGGAGCCAATCAATAAATCAATTGAGTGGAACCCGTCGGATTATGCTTTTAATCTCTCCAGGCGCGCTCGCGGTTTACCTCTGTGGTTCTCTCTGGCCACTCACGGAGTGGCAAAGTATCGCTCGGCACTTCGTCAAAACGTTGAACTCGCTCACCAGATTGCCGTTGAAATCGAGAAGCGCCCCGGCTTGAAATTGGTTCGAAAGCCACAGTTGTCAGTAGTGGTTTTTGAAAAAGAAGGTTGGGAAATGTCGGACTACGAGAAATGGTCTGAACAGCTGCTCGCTGACCAGCTGGCCTTTGTGCTTCCCTCCTCTCTCAGGGGCAAGGCACACACCAGGTTTGCGATTGTCAATCCGCAGACTAGTTTTGAGTTGTTAGTTGAGATCTTGGATTCGATGGACAAATGAAGATAACTTTTACCCCTGCCCTCGCTCCACTTTCACGCATTCGCAAACCAGAGCGAGCGATAGTCACTGTTGCGGCTTTGCAATTTGCTTGGAAAGAAGATGCTGAGCAACATGCAAGCCAGATTGAGCTGGCTGTAAGGGAAGCCAAAGCAAAAGGTGCACAAGTTATCTTCCTGCCGGAGCTAACGCTCTCGCGCTATCCAGCTGACGTTTGCCCAACTGCCGTGCCAAATCAAACCGCTGAGAAATTGGCCGATGGGCCAACTGCTACTTTGCTCAAGCGTTTGGCTCGCGAAAATGAAATCTTTGTTCACGGATCCCTTTTTGAATATCAGCCCTTCGAAGACGGACGTGGGCTAAACACTGCAATTTTGATCGATCCAAATGGCCAGGTGATTGGTCGAACCCCAAAGCTACACATTCCAGTCACCGAAGGTTATTTCGAAGATCAATATTTTCAACCTGGACCAAGCCAAGATCCCTATCCGGTGTATGAATTGAACCTGGACGGAGAGCCAAAACTTGGTCTTCCAACGTGCTGGGATGAGTGGTTCCCCGAGGTCGCCAGAGCATATGGTTTGGCTGGTGCAGACATACTTTGCTACCCAACCGCTATTGGATCAGAGCCAGATCATCCCGATTTTGACACTGAGCCTCTTTGGCGAGCAGTCATTGTTTCTCACGCAATTGCCAATGGTCTCTATATTGTGGTTCCAAACAGATATGGTCACGAGGGCATTTTGAACTTCTACGGAAGCTCATTCATCGTTGATCCCTATGGACGTATCCTTGCTCAAGCATCCCGTGATCAAGATGAACTTTTGATTGCCGAGCTAGATCTTGATCAGCGCAGAGACTGGTTAGAGCTATTTCCTTTTTTTGCAACCAGAAGACCTGATACCTATAAGTCACTAACCGATCCTGTAATAAACCACCGCACCACCGGCGGCCAGGGCGAGCAGGGTGGTATACCAGGACTGCAACCATGAGAATGCCAGCGGAGTGGGAGAAACACTCTCGAACTTGGGTGGCATTTCCACACACCGGCTACACGCTCGGTGAAACCGAAGACGAAATCAAGGCGGCATATAAGACTTGGTCGAATGTCGCTAATCAAGCCTCCGATTTTGAACCAGTCAGTGTTGTTGTTCATCCAGCGGATATAAAAGTTGCTCAGCAATACCTTTCTAAAGCAATAGAACTCGTTGAAATTGAAATAGATGATGCTTGGGTTCGAGATTCCGGTCCGACCTTTGCAATTGACAACAATGAGCTGGTCGCAATCGACTGGGTCTTCAACGGTTGGGGCGCGCAAGGCTGGGCCAAATTTGATCAGGACGCCAAGCTCGCGACCAGAATTGCCAATCACTTAGGTATTAGGGTCTCGGGCTCCGCACTCACCAATGAAGGCGGCGGCATCCACGTCAACGGCAGTGACACTGTCTTGCTCACCGAAACCGTTCAACTCGGCAAGGAGCGCAATCCAAGCTGGAGCAGAGAGCGAGTTGAACAGGAGATTCATGCGAAGCTTGGCACCAGCAAAGCGGTCTGGCTAAAGCGCGGACTTACCCGCGACTATGAAGAGTTTGGAACCAAGGGTCACGTTGACATTGTTGCCTGCTTCACTCCAGACGGCAAAGTTCTCTACCACGACCAAAGAAACTCCTCCCATCCAGACTTTGCGATCTCAGCAGAAGTAAAGAAAACCCTTGGCGAGAGCCAGCTTGAACTAATTGCCATCCCAGCTCCCGAGGTTCAAAAAGATTCTCACGGCTTCGTCGACTACAGCTATATCAATCACTACGTCCTAAATGACGCAGTATTGCTATGCGGATTTGATGACAAAATGGACAGGGAAGTTCAGGCGATGCTCAGAGATGTGTATACCGGTCGAGAGATTCGCTTGGTTGATGCCAGAGAGCTCTTTGCCAGAGGTGGCGGCATCCACTGCATAACCCAGCAGCAACCGGCAATTTAGGAGAAAAAGTGAAAAGAACACCAACGGCCATCGATCAACTATCCAATGACTGGGTAAGACATCTTGCAAAAACTTACCCTAGCTATGCCACCTATCTTGGTTTTCCCGGCGGCGAGAGAGATATGGATGACCACTCTCCCGAAGCTTTGAAGCAGGCGCGAGCTGACGCGAGTGAACTGATTGGAAAGCTGGAAGCTTTGCAGCCGCAAGATTCAGTTGATGAGGTGAGCAAGGATGCCTTGCTACAGGATCTTCAAAAAGAGGTTAGGACCTACGACGCAGGTCTTTACTTCCGAAACATGAACAACATCGCATCGCCTGCCCAGGGAGTCAGGGATATTTTTGATCTTTCTGCTACCGCGACCGAAAACGATTGGGACAATCTAGCTGCCCGAATGAACAAAGTAACGCAGTCACTACGTGGTTACGCCGAGACTCTAAGAGTTGCGATCAGGAAAAATGATGCTCCGGCAAAGCGCCAAGTCGAAGAGGTAATCAATCAGGTGAAGCAGATTACCGCGGCGGATGGATTCTTTCGCGAGTTTGCAAAAAACGCCAAGCCAGAGGAAGGTGAACTTTCCAGTTCGCTAAAACATGAACTGCAAAAAGCTGCCGAAGCTGCTACCGCTGGATATGCAGAGTTTGGTGAGTTTTTGAAGACTGAACTACTACCCAATGCCTCCAGCAAAGATGCGATTGGTCGAGAACGCTACGCCCTGCTAAGCGAGCGCTTCTTGGGTGCGGTCATTGACCCCGACGAAACATATGAGTGGGGACGCGAGGAACTGGCGCGCATCATCGCAGAACAGCAAGAGGTTGCAAACGCCATCAAGCCTGGCGCCAGCATTGAAGAAGCCTTTGAGATTTTGGACAAAGACCCTAAGAGCAAGCTACATGGAACAGCTGAACTGCAGAAATGGATGCAGAAACTATCTGACCAGGCAATTGAAAAACTTAATGGGGTTCACTTTGAGATTGCGGAGCCTATTCGCAAACTTGAGTGCATGATTGCACCGACCAAGCACGGTGGCATCTACTACACCGGTCCAACAGATGACTTTTCCAGGCCGGGAAGAATGTGGTGGTCAGTTCCAGAAGGTGTAACTGAATTCAACACTTGGCGGGAAACAACAACCGTTTACCACGAGGGTGTGCCAGGTCACCACTTGCAAATCGCTCAGTCTGTCTATGTAAAAGATCAACTCAATGACTGGCGTCGCCTGGCAGCTGGAACTTCCGGTCACGCCGAAGGTTGGGCTCTCTATGCTGAGCGCTTGATGGAAGGCTTTGGATTCCTAGATGATCCAGCTGATCGAATGGGAATGCTTGATGGTCAGAGAATGCGAGCAGCCAGAGTGGTTCTGGACATCGGCGTTCACACCGAAAAGCAGAACCTGGATGGAACCGGTACTTGGGACTTTGACTACGCCCTTAACTTCATGACCAAGAATGTAAATCTCAGTCCAGAATTTGTCCGATTTGAAGTCACTCGCTATTTCGGCTGGCCTGGTCAAGCACCTAGCTACAAAGTCGGTCAGCGAATCTGGGAGCAGATTCTGGCTGATTACAAAGCACGCAAGGGCGCAAGCTTCAGCCTGAAAGAATTCCACAAGGTGGCACTAAACCTAGGTGGACTTGGGCTAGACAGTCTGCGCAGAGCTATGGAGCGAGCCTAAACCGCGTTTTTTGGTTACGCTTAGGCGCATGTCTAAGGTTCTTTCCTCGCTACCAACTGGTGAAAAGGTTGGTATCGCATTTTCAGGTGGTCTTGACACATCTGTGGCAGTTGCCTGGATGAAGGAAAAGGGTGCAATTCCCTATGCCTACACCGCGAACCTTGGTCAATATGACGAACCTGACATTGAATCCGTTCCTGCCAGAGCCAAAGAATATGGTGCGCAGGGTGCTCGTTTGGTTGATTGCCGCGAACAATTAGCAGAAGAGGGTCTGGTCGCCATCGCCTGTGGTGCATTCCACATCAGAACCGGCGGCAAGGTTTACTTCAACACCACTCCCCTAGGAAGAGCAGTAACTGGAACTTTGCTGGTGAGAGCTATGAAAGAAGACGGTGTTTCAATCTGGGGTGATGGCTCTACATATAAAGGCAACGACATTGAGCGTTTCTACCGCTACGGATTACTAGCTAACCCAAACCTCAAGATTTACAAACCTTGGCTAGATGAGAAGTTTGTTGCGGAACTTGGCGGTAGAGCCGAAATGAGCCAGTGGCTGCAAGAAAGAAATCTGCCCTATCGCGCATCTTCAGAAAAGGCATATTCAACTGATGCCAATCTTCTTGGCGCAACACACGAAGCTAAGAGCCTGGAACTTCTATCAACCTCCTATTCAATTGTCGAACCAATCATGGGAGTTAAGTTCTGGGAAGAGAGCGTTGCGATCAAGCCCGAGCAAGTCAGCATCAGTTTTGAGCAGGGCAGACCGGTTGCAATCAATGGAAAAAAACTCAAGTCTGCCTTTGAGATATTCTCTCTCGCCAATGAAATTGGTGGTCGCCACGGACTTGGCATGAGCGACCAGATCGAAAACAGAATTATCGAAGCTAAGAGCCGCGGTATCTATGAAGCTCCTGGCATGGCGCTTCTGTATATCGCCTACGAACGATTGATTAGCGCTATTCACAACGAAGACACCATTGCGAGCTACCACGAGCAGGGCAGACGAATGGGAAGACTTCTATATGAGGGTCGTTGGCTAGACCCGCAAACTCTAATGATCAGAGAATCTCTGATGCGCTGGGTTGCTTCAGCCATCAATGGCACTGTCACTTTAGAACTCAGAAGAGGCGACGATTACACAATCCTGGACACAACCGGCGAGCTGTCCTACCACCCAGAAAAGCTCTCGATGGAGAGAACTGAGGATGCAGCCTTTGGACCAGCTGATCGAATTGGTCAGCTAACCATGCGCAACCTAGACATTGCTGACACCAGAAGCAAGCTAGATCTCTATCGCAAGCAAGGTCAGATTGATAGTGGAAACTTGGAGTTGACCTAATTGAGCACCCACATCGCGGCCAAACCAGGCGAGATTGCGGAATCTATCTTGCTGCCAGGCGATCCACTAAGAGCTAAGTGGATTGCAGAAAACTTCCTAGAAAACCCTGTGCAATACAACTCGGTCAGAAACATGTTTGGTTACACCGGCACCGTGAATGGTAAGAGGGTTTCAGTGCAAGGAACCGGTATGGGGGCTCCCTCCATCGGAATTTATGCCTATGAGTTATTCAATGACTACGGCGTTCAAAAAGCGATTCGAGTAGGAACTGCTGGTGGCCTTGCCCCAACCAAACTCAGAGATGTTGTCATTGCAATCTCTGCATCAACTGATTCCAAGATCAACCGCAGAACTTACGGCGACCTGGACATTGCTCCGGCTGCAAGCTATGAACTACTAGAAAAGGCAGTGGCTAAGGCTAGGGACAAGCAGATCCCTCACCACATAGGCATGGTCGCTTCTGGTGATCTGTTTTATGACGAAACCGACTCTTTGGAGCATTGGAAGAAACTTGGTGTTCTAGCCCTGGAAATGGAAACCAGTCAGCTATACACGCTGGCTGCTAAGTTCAGAAGGCAGGCACTAAGCATTGTTACTGTCTCTGACATGATGGATGACACAGGCCACACCTCTTCAGAAGAAAGAGAGTCTGGATTTAGAAACATGGTTGAGCTGGCTCTAGCGGCCCTTTAGGAAAGAACCTCATTGCCTTCGACTTCTAATCTGCTGGGCTTTTTGTTGCTGGCGATTGTCATAATTGTCGTCCCCGGGCCAAGCGTTCTTTTTGCAATTGGTCGAGCATTGGTGCTGGGCACAAAATTAGCCGTGCTGTCAGTGATTGGAAATGCTTTTGGCGTAGGGCTACAAATCATTGTGGTGGCTCTAGGGCTAGGTGTCTTAATTCAGCAGCAACCTGGCGCTTTGTTCTCAATCAAAATCGCAGGAGCCATAGTTATTGCATTCCTCGGCCTCAAAGCTTTCCTTGGCAGGGGAAATCTGGAGGTCGCAGACGAGAAGGCAAGTTCTTCAAGAACTGTGATCAAGCAGTCAGTTGTTGTTGGAATAACAAATGCCAAAACTCTTGTGTTTTTTATCGCGGCCCTGCCTTCGTTCGTTTCACCGGCAGATGGAAGCCCAATCGTCCAGATGCTAATCCTTGGACTGATTTTTAGCATTATTGGAATCGCCAGTGACATGGTTTACGCGGTGGCCGCTGGAAAGGCTCGAGATTGGTTGTCCACATCTAGTGAGCGACTAGCGACTTTCAGGGGCGCCGGAGGAATCGCACTTTTTCTACTCGGCGTTTACATGCTTTTGGAAGCTCTCGACTTCTTCTAACTACTCAGCTTTATTGGTCGAAGCTTTGGATTGTTTAGCTGGCTTTTGAGTCAACAAACCAAATATGGCTAATCCCGCTACCAATGATCCCGCGCCAATTCCGTAGGACAAGACATCTTGTGCTCGGTTAGAATCTACAAACACGCCAACAAAAACAACGGCGATTATCGCAACTACCACACCAATGAGCTTTGACTTTAAATCGTCCAAATCCTTGACCTGCAGCCACGCTGGGACCTTGATGTCAGTATCAACAAACAATTCATACAGTCCATAGCCAATCACCAGTAGAACGGTTCCTAGCAAAATGGCATCCACCGCGGTAAGGACTTCAACGATTGTGTCCTTCAGTGAGACCTGGTTTGATACTGAGACTATGAATACCCGGATCATTTCAATCGATCCCTGTGCCATCAGAAGCAGTGCGCCAACAATCGAGGCCAGGGCGGGGACAACAACCGCGAATCTGGTTAATCCGATGATTCTTCGCATGAAGTCAATGTATTACCCAAATACTCTTGACTTGCCAGTGACTCGCAAGGTCGGATGATCAATTCTGGAGAGAATTAGCACCATTTTTGGCCTAGCAGGCTGTCTATCAGCGATTCCTCAGCCAAACTAGCCAAGCTTTTACGCATGAAATTGGTGGGTAACCAGAATTTGGTTTTAGGTGAGTCTTTTTGACAGATTACATATCTACTGCTTTTCTAATCGCTTTTTTTATACTCTTGGGTGGAGTTTTTGCCGCATCTGAGCTTGCTCTAGTCTCTCTGCGCGAGTCACAGCTGGCCGCACTTGAGCGTCGAGGACGCAGAGGCAGGCTTGTTGTCAAACTAGCGAGACAACCCAATACTTTTCTAGGTGCAGTTCAAATCGGTGTTACAGTTTCGGGCTTCACTTCCGCTGCGTTCGGTGCTACCGCACTCGCGCCGCTTTTGACTCCAGTTCTAGTTGACCTGGGACTTGAATTTGTGACTGCGAGTTCAATTGCCATAATCACATTGACTTTAGGAATTGCGTATCTTTCGTTGGTATTCGGTGAGTTAGCCCCCAAGCGAATTGCTTTACAGAGAGCAGTTGGTTTCTCGCTACTCGTCGCACCTCTAATTGCAGGTATCGCAGTTATCTTCAAACCAATTATCTGGCTGGTTGGAAAATCGAGTGACTTGGTAGTGATCTTGCTGGGCGGAGACCCAAAAAAGAGAGCTGAGGAATTGTCTGCCGATGAGCTGATGTCCATTGTGGAAACTCATCAGGGCTTGAGTTCGCACCATCGAGAAGTTTTGTCTGATGTTTTGGAATCTGCAGAGCATTCGCTAGATACGGTTATGAAGCCCAGATCTGACGTTGTCACCATAAAAAGCACACTCAAAATCGCAGAAGCCCGCGAGTATGCCAAAAGCCATCCCTACTCGCGCTACCCCATCATCACGCGTGACCTTGACGACTGCAATTCCTTTGTTCACGTTAGAGACTTGATGACTTCCGTCAAGGATGCTGAGCAGGTTTCAACACTCGCAAGACCAATTCCAATGTTGCCAAATATCATGGGTGTGTTGCCCGCAATTGCGCAGCTTCGTTCGGCTGGTCGCCACATTGCCCTGGTTGTTGATGAGCACGGTGGGACGGATGGTCTTGTGACGCTAGAGGACTTGATTGAGGAGCTGGTGGGCGAGGTTTATGACGAGCATGATACGCCTGCTCGACTAAAGTCTGGCCATGGAGAGGGAATATGGAGAGTTTCCGGCCACACTCCGATAAGAAAAGTCAACGAACTTATCGGAGCGGAAATTGAGAACTCAACTGTAGTAACAATTGGTGGCTTAGTAATGACCCAGCTTGGCAGACTCGCCAAAGTTGGAGATCAAACGCAAATCGGAGAATATCTTGCCGAAGTCAAAGAGATTAACGGAAGGCGAATTGTTTCGGTTGAAATATCCCGATTGGATTCCGTATCGCCTCAAGGCGACTGAGGTAATCCTTATCCTTACAATGGCGCCCTCGGCAGGAATCGAACCTGCGACCAAGAGATTAGAAGGCTCTTGCTCTATCCACTGAGCTACGAGGGCAGCTAGGAACAACGAGAGTTTAGCGGAAGCCTCAGATTTAGGATGCCCAGCGAGTGCTGCCCTTCACGGCAGCATCCCATCCCTTCCTAACGTGCCTAAATGCAAAGATCAACCCTGCAGTTAGCAAAACCACCGTGATGGCGTAAGCAGCAAGTGTTGATATCAGCCCTGCGCCGACGAGGCTTGTAATTCCCCAACCAGCCACGCAGACCAAAGTGGCCCCGGTGATTGTTCTAACAGCGCCGAATCGCGCTGTCTCGCCAATCATCAAACCAACAACCAATAGCGGCTCAAGTGCAAAACCCTCTACTTCGACCGCACCAGGAACTCCGAGGTAGCTTGCCCAGAACAAACCAAACCAAGCAACCAATGAGCCCACTGCCAATAGTGAATAGAACGCCTGCTTGGGCGATAGTCCCATGAAGTTTGCCACCCGCCTATAAACAAAAGCACCAACCAAAGTGAAGACCAAGATCACCAAGAGCGTCGTGGGACTGGCGATTTGCAGAAGATAAGCTCCGCCAATGATTCCGGCCGTTCCCAGTCCAAAGGCAAGCCTTGCCACTATCGCCGCAGAAACAGTCACGAAGGCAAGGAGTGGATCGTGAGTGACGAAAGCTGGCAAGGGTTGAGTTTCTATTTCACTAACTTGTATCAACCAAAACATAACGACGCCGGCCACCACTGTCAGAAGAGTGACGCCTGCCGCACTAATAAGCGTTCTAACCAAACCTTGCCGAGCTGCATCGTAAGCAGTCAAACCATTCGTTATATATAATCCAGCCGCCAGGTAGCTGGAGTATGTTTCGAACCCGGGCAATTGCAGAAGGTTAAGTCCAAGAATGTGGATTGACATTGGCGCGAAAACACCTGCAAAAAATAGCCAGACCCTGGGCAGCGGCCAACGCTCACTTAGGTATCGAATGGTGAGATATCCAACAATCGACAGTCCTAACCAGCCGGCCAGGTTAATCCAATCCCCCGTCAACACCATGATTGCCAAGAATGGAGCAGTAACGACACCGCCGCTATTTACTCTGAAAAAGTGATAAACGAGGGCGGAAATGATTAGACCGACCACCAAGATTCCACGGATTAATTCAACATCTAGTTCAATCATTTCCGAATACCTCCGATTGAGTAAGCCTTTTTCCCCGCATAAATCTTGAGCGAAGTAGATCAACTTTTGAGCCGTGCGTGTTTTCAACTAAAAGCAGGATTAATCTGCCGTCGATAAGTTCAGGTTCTAGGTTGCGAAGTTTGCTGATGATTCTTTTTGGCATGAGGCAGTCGAGGTAAGAGAGTTGAACGAAGTTAGTTTCCCAGACTTTTGGGCCAGCGGCAGATCGCAGATAATCAAGAGTCTGTGGCCTATTTAGCCAGTGGTATAACGGTCCGCTCACGAGTGCAATTGGATAATTTCCAGCAAGTGAAGCCGAAAAAATCACCGACCTCAACGGTCTTTCCCAGCGATTCACTAAAACGGGCACAACTTTCTCTGTCTGAATTTGCCAGCTACGCAAAGTCTCAAATGCCGAGGCTGGATCATTCGCACCACCAATGTCAATCATCAGCGTCTCTACTTCGTCCAGTTTGAGGCTGAACAGTTCAAGCGCTCTGGGTTCTAATCCAGCCATGCTTAGGCTCTTTGAGGATTGCTCGTGGCTCACACCGACCAGATCACAAACCGCTTGTGCAACAGCGACATTCACTGGGTGATGCCCAGGAACTACTGGGGTTAGTTCAGTAGGCCTGCAACTGACAAACTTTGCTCCATTTTGGAGACACCAGTCTTGGTAGGCAGCTATTAGGTCAGGCTGCTCTACTCCAGTTACTAAATATTCACACTTCTCTACGGCATTCAAAATGTTCATGCCTATTTCAAATTCGTCAAGTCCCTCATCTTCAAGGTGATCTAATCGAATAGTAGGGATCACGACAATTTGAGCCTGAACATACTTAGCTTGAACTGTCTTAATGAGTCGCGGAGAAACGGCCATGCATTCAAAAACGCCGTGAGTTGCGCCTGCTTTGTAGCCACGACGGACTGCCTGGGGCATTTCCGAAATTCCAGCGGTACCAAGGCGGGATGTAGTCTTCTCGGAACCGTCTGGAAACAATTCGACCGCGACAGTGCCAGTAACTTTTCCGTAAGTTCGGATCCCTGAGTTTGCCAGACCAGAATGAATGAGTCGGACTGTACCAGATTTGCCGCGAGTTCCTGTGACAAGAATTCTGGTTTGGTAATTGTCTCTCGCAATTTTTGCCCGCCATGCGAGAGTTACCAGAAGAGTCCCGTAGACAACTACCGCTGCAAGAGATATCCAACCTGGAATCCAGGTTGAGAAATCGACTGTCCCCATTAGCCCTCCCAGAGGTTGAGGTTACTCGCGAGTTCGTAGATTGGGAAGTGCGTCAATAATGCTGTTGGCTGCCATTTTTAGTGGCTTTATCACGGTAACTCTCGGGTGCTCTTGCAATAGAACAGCAGTTGGGGCATCCATTGCAGTAAGGCAAATCTGTCCCTCATAACCAAAGCGATCAAGAGTTTCAAGAAGTACTAGGTTTGTGCCACGTTCCTGAGCCGTGCATATAACCGCATCTGCTTCATTGAGCGGCAGTGAGTAGGCGAATTCAGGATCACTGATGTCGCCGTAGAGCGTTGCAAATCCCTCTGAAGCCAACTTGTTGAGCGCCTCCGGGTTGTGATCAACAACCAATAGGTTTGCCCCTTTTTCAGCCAAACCACCAATCACATTTGATCCCAGTCGACCAGCGCCAATCACGATGGCGTCATAACGCGACTCAATTGCATCTTCATCTAGCCTGTCCTCGGCGGAAACATCAAATCTCTTCAGAATTGGTTGTAGCCACTGATAAATGCGCTCTGAGTAAAGAATGAAATAAGTCGACAGTGTGATTGTGATTACAGCAACCAGAGTGACCAAACTCAGCGCCGCCTGATTCACTTGACCAAGCGAGAACCCAAGAGCCATGAGAATCAGTGAAAACTCACTGATCTGTGCAATGGCCATTGATGTCTTGAAGGAGACCTGGTTGCGGTAGCCAAGCCACCGCATTATGGCCATAACAATCAAAGGCTTAGCCACCAATACAAACACGGAGATAACAATGGCTGGCAGCAACTGCTGCACTGCATCAGACAGACTTAGCGATGAGCCCAGCTGAATGAAAAAGAACAAGACCATGATGTCGCGAAGGCTCACCATCTTGCCGCTGAGACTTTCGCGATAGGGAGTGGAAGCAAGAGCAACGCCTGCGATGAATGCACCAATTTCCATTGAAAGACCGAGCGAATGACTTATGGCGGCAAGACTTAAGGCCCAGCTGACGCCAAAAATAAGCGTCAGCTCCTGGCTCTTAGCTAGCCAGGCAAGCAATTTTGGTAAAAGCAACTTTGAGATAGCTGCGGCGGCTGCAATGTAGATAATGCTTCCAAAAACGAGCACTGGGATGGATCGGTCAACCTGGCCGGCGCTTGAACCAATTGCGGCAATAACAACCATAAAGATGATGACCAAGATGTCTTGAACAATCAAGAAACCAACAGCAATTTGACCATGCAGCTGATCAATTTCTCTTCTATCCGATAAGAGCTTGACAACGATGATGGTGGAAGAAAAAGAAATTGCAACAGCTATGTAGGCAGCTTGCGTGGCATCAAAGCCAAAGGCGAGCACGATAGTAAAGCCAAGTGCTGCGGTAAAGAGGACTTGTCCCAGTCCTGTCAGTACTGCCACTTTTCCTATGTTTTTTATCAAACTCAAATCAAGTTTGAGGCCGACCAAGAACAAAAGAAGTGCGATTCCAAGCTCTGCAAAAAGCTCGATCTCCGCCTGGTATTGAACCAGGTCTAAGAAGGTTGGGCCCAGCAGAATGCCTACAAATATGTAAGCAACAACTAGAGGTTGCCTGGCAAATTTGGCGCCAAAACCAACCACCGCTGTTACCAGCAGAATCAGGGCTATTTGGCCAAATGCGCTTTCTATCACAATCAAACACTAACAATCACGGGATTTTCCTGGACCAACAAAGTAGAGCGCCTTGAGGCTCTAACCTAGAGGGGTGCGGGAGACCATGACGCTGAAGACAACCCAAATA
>CAYXWU010000021.1:0-14285 GCA_964468885.1 uncultured Aquiluna sp. | reverse complement strand
TTCCTTTGTTCTTGGTTCGAGTCCAGGCACCCCAGCAAAGAATGGCTAACTGATGATTGATCAATTTGCGGCTGGCTACCTTGTTTTCTCTTTTGTCGCACTGGCTCTGTTTCAGTTAGCAATTGTCCTGGGAGCGCCTCTAGGCGAGTATGCATATGGCGGACAGAATCCAGGCAAACTGCCCATTCAATACCGATTCGCCAGCGTCTTTTCATTTCTGATTGCGCTCGCGATTGCAGGTCACTACCTAGCTCAGCTGGGGGTTCTGCAACCGCTGTTAGATGCCAACCTCAACCAGATTGTGAATTGGGGTCTTGTTGTTTTCAATGTTCCCTCAGCTATTTTGAATAACATCACTCGTAGCCAAAAAGAAAAGCGCCTTTGGGGTGGAACTACAATCGCCAATTTACTGGCGTCGGTAATTGTGGCTCTTTAGAGCTCCCAACTTTCTCCAGGTAGAAGATATCTAAACTCACCACCGTGTTTTTCAACTATTTGCTGCACTCGGCTGTTTTGTAATGAATGCCCTTGCTCTGAAAGTAGAGCATTGTGGGTGGGGAAACACTTGCTAGGCCTAACTGTTTCAAGAAAGTCAATTACGTCTGAAATTCTCAGCCAGGGTGCACTGGTTGGGCAGGCAAGCACGTCCACTTTTTGTTCAGGAAGTGTATAGCTGTCGCCTGGGTAGTAAAGAGTGGAATTGATCATTACGCCAACGTTTTGAACAAGCGGAATTGAACGGTGTATGAGTTGATGGAGATCGCCGTAAAAATCAATTTGGAATGGTCCAACTTCGTAGTGATCGCCATGATAGACAACCTGCACATCTAAACCCACTAGTTTGTCGACTACGTCCTGGGTGCCAAACATTTTGGCTTCAGGAAACTTAGTCCTGATTTTTTGGGCATGGTCGACTGAGGTGTGGTCATCGTGAAGGTGGGTAAATACAACAGCTAGGACGTTGTTTAGCTCTGGCAAATTGGAATAGCTGCCTGGGTCAAGCACTAGCTGAGCATCTGCCTGATTAAGCACCAGCAGAGCATGCTCGTATTTGGAGATTCTCATGGCGCCACCTCGCTTCAGGGTCTATCTTTGTCGATATTAGGAGGTGGCAATGAAGCCACTGGGAGTAATCATCAACCCAGCCGCTAATCGCGGGCGGGGAAATTTAGTGGGAGACCAAGCACTAGCTGCTTTTGCAGAGATCGGCATTCCTACCCGCAATCTAAGTTCCAACTCTGCCCAGTCAGCCAAAGAGCTGGCAATTTCATCAGCCGACGAACTTTCAGGCATTGTCGCAATCGGGGGAGACGGAACCAGTCAACTCGGCGTGAACATTGCAATGGAAACCTCACTGCCACTTGGACTTGTTCCAGCTGGCAGTGGTAATGATCAGGTGCGAGAGTTAGGAATTGCGCTCGATGATCCAAGTGGTGCTGTCTACAACATTGCCGAGGGAATCAAGAATCCTCGAAATGTTGATGTGATGAAAGTGGATACCAACTATCGAAGCTTTTGGTCCCTAGGGTCAATCTCGGCTGGCTTTGATGCGCTGTGTGCGGAAAGAGCAAACGGCCTGAAGTGGCCGAAAGGTCCGAACTCTTATGTGGCTGCCATGTTGCTCGAACTACCAAAGTTCAGGCCAATTCAGTATCGATTAGTGGCCGATGGAGTTGAGAGAAACTTCAAAGCCATGCTTTGCGGTGTAGCCAATGTCAAGAACTTCGGGGGAGGAATGCGAATTTCACCGAAGTCTGAGATGACAGATGGTGAGCTTGAGGTATTCATTCTGCATGAAGTATCCAGACCGAAACTGCTAAAGATTTTCCCAACCGTTTACAAGGGTGAGCACATTCAATACAAAGAGGTTGAGATCTTCAAGGCCAAGGAAATTCGAATTGAGAACGACGGTTTTCCTATGACTTGTGATGGTGAAATCATTGGCCCAGCGCCATTTAGCGTGAAGATTCACCCAGGCGGCCTGCGGCTACTCAGCCGATAGATTGCCCAAGCGCGTCATCTATGGCATGATTCTTGGGTTGCAATTCGGCCCCATCGTTTAGCGGCCTAGGACGCTGCCCTCTCACGGCAGTAGCAGGGGTTCAAATCCCCTTGGGGTCACAAATCTCGCTTCTGATGACAAAATCTCAGAAGCGGGATTTCTTATTTATTGCCACCTTCTGGAATAACCAGCGGCTAAAACAATGAGAATCACAGGCAGCAGTGCCGCTGCATTGAGCCCGCCGAAGCCATAGATCGTGAGGATTGTTCCCGAGACTGCTCCACCAAAAGCTCCAGAAAAACTCATTAGCGAATCACTGAAGCCCTGAACGACTGGCTTTTCCTCGGTCGTTAGTTCCTGACTCAGTAGTGCACTGCCCGCAACCGTTCCTGCTGACCAGCCCAGACCAAGCAAGAACAAACCAGTGACCACCAATCCGAATTCATTTGATCCAAAACCAGAAACTGCCAAGGAAAGAAGCAGGATTAGTTGCCCAATCAGGATGGTCGGCCTAGCCCCGAACTTGTCACTGATGACTCCAAAAACAGGTGAGAAAGCATACATACCAGCAACATGCAAAGAGATCGTAAAGCCAACATCTGCTAGTGAGTGCTCTTCGCCACTGAGGTGCGCGGGCGTCATCGACATCACTGACACCATCACCATGTGACTCAGAGCAATGCTTACTACCGCGAATGCTGCAATAGGTTTACTTCTAATTACCGACAGCGCATCTCGGAATCTCTTTTTATTTGATGAGGGCTCGGCGCCACTAATCTTCTGCGCTAACAAGAGTGGATCGGGTTTCAAACCAAACCAGAAGAAGGCGGTTGAAAGACTTTGCGCGATTATGGTTAGAACGAAAGGTCCAGCCAAGTGGGGAAGCCCCATCACTAATCCGAGTGATTCGCCTGGAGCAATCAAGTTTGGACCCACTACTGCGCCGAGCGTGGTTGCCCATACCACTATCGAAATGTCTTTGGCTTTTGGACGACTGGTTGGGATATCCGCAGCGGCAAATCTTGCCTGCAGTCCAACTGCAGTTGCAGCGCCGAGTAGAAATAGTGCGACTAACTCGATAGGAAAGGATCTGAAGGTTGCGGCAAGGATCATGCCTATCGCACCAAAAATTGCTAGACCTGCACCAGCGGCAAGGGCATATCTGCGTCCACGTCTAGCAGCTATGTTCGCCAGTGGTATCGCAACAAAAGCCGAACCGAGTGTACTTAGGGTTGCGGCGGCTCCTGAGAAAGCGGCCGAGCCAGATAGCTCAGTCGCCATGATGGCACCAACTGAGAGGGTTGACCCAAATCCAAATCCACCCAAGGCTTGCCCAATGGCAAGGGTGCGGACTGTTTTGGCCTGTATTTTGGCGAGTTCTTCTGCCCTAATTGGCTCCACCCGACCAATCTAGTGCTTGCTCTAAACTTGACTTTCACGCACTCGCGAGGTGATCACGAATGAGCAAGCCCCTGACCTTAGCTGAAAAGCTTTGGAACGACCACGTTGTGGTTAAGGGTGAAAATGGTGCGCCTGATTTGCTCTACATTGACCTTCACCTAATTCATGAGGTCACCAGTCCACAGGCTTTTGATGGACTGCGATTGGCTAATAGAGATGTGCGAAGAAAAGACCTGACTATTGCAACAGAGGATCACAACACGCCAACAATCGACATTCATTTGCCGATTGCTGAGCCAACTTCACGCACCCAGGTTCAGGCCTTGCGAACCAATACCGAAGAGTTTGGAATTCGCATTCACTCTCTTGGAGACAAGAATCAGGGAATCGTTCACGTGGTTGGACCGCAGTTAGGACTAACCATGCCGGGTCTAACTGTGGTGTGTGGCGATTCACACACTTCCACCCATGGAGCTTTTGGTGCGTTGGCGATGGGAATTGGTACCAGTGAAGTAGAGCATGTCTTAGCCACCCAAACACTTCCACTAAAGCCATTTAGGACGATGGCAATAAATGTTGAGGGAACGCTTCGACCAGGCGTAACGGCAAAGGACATCATCCTTGCCGTGATTGCAAAAATCTCGACCGGCGGTGGCCAGGGCTATGTTTTGGAATATCGCGGCAGCGCTATTCGCTCGCTTTCTATGGAAGGCCGCATGACCATCTGCAACATGTCGATTGAAGCAGGTGCTAGAGCGGGCATGGTTGCACCAGATGAAATCACTTTTGAGTATCTGAAGGGTCGCCCGCACGCTCCCGAAGGCGCTGACTGGGATAAGGCTATGGAGTACTGGAAGACTCTAAAGACTGACGAGGGTGCGAAGTTTGATGCTGAGGTTTTCATTGATGCCAACACGCTAGATCCTTTTGTGACATGGGGCACTAACCCAGGTCAGGGAGTTTCCTTGCTCGACAGCGTTCCAGATCCCGCAAAAATGGATGATCCAGCAGAGCGAGCTGCGGCAGAGCGAGCCCTTGAGTACATGGATCTAAAGCCCGGCACCAAGATGAAAGACATTGCGGTCAACACGGTCTTTCTTGGTTCTTGCACCAATGCCCGAATTGAAGATTTGCGAGCCGCCGCTGAAATCATCAAGGGCAAGAAAAAAGCAGATGGTGTTCGCATGATGGTAGTTCCAGGATCCCAAAAGGTGCGTCTGCAGGCCGAAGAAGAAGGTCTAGATAAAGTCTTCAAGGAATTTGGCGCTGAATGGCGATTTGCTGGTTGCTCAATGTGCTTGGGAATGAACCCCGATCAGCTAGGGCCAGGGGAGCGAGCAGCTTCTACATCCAACAGAAACTTTGAGGGACGCCAGGGTAAGGGTGCTCGCACCCACCTAGTTTCACCAGTGGTTGCTGCCGCTACTGCAATCCGCGGAACACTATCCGCCCCATCGGATGTGGAGAACTAATGGAAAGAATTTCAGTTTTCTCCGGTGTCGGTGCTCCGCTGCGCAGAAGCAACGTTGACACTGATCAGATTATTCCTGCCGTTTATCTAAAGCGCATCACCAAGACAGGTTTCGAGGATGGGCTATTTGCGCACTGGCGCAATGAAGAAGATTTCGTTTTGAATCAAGCTGCATATAAGAATGCACAGGTACTGATTGCCGGCAGTGATTTTGGAACAGGTTCTTCTCGTGAACACGCTGTCTGGGCGCTGCGCGACTATGGGTTCAAAGCAGTCTTCAGTTCGAAGTTTGCTGACATTTTTCGCGGTAATGCTGGCAAGCAGGGACTAATCGCGGGCGTCATCAGTGATTCCGATACAGAGTTGCTATGGCAGGCGATGGAAGCCAATCCAGGCATGGAATTGCAGGTTGATTTGCCAGCCCAAGAGGTGAGATTCAGCGACACTGTGGTTGCCTTTGAGATTGACGAATACACTAAGTGGCGGCTGATGGAGGGCCTCGATGACATTGGAATCACCCTTCAGAACGAAGCTGCGATAGCCGCTTATGAGGCTAGAAGAGAGTCGTGGAGACCCACCACTCTCCCTGCCAAAGGAGTTTGATTGAGCCAAATCACCATTCGAGGTGGCAAACCTCTCAAGGGTCAAGTTGATCTCAAGGGAGCGAAGAACCTGGTGACCAAGGCGATGGTGGCATCGCTACTTGGTGAGACCCCCAGTCGCCTACTAGACGTCCCGCACATCTCTGATGTTGAGGTTGTATCAAACCTGCTGAATCTGCATGGCGTCAGCATTACCCACGATCCGGCTACTGGCGACATGATGCTCGATCCATCAAACGTCGAACAAGCACGAATGGTTGACATCGATGCCTTTGCCGGATCATCAAGAATCCCGATTTTGTTTTGCGGTCCACTTTTGCACCGACTAGGAGAAGCCTTTATTCCAGGTCTTGGTGGCTGCGAGATTGGTTCCAGGCCAGTTGATTTTCACTTTGATGTTCTTCGAGACTTCGGTGCGGTAATTGAAAAACTTCCTGGCGGAACGCGTCTCAGCGCTCCCAATGGACTCAAGGGAACCAAGATTTCTTTGCCATATCCATCAGTCGGGGCCACCGAGCAGGTTCTACTAACCGCCACAACCGCAGAGGGAAAAACTGAGCTCACCGGCGCTGCAATAGAGCCTGAAATCATTGATTTGATTTCGATTCTTCAAAAAATGGGCGCAATTATTTCCGTCGACACCGATCGAACCATCCGCATTGAGGGCGTGAAAGAGCTAAAGGGATTCACTCATCGAGCAATCATGGACCGAAATGAAGCAGCCTCCTGGGCAGCAGCGGCCCTCGCAACCGGGGGAGACATTTTCGTCGCAGGTGCTAACCAGGTCGACATGATGACTTTCTTGAACGTGTTTAGAAAAGTCGGCGGTCAGTTTGAAATTCAGGAAAAGGGAATTCGCTTCTATCATCCAGGCTCGGAGCTTCAGCCAGTTGTAATTGAAACCGATGTCCACCCTGGCTTCATGACTGACTGGCAGCAGCCACTGGTGGTTGCTCTGACACAGGCCAATGGTCTGTCGATTGTGCATGAAACTGTTTATGAGCAGAGATTTGGCTTCACTGAAGCCCTTAGAAAAATGGGTGCCAACATTCAGATTTATCGCGAGTGTTTAGGTGGGCATCCTTGCCGATTTGGACAGCGAAACTTCAACCACTCAGCCGTGATTTCTGGACCAACTGAATTGGTTGGTGCTGACATTGTGGTTCCAGACTTGCGTGGTGGATTCTCTCACGTTGTCGCAGCTTTAGCCGCTAAGGGAACTTCGAAGGTCAGCAACGTTCAATTGATTTCGCGAGGCTATGAAAAATTCCTTAGCAAGCTTGAAGACCTAGGTGCAGATTTCGAGTTTGAGGCATAGCCATGTCTGAACTAGCAGTGCCCAAAGTCCCAAAGCGGGAAAACAATCTGGTATTTGTTTTGGTAGCTGCCATTTTGGCACCACTTCTTCGACTAACTATGCGCATCAAGACTGAGGGCACTGAAAAGCTCCCAAAGGGCGGCTATGTCCTAGTTGGTAATCACCTGAGCTACTTAGACCCGCTTGCGTTTGCTTACTCGGTTTACCTGCACATGAAGCGAACCCCGCACTACCTCGCCAAGGCTTCGTTATTCAAAGTTCCAATCCTTGGATTTTTACTGCCGAAAGTTGGACAGATTCCAGTTTTCAGAGGTGGCAAGTCCAATGATGAGCCGCTTAGAGCCGCTAAAGAATTCATTCGAGCTGGGCAAGTTGTTGTGGTGTTTCCCGAAGGCACTCTCACGCGAGACCCTGAGTTGTGGCCAATGCGCGGAAAGACTGGCGCTATTCGAATGGCTGCCGAACTTGGGGTTCCAATTGTCCCAGCTGCGCATTGGGGCGTTCACAAGATTCTTGGTAATTACAACCTAAAGTTTCGGCCAAACCCTTTTCACTTAGTGAAAGTGAAAATTGGTGATCCTATTTATCTAGACATCGGCACAAACCCAACCACAGAGCAAGTAAACGATGCAACCGGCAAAGTCATGAAGACAATTGCAGCTTTAGTGGGAGAGCTCCGAGGAGAAACTCCACCCGTCAAGCTGTGGAATCCAAGTGAGCACGACCAAGATGAGACTGGCAACTTCAGGAAGAAGCAATGAGTCGCATCGTTGTTCTTGGGGCAGGTAGTTGGGGAACCACAATTGCCAAGGTCATTGCGGATGGCGGAACAGATGTCAGCCTCTGGGCTAGGAGGTCTTCGCAAAGCGAGCAGATCAACCGGGAAAGACAGAATCCCGACTATTTGCCTGAGATTTCTCTGCCTTCACTTATTTCTGCAACGTCTGACATTGAAACAGCTTTGAAAGATGCAGAGCAGATCTATATTGCAATTCCTTCTCAGCAGCTCAGACAATCTCTCAAAGAATGGAGTTCTCTGATTCCGGCTAAGGCAACTCTGATCAGCTTGATGAAGGGTTTGGAGTCAGGTACTGGCAAGAGAATGAGCGAAGTTATTGCAGAAGCAACTGGTTGCGACGTTTCGCAGGTTGCAGTGTTATCGGGGCCGAATCTTGCCCTGGAGATTGCCCGGCAGGAGCCGGCAGCAGCTGTTGCTGCTTGCACGGATCAGGAGAGAGCCAGCGAAGTCGCCAGGGTATGTTCTAGTGATTACTTCACTGTCTTTACGAACTCAGATGTTATTGGAACCGAGTTGGGTGGAGTTTTGAAGAACTTAATTGCGGTGGCAATTGGGATCGTCTCTGGAATTGGCTATGGCCAGAACACCAAAGCTTCGATCATGACCCGCGGTCTATCGGAGATTACAAAGTTTGCGGTCGCTCACGGCGCTAGAAGAAGAACCATGTTTGGGCTGGCGGGACTGGGCGATCTAATCGCCACCAGCGAGTCCTCGCTTTCTAGAAATTTCCGTGCGGGTGAAATGCTGGGGCAGGGAATTGAAAAACAAGAAGTTTTGACCAGACTCAAGCAGACAGCAGAGGGACTCAGTTCGGTTGAGCCGGTTCTGAGCATTGCCAATCGTCTTGGCATAGAAATGCCGATTGTTGGCCAGGTACACGACGTCATTGAGGGCAGAATGAAGCCAGCAGAGTTTGGCAAGCAGCTAAACCTGGCAGATGACGTTGAGGTGGAGTCTTGATCAAGCTAGCTCTAATTTATGGTGGAGCATCACCTGAGCATTCAGTCTCCTGCGTAAGCGCACTTGGTGTCTATTCGGCAATTGATAAGAAAAAGTACGAGGTTATTCCAATTGGCATCACGCCAACGGGTCGCTTCGTCCTTCACAACATTGATTCAAACTGGAAACTGACCGATTATCCAAAAGTTAGTGAGGCATCACCAGAGCTGATTAT
Organism: uncultured Aquiluna sp.; assembly: GCA_964468885.1. GTDB lineage: Bacteria > Actinomycetota > Actinomycetes > Actinomycetales > Microbacteriaceae > Aquiluna. The sequence goes on along the minus strand of CAYXWU010000021.1, from coordinate 5,518 downwards.
GCCAATTGGTGGCGGTGAGCTTAGGCTCGCCAATGGGGAATCACTCGGTCCGATTGACATTGCATTTCCCGTACTACACGGCGTTAACGGTGAGGATGGCAGTATCCAAGGCTTGCTGCAGCTTTGTGGAATCAAATACGTGGGCAATGGAGTTTTGGCATCTTCGCTGGCTATGGACAAGGTTTATTCCAAACGGATTTTTACACAGGCTGGTTTAGCTGTCGCCGAGGAAATGGTTGTTGACAAGCAAACTTGGCAACAAGACAGGGCAAAAATTCTTGTCAGCGCAGAGAAATTTATTTCACCAGCGTGTTTTGTAAAACCGGCTAGATCTGGTTCTTCGGTTGGTGTGAGCAAGGTCAAAGAAAAAGCTTTACTCGCTGACGCTATTGATAGCGCTTTTGAATTTGATGACAAGGTTTTGGTTGAGAAGCAAGTCGTTGGCAGAGAAGTGGAGTGCTCGGTTTTAGAGCGACCGAACGGAACTTTGCAAGTATCGCTGGCTGGTGAAATCAAACTACATGGCAGTGAGTTTTATGACTATCAAGCAAAATACATCGACGATTCAGCAGAACTACTGGTTCCAACTAACCTCAGTCAAGAACAGCTCGATCAAATGCAGCAGGCTGCAGTTACTGCCTTTCGCGCTATCGGCTGTTCAGGACTTGCTAGAACGGATTTCTTTTTGACCGATCAAGGTTTTGTGATCACGGAAATCAACACTATGCCTGGCTTTACTCCGATTTCAATGTATCCATCTCTGCTAGCCGCATCCGGAGTTAGTTATTCAGAGTTGGTGGAAACCCTCATCCAAACAGGATTGGTTACTCAGCGCTAATTCCCGATAACCGTGCAGCGCTTTGTTTGCTCAAGCACACTCACAGCTGCCTCTAACGATTCGAGTGAAGTGACGCCGGATGCTACATCTGAGTCGACTATGACCTCAACCGCGGGGTTAGTCGCATAGGAAATAAATCGGTAGCTCGGAGCTTGCGATTCATCCACCAACCAATCAAAATCTCCAGCTGTGACACAGGGAAGCTCAGAAACTGTAACTTGTGGAAGTCCGCACCGAAGCAAGACCGCAGCAGGATCACCCCAAGCAGCAGTGGCCTGAGAGTTTGTGAATCGCTTCTGATGTTCTCCTAGTGCTTCTGGCAGTCGCACCATTACTTCCGCGCAAGCTGGATTGTTGGCATCTTCTGCTGCCTCGAGATTTACGGTTGTGGCACAGCCACTGAGCAGAAGAATGGGGAAAACAAGCAATATTCGCATCGGGTTAAGGCTAGCGTTGTCTGGTGAAGTACGAGGGCAAAACAGTCTTAGAAGTTGGTGAGAGAAGCGCTTTGGCGCAAACCGTCAGCCACTTCAAGCCTGTTCCTTCTACTCTTGTCGGCCCCGGAGACGACTCTGCGGTAATTGGGCTTAGTTCAAATCAATTCGTTGTAACAACCGACTCAATGGTTGAAGGACGCGACTTCCGGCTTGATCTATCTAGCGGATATGACATTGGCTATAAAGCTGCCGCTACCAATCTTTCCGACGTGGCAGCCATGGGAGCCGAGCCGGTTTCTTTAGTGGTTGCTCTGCTGATAACTCGTGACACAAAATTGAGCTGGCTGGAGGACTTTGCAAAAGGCTTACAAGCTGCCCTAGATGAACTTGCTCCAACTGCAGCTGTGGTGGGTGGCGATTTAGCCCTAGCCGATCAAATAGTGGTTGCTGTCACAGCCCATGGTGATCTAAAAGATAGAAAGCCAATCCTTCGGACCGGAGCCAAGCCTGGCGATGTTTTGGCTGTCGCTGGCACGCTAGGAAAAGCAGCTGCCGGACTTTCTTTGCTTTTACACAAAGATCATTCCTTGGCAGCAAGTTACCCAGAGTTGGTGCAGGTTCAGCTTCGACCAAAGCCACCTATAAATTCAGCGGTTACGTGCTCGGCTAATGCAATGCTGGACATCTCAGATTCTTTAGCACTGGATGCTAATCGTTTGGCTAGTGCATCAAGTGTTTTGCTGAGAATAAAAAGCTCTGATCTGCAGGGATATGTTGCAGTTTTAGAGCAAGCTGCTCAGTCAATCAGTGCCCGTGACGGCAAGGAATTTGATCCATTGGACTGGGTTTTGTTTGGAGGAGAAGACCACGGTTTTCTTGCTAGTTTCCCAGCGGACAGTGTCCCAGCTGGTTTTAGACGAATTGGATCGGTAGAAGTAGGCAGCGGCGTTTACCTAGACTCAAAACCGCTGGAAGCAAAGGGCTGGGATTCAGTTAGTTCCTAGGCATGCAGGTCAGCGTTGAGAGAAATTCCGACACCATCGCGCGCAATCGCCTCAACTGCACCGCTCTGGCTATTTCTTCTGAATAGCAACCCAGGCATACCGCTGAGCTCACTAGCTTTAACAATTTGTGAGCGCTCATCGACAATTAACTTCACCTTCGTACCGGCAGTTAGATAAAGCCCAGCTTCAACAATTGTGTCGTCGCCAATTGAAATACCAACCCCAGAATTAGCTCCCAGTAATGCTCTAGCGCCAATCGAAACTTTGTGCTTTCCGCCACCCGATAGCGTTCCCATTATTGATGCACCACCACCAATATCAGAACCATCTCCTATGACAACTCCCTGCGAGACTCTTCCCTCAATCATGGAAGTGCCAAGGGTGCCGGCGTTGAAGTTAACGAAGCCCTCATGCATGATGGTGGTGCCAGGGGAAAGGTGGGCTCCCAGACGAACTCGATTGGCATCTGCAATTCTCACCTTTGCAGGTGTCACGTAGTCAATCAAGCGCGGGAACTTATCGAGCGAGTGAGCAGAGATTCCAGCCTTTCTAAACTCAAGCGCCTTTTGCTGATACACCTCCGGCAATACCGGGCCGCGATTGGTGAAGACAACAATCGGAAGATTAGGAATCAACCCCTCGAGGTTGATGCTGTTTGGTTTTACGAGCAGGTGAGAAAGAAGGTGCAGTCTGAGGTAAGCGTCGGCTGTTGAGGTGACGGGAAGCGACAGTTCAACCTCCTGTCGGATTACCTCAGTTCTGACTTCCCTGAGTGAATCTTCTCCGGCGACTAGGTCCAATTCTTTTGGTGGGAACCACTGCAGATCAGATTGCGGAGCAGGGCCGAGTGAAGGTGCTGGATACCAAACATCAAGCACGGTGCCATCGCTAGCAATAGTTGCCAGCCCATGCCCCCAGGCACTGTCATTTAGAAAGACACTCATTCGAACCAGAATACAGGTAGCCTTTTGGGCATGAGCGCCATCGATTTGAGCAAGAACCTCGTCGAACTAACCATGGATCTATGCAACATTGAGTCGGTCTCAGGCTCAGAGAAGCAGCTGGCCGATGCAATTGAGCAGGCCTTAGCTCTTCCACACTTAAAAGTGCTTAGAGACGGCAATGCAATTGTTGCAAGCACCAATTCTGGCAAGCCTAGAGTGTTGATTGCCGGCCACATCGATACGGTTCCCGTTGCAAACAACCTTCCCTCTCAACTTCATCACTTCGAGCGTGAACAGGTGATTATGGGTAGAGGCAGCGTAGATATGAAGGGCGGGGTAGCGGTCATGCTCAAGCTGGCCAGTGAGCTGGTAGACCCGCGCTATGACATCAGCTGGATTTTTTATGACAATGAAGAAGTAGATAGTTCAAAAAATGGTCTGGGCCGATTAGCCCAAAACCACCCTGAACTGCTTAGGGGCGAATTTGCAATTTTGTGTGAACCAACCTCAGCTCTAGTTGAGGGTGGTTGCAACGGCACCCTTCGGGCGCTAATTAGAACTAAGGGGATGAAGGCCCACTCTGCCAGACCTTGGATGGGGGAGAACGCTATTCATAAAGCCACCCCAATCTTGCAAAAGTTGATTTCCTTTGAGCCGCAGACAATTGCGGTTGATGGTCTGGATTATCGGGAGAGCCTGAATGCTGTCTCAATCAAGGCAGGAATTGCTGGCAATGTAATCCCAGATTTGTGCGAGGTAGAGATCAACTACCGGTTTGCTCCAAGCAAGAATGCGCAGGCTGCAAAGGCACAGATTGAAGAATTGTTTAGCGGTTTCGAAATTGAATTTGTGGATGTGGCGGAAGGGGCTCGTCCTGGCCTTGATACGGAGCTAGCAAGACAGTTCCTTACTGCCACTGCCACGACAGCAAAGCCTAAGTATGGCTGGACGGATGTGGCCCGCTTTTCCGCCCTGGGCATTCCTGCCATCAACTTTGGCCCAGGGGATCCCTCACTCGCTCATGCCGATAATGAGAATTTGCCAGTTGGCCACCTTTTTGATGTTGAAAAGGGCCTACGCAGCTGGCTTTCTGTCTAGGGTGGGTTGGCTTAGCCAGCAGAATCTGGGATAATTGTGGTTTCGACAAACTCCAAGGAGAGCTATCTCATGGCAGCTATGAAGCCACGTACCGGTGATGGTCCGATGGAGGCCGAGCGCGAGCCTAGGGGTCTGATTGTTCTTCGGGTGCCGCTGGAAGGCGGAGGGCGCCTGGTGGTCTCGGTCAACGAAGAAGAGGCCAAGCAGCTTCATAAAGTGCTGGCTGGGGTAATCAAGAAGTAGTTATCGCTTATTTGCGATTAGTAGGCCATCGCCTACCAAAGAAACTGAAACCAGGAAATCTTCGCTGTCTGCTAGCGCTTGCATGGCTGAGCGTATTCCAGATGTTTCTTCATCCCGCAAAGTTGGGTTAGGAACTCGATCCCGCCACAGGGCGTGGGCAATCACTAGTGTGCCACCTGGTTTAGTCAGCCCTAGCGCCAAGGGCAAGACGGTGGTGAGATCAACCGGGTTTAGATCGAGGAAAACTAGATCATAGGCAGCCTCGGCCATGTTGGCTAAAACAGATTGGGCCCTGCCCGAAATCACTCGAATCCTAGAGCTGGCAATTTCAGCTTTCTTGAAGTTTTCTCTTGCCGCAAGTTGATACTCCGGCTCTGAGTCAATGGTGGTTAGAACTGAATCCGAGGATGCGGAAAGCAGCCAGAGACCAGAAACTCCAGCTCCTGTGCCAACCTCGACAATCGACTTCGCTTTGCTGATACCCGCAATAACAGCCAATTGGTTTCCTGTTGCCTCGGTGACCGACTCGACGCCTAACTCATTAGCACTTCGACGGGCAGCCCGAATCTCGGCGGGTTCGCTTGCGAAGTCCTCAGCAAATTTCCAGCTGGTTATCTTGTCAATCATCTTGGGCACCAGCTTAGGTTTGAAACAGGAAAAACCCAGGTATTCAAAGAGCTAAACTCTAGATATGTTTGGACTGAGCGCGGAGAAGCTATTACTGCTTGCCCTACTCGCCGTCCTTATCATCGGACCCGAGCGCCTTCCCTATTACGCCAAGCAAATGGGCGAGTGGGTCAAAAAGGGTAAGCGAATGATTGACAATGCCCAGGTTCAAATGAAACAGGAGCTGGGTGATGGCTTTGAAGATCTGGATTGGAAGAAACTTGATCCAAGGCAGTATGACCCGCGCAGAATTGTTCGAGAAGCACTGCTAGAAGAAAAGCGCAAGCC
>CAYXWU010000020.1:11980-15110 GCA_964468885.1 uncultured Aquiluna sp. | reverse complement strand
CCAAGTTCGGTGTTAGCCGTGTTCGCTTCCGCGAGATGGCACACAAGGGAGAACTACCTGGTGTTACCAAGTCTTCTTGGTAAAAAAGTTTCAAGACAGCCCGCCTAACTAGGCGGGTTTTCTTTTATCTGCTGGCTCTAAGCAGTCTTGGACCAAAGATTGCCAGGGTTGTTAGCGAGAGGATGCCTGCAGCGAAGAAAACTTCTCGAACACCGAAAATTCCAATCAGGATTCCACCGACTCCAAGCGATGCTGCATTGGCTGCGGTGACACTGCCTTGAACGGCAGCCATGATTCTTCCCCTGGTTTCTTCTTTGGCTAGTCTCTGCACCTGACCGATGGCAAAGATGTTGACGCCCGCATTACCAATGCCAGCAAGGAAATAAACGAAACCAGCAAACCAATAGTTCGGTGCGAGTGAAAGCGAAGCAAGTGAAATCACCATCAGCAGAAGAGATGCAATCAATCCCCATGATTGTTTGCTCTCCGGAATCTTGATTGCTTGCAAGCTAAGAGCTCCAAGCAGTGCTCCTGCGGCAAACAGTGCCCCGATGATTCCATAAACCAATGTGCTAGCTCCCAGCTCATCAACAACTAAGAACACTTCCCCAACACTGACTACTCCGAGGGCCAAGATAACGACCATCAAAAGCAACATGATTGACTGCAGCACTGGATTGGCAAAAAGAAATCTGAATCCATCCATAGCCTTCGGCTTCTCGCCGTCTTGGTGAACTACTGGTTTTCTATTGAGCCCTACCAGCAGAAAAACAGAGGCCAGGATGAAGAAAGAGGCTGAGTCAATAATGAAGGGCCAGAAGAAACCTGTAGTACTAACTAAAATCCCACCAACAGCAGGACCGGCTAAGTTGCCAAGTGACACATACGTTTGCTGAATACCAGTGACCCTGGTCAAGTCTTCTGTCTTTGTAACCAGTCCAATTGTTGCCGAGAAGGATGCCCCGACCATTGAACCAAAAGTTGCAATGGTGAAAAGCGCGATCGGGGCCCACCAACTGACTGGAATGAAAGCTAATGACAATGCACTTAGCGACATCATCAGCAATGCTGCGGGAACTACCACTCTCGAGGGGAAGCGATCAGCGATCTGGCCAGAAATCGGTGCCATCAGAATGTTTGGAAGAAGCATCGCCAGCAAAATGACTGATACCCCAAGCGGGCCAACCTGATCCTTATCGCGCAGAATTACTGCGAAGGTCGACATGGAACTGCCGAGATAACTAAGCCCACCCGCTATAGAAAGAATCTGAATCTTCAGCCACGGGGTTACCTTTTCGGCACCTACTTGCCCACTCACTCGCACTACTCTAGAGCTTTGTTTTCGGGCCTCTTTTGACTGAAACGGGTGTCGAATGGCGAAAAACCGCGTATTTATGCGGTTTTCTATCCAACACGCCGAGGGATGCCTGCGAGGCCCGTATTTACGGGCTATAAGTTGGCAGTGACATTTATGTCCCTAACAAACTCCAGGAGGACCACATGAACAAGAGCGAACTTGTTGCCGCGATTGCAAGCCACACAGGCGAATCGCAAGCTGCTGTGGGCCGCGTGATTGATGGCTTGTTTGACACACTGATGGCAGCCCTAAAGCAGGGCAAGAAGGTAACCATTCCTGGTTACCTGAGCGTTGAAGTTGGTCACCGCAAGGCACGCACCGGTCGTAACCCACAGACTGGCGCCACCATCCAGATTGCTGCATCAAACACCGTCAAGGTGTCTGCAGGAAGCAAGATGAAGGCTGCAGTTAAGTAGTCTTAGAAACCCTTCAAGCGGCGCCCAAAGCTGGGCGCCGTTTGTATTTAAGCCCTAGGGTTATTTCATGAATCAAAAAAGCCGAGCCTGGTTCTATGTAACCCTGCAGTTTCTGCTGATTTTCCTGCTGGTTCTATCTCCTCGAATGGAGCAGCCTTATGGCGCGGCCAGTGAGGTGATTGGGATCATCGGCGTTGGCTTTATTTTGCTTGGCTCCGCACTTCTTCTTTATTCATTCTTAGCCCTAGGCAATTCACTAACTGCCATGCCAATTCCAAAAGATAATGGTCAGCTGGTTACAACTGGGATGTATTCAAGAGTTCGTCATCCGATTTACTTTGCTCTTTTGTTGATGGGCTTTGGTGTGATTCTGGATAGTGGCTACTGGCCCCAAGTAATTGTCTATCTGCTTCTTTATTCTCTTCTTAGCCTGAAGGCGGATTGGGAAGAGAGCATGCTTCGCGAAAAGTATCCGCAATACAAGGCCTATGCCGAGAAAACTCCCCGCTTTTTCCCGAGGCTCGGTAGGTGAGTCAAAAGCTAGCTCTTAGCATTCTGCGCAGCATCGCAATTGTCTCTTTTGCTGCGCTAGTTTTTATCACTGCGGGACTTTTTATTGGTGGCGGGGCAGAGCCATTGGCACTAGCGGATCCAGGACCATTTGTTCGCTGGGGAGCTCCAATCAGCAAACTGATTATGAATCTCTCGATGGCGGTGGCAGTTGGTTCGCTGGTCTTGTCAGCTTTTGCTGCCAACCCAGACGAGCGAAAGACTTTGCAACCGGTTAGTAGCTGGGCTGCTAGCTTGTGGCTGGCATCCTCCGCTAGCTATTTCATACTGACTTACTTGAATGTCTCTGGCAGCACCATTTCTTATGGACCAGTCTTCAGTGAAAGTCTGTGGTTATTTGCAACAGAGATCGAGCTGGGCAATTTGCTGGCCATCAACCTAGGCATTGCCTTGCTGCTGAGCCTGAGCACCATCGCCTTCCAGGGCCAGCGGATGGGTGCGGTTAATGCCGCTATTGCACTGGCGGGACTTTATCCACTGGCGGAGTCAGGTCACGCATCCTCCGATGCCGGGCACTCGCTGGCTGTCAACTCGATGCTGATGCACTTGGTTGGGGTGACGGTCTGGGTTGGTGGGTTGGTGGCCCTCTTTGCACTCTCAAGAACTGGTGAGCGAGCCGGAGTGTTGGTTGCTAGGTATTCAACGCTGGCACTGATTTCCTTTGCACTGGTCGCCAGCTCTGGTTTGGTGTCTGGTTTTATTCGGCTTTATCAACCAGCCGATTTGTTTAGTCCTTACGGCCTGCTGCTGCTGGGCAAAGCATCTTTGCTGGTTGTTCTGGGATTGA
>CAYXWU010000020.1:0-11880 GCA_964468885.1 uncultured Aquiluna sp. | reverse complement strand
GTAATGCGTCTTCGTCAGCGAGGAGATAGTTGGCCGATTGCTAGAACCGTCTCTTGGATTTTGGGAATGTTGGTTTTGCTCTATGTGACAAATGGTGCACCAAATGCCTACCAAGAGTTTTTGTTCAGCATGCACATGGTTGGCCACATGATGCTCTCAATGCTTGTGCCGGTCTTGTTGGTGCCGGGAGCTCCCGTTACTTTGATTACTCGCGTACAGCAGGCACGAAAAGATGGATCGTGGGGACTAAGAGAGTGGGCACTCTGGGTGGTGCACACTCCATACGCATGGTTTATTTCTCACCCGCTGTTTGCAGCATTCAATTTTGCAATGTCATTAGTTTTGTTTTATTACACGCCACTTTTTAGATGGGCAACCGAAGAGCACCTGGGTCACCAGTGGATGATTGTGCATTTCTTGATTACTGGTTACTTGTTCGTGCAGTCGCTGATTGGAATTGATCCTCAGCCACACAAACCTTCTTTCCCACTCAAGCTGATGCTGCTAATTGGAACAATGGCATTCCATGCATTCTTTGGCCTTGGACTGATGAATGAGAAGAGTCTGTTGCTGGCTGATTGGTTTGGTTCGATGGGAAGAACTTGGGGTGATGACCCACTCACCGATCAAGCAGCAGGCGGAGCCTTTGCCTGGGGAGTTGGAGAGATTCCAACCATAGTTATTACTTTGATGGTTGTTTATCAGTGGTCCAGATCAGATGATCGAGAAAGAAAGAGACTCGATAGAGCCAGTGACCGAACTGGTAACCAGGATCTTTCTGACTACAACGAAATGCTTGCGAAGATTAATCAGGCGAAAGACAAGCGATGATTATTGACTTATCGTCTGAGCAGCAAGCACTGTTTGATTACATTGAACTAACCGACAACCATGTTTTTGTTACCGGTCGCGCTGGAACGGGTAAATCAACCCTGTTGAGCTATTTGACCGCCAACACAGAGAAAACGTTTGCGGTTTGTGCACCAACCGGTGTTGCTGCGCTCAATGTTGGCGGTGTCACCATTCACTCTCTTTTTACTTTTCCGCTGGGAATCTTGGGCGAGGTTGACATTGGTCGCCACATGTCCAGGCGCACCAGAGAAGTGCTTCGAGCGCTGGACATGCTGGTGATTGATGAGATCTCAATGGTTTCGGCCGACATGATGGATGCCATCGACAGGGCCATGCGCATAGCAAGAGGCAAGAGGAAGATTCCGTTTGGTGGTGCTCAGATTGTCATGTTTGGCGATCCCTATCAGTTAGCGCCGGTAGCGCCACATGACCCTCAAGAGCGCAAATACATCGAAGATAACTACCAATCTCTATGGTTTTTTGACGCCCATGTTTGGCGCGAAGCAGGGATCGAGCGATTTGAGCTTTCTCAGATTTTTAGACAGTCCGATGAGCGTTTCAAGGAAATTCTCAATGCACTGCGCGATGGCACCATCACTAAGGACATGCTGGACGAACTAAACGAAGCCGGGAATCGGGCACCGGACAACGAAGATGTCATTCGCCTTGCAACCGTCAATGAAAAAGTGAATCAAGTCAATCGCAATCGAATGTCGCTTATCACAGCAAAGCCAAAAATGTTTCAGGCCGTTTATTCAGAGGGCGCTGAGAAAGCTTTTGGAAAAGCACTTCCTGCTGAAACACAACTGGAACTAAAGGTTGGTGCTCAGGTGATGTTTATTAAGAATGACGACAGCAGCATGTTCAAGGACAGTAGTGGTCAACGAATGCGCAGATGGGTAAATGGAACGATTGGTCACGTAGTTGATCTGCCATCATCGGGTGCTGTGATTGTTGATGTTGATGGAGAAGAAATTGAAGTAGGACCTTCCACCTGGGAAAAGATTCGCTATGAAATTGAAGAAGACTTTGATGAGGACACTGGCAAGGTTCGTGAGGTCTTGGTTCCAATCACATTGGCCGAGTTCAAGCAGATTCCGCTGCGTTTGGCCTGGGCAGTAACTATTCACAAGTCGCAGGGTCAAACTTATGACGAGGTTCAAATTGATATGGGAAGCGGAGCATTCTCGCCAGGACAAACCTACGTTGCGCTTTCAAGAGTGAGATCCATGGACGGTCTTTATCTGACCCGACCAATCTCGATGAAAGATGTGATGGTTGATCCGGATGTAGTTCGCTTTATGTCAGGAAAACCAGCTACTGCCCATCTCGACCTGGAGCCTTTAGCCACCAGTTCAGAGCATCTGCCACCCTTCTAGACCAATAACTTTCGTGATGCCCTGTGTAGGGATAAATGTTTGCAACCAAGTTCTCTGGCTCTTGATAGCCCTTCGCAATTAACTTTTCTTTGGCAAGTGCATGGAATGGTGGATAGTACTGATCGAGCTCTTTGGTTCCGGTGTCGGTCCAAACTCTGTGAGTAGATCCACTTGGCAGCATGCCAATAAGTTTTTCCACCATTACCTCTTTACCAAATGGCCAGTGAGTTGAAAAACAAATGGCTGTTCCAAAAACACCCGGCCTTTCTGCCATTGCATAAAGCGAAATCAGTCCACCCATTGATGCACCCATGACTGCTGTTCGAGACGAAGAATGCTCAATTCCATATCTCTCAAGGGCAAACGGCACAATCGCATCTGCAATCAATGAAACGTATGAATCACCAAAGCTGTCGGTGCCTGTTGTCTTGTATTCAGCTGGAAAGATATCCCAGAATTCCGGATGAGCGTCAGAGATTTTTTGAGGGGATAGCTCTCTGATTCTTGTTTCGTCGCTCAGTCCCCAAACCGCAATCACCAATGGCAATTCCCCGCGGACCTCTTCTCTCAGGGCGGTAAGAACTTCCCATGTTTTGCCGGTGAAGCTGTCTTTTTCATCGAAGATGTTTCTTCCGTCGTGCATTACAACAATTGGTGTTTTTGCATTCAAGGTTGGTGGTGACCAGATGTCGACGGTGTGATTATCAAACTCAAAGCGCTCTAAGGCTCCACCAGCTAGTTTGTTTTTTAGAATCTTGCGCTCTCGAAAGAACATGAAGAGTGGAAAAGTAAAAGCGGCTGCCGTAATGCCGGAGGCTAGGAAGTAGAGCCACACGTTCCTCATTCCCAATCGTTTGGCTTCTGAGAGCATGAACGCAACCGTCGCCAGAATCACAATCAGCAGGTCAAGCGAGAGAACCCAATCAACAGCTGAGCCAAACCAGCTGGCTAGATAGTCGGCCTGCTCAAAGACAGCCAGGGCGTTGAAGATCCAGGCGGTAATAAGCCCAGAAATCGAGAGGAATAGGTAAATCCAGCTTCTTTGCAGGTGTTTTTTGACCATTCAGGAATTTTTGCACAACTTCTGGTTATCTACTCAAGGTAAATCTCAGTAAGGATCCAATGCGCCGGCTCGGCCAAGCAATTGTTAACCACTCAAAAATCGTCCTATTTGGCTTTGTGGGGCTAATTGCCCTATCAACTATTTGGGGTTTTCAGGTCTTCGGAAACCTTCAGGGCGGTGGCTATGACAATCCAAATTCAGACTCTGCTTTAGTAAATGACTTACTTGAGAGTGAGTTTGCTGTCGATCCAGCGGAACTTATCGTCTTGGTTGATTTGCCATCTGACGCAGATGAACTTGATTCACAAATGAGACCAGTCCATCTTGACCTCGTGATGGATCTAACCGATGAGATTGCTGATATCGAGGGTGTTGATTCTGCAGTCAACTACTACATGCTTGGCTCTCCAACACAGCTCAAGAGCGAAGATGGAAAACTTATCTATCTTTTGGTTGATCTTGATAATTCAATTTCACAAGCACCAATTGTTAAGGAAATTGTTGACACCTACACCGGCGATTACCGTGGTGCGGAAGTTCACGTCTCCGGGTTCGGAGCAGTAACTAAAGCAATCAATGAACAAATTGAGAGCGACATTATTCGTGCAGAAATAGTTGCGGTTCCGATCGTTATCATTCTTCTACTTTTTGTTTTTGGATCCCTTGTCGCTGCCGGATTGCCACTCTTTGTTGGTGGTCTAGCGATTCTCGGATCCTTCTTTGTGATTTGGGCTGCGAGCCAATTCACTGACGTTTCAATCTTTGCTCTGAACCTAATCACCGGACTCGGTCTAGGACTCGGTATCGATTACAGCCTCTTAGTGGTGAATAGATTCCGAGAAGAGAGAGCTGCAGGTAATGATGTTCGAACATCAGTAATTAACACCGTTGCGTCTGCCGGTAAGACTGTTGTTTTCTCTGGACTAACAGTTGCGCTGGTTTTGGTTTCAATGGCTTTCTTCCCGCAGTACTTCCTGCAATCATTTGCTCTAGCCGGAGTTTCGGTTGTGACCTTGGCTGTTATCGGTGCAGCAATTGCAATTCCAGCAATGCTGAATTTGCTGGGTGACCGGGTGAACAAGTTGCAAGTAATCAAACGTGATCTGACACCTAAAGACACTGGCATCTGGGAGAAGATCGCTCGCTTCACCATGCGCAGACCACTCCCAATCTTGTTTGTAAGCGTGCTTTTCCTATCCGGCCTGTTCTCTCTTTCCAGCCAGGTCGTTTTTGGTCAGGTCGATGATCGAGTATTGCCTAAGGACAACCCAGCCCATGTCGCTAGTGATTTACTGCGCGAGCGGTTTGAGGGAAGAGAGTCCTCACCAATTGAGATTTTGGTGAAGGGTAGTGATTCTGAGATAAACGCCTTCATTGATGATGTGCAGGAGCAAGACAACATCGTTCGCGTTGCCATTGTTCCAACAGAAGAGTCAACAGACTGGGTTCGCATTAATGCCATCACTGATGTTGAAACTAGAAGCCCAGATGGCATGGAAGTTGTTATCAACCTTCGTTCGATAGAAACCAACTTGGATGAGGTTTTGATTGGTGGCGGTGCAGCGTTCTACACAGACTCACAACAGGGAATCGAAGGAGCGTTACCAATTGCCGCAATCTGGGTATTGATCACAACGTTTATCATTCTCTTCCTCTTCACCGGAAGCGTGCTGATACCAATAAAGGCAATTCTCTTGAACGTCTTGTCACTGGGGGCAACGCTCGGTCTGGTCTCATGGATTTTCCAAAACGGTGAGCTGCAGTGGTTGTTAGGTGAGTATTCAGTAACCGGAACCATAGATACGTCATCAGTAGTAATGATTGCTCTAGTAGCTTTTGGTCTCTCCATGGATTACGAACTCTTCTTGCTGAGCCGAATCAAGGAACAACACGATGCCGGTTTCAACACGGTGAATTCGGTAGCACTGGGCCTTCAGCGCTCAGGTCGAATCATTACCGCTGCCGCACTGATCCTGGCTGTCACCTTTGGTGCTTTTGGTTCGAGCGGTGTTTCAATCATGAAGATGTTGGGTCTTGGAATCGCCTTCGCAATCTTGCTGGATGCAACTGTGGTGAGGGCGCTGCTCGTCCCGGCAATTATGAGGCTGCTTGGATCGGCTAACTGGTGGGCTCCGAAGTGGCTCAAGCGCATTCATCAAAAAATCGGCCTTAGCCACTGATACCCTTTCCAGCATGCTGCTCTCAGATGGGGATATCAGAAAACAACTTGATGCTGGTCGCATTAAGCTCAATCCGCTAAACCTAGATTTACTGCAACCAAGCAGCATTGACGTAAGACTTGATCGGTTCTTCCGTCTTTTTGACAATCACAAGTATCCATTTATTGATCCGCGCGAGCAGCAGGATGAGCTAACCAGATTCGTTGAGGTCTCTTCAGATGAAGCATTCATTCTGCATCCGGGGGAGTTTGTTCTGGGTTCTACTTACGAATACGTCTCACTCCCAAATGACATTGCGGCCAGACTTGAGGGAAAGAGTTCACTAGGAAGATTGGGACTACTCACTCACTCAACCGCAGGGTTTGTTGACCCCGGCTTTGAAGGTCACGTCACGCTTGAACTATCAAATGTTGCAACACTGCCAATCAAACTCTGGCCGGGTATGAAGATTGGTCAGCTTTGCTTCTTCCAGCTTTCGTCAGCAAGTGAAAACCCATACGGCAGCGAGAAGTATGGTTCTAGATATCAAGGTCAGCGCGGACCAACAGCATCCCGCTCACACCTTCGCTTTCACATCACTGATGTTGGAAACGAACCACTCAATTAGTAATTATTTGAGGGTTCGGGCTTACTCGAGCTAGTAGCAATATTCCCGCGACCAGCACAACCATCAAACCAAGAATCCCCCAAACAGTAGCCTGCGCATTGTTGATCCCCATTGAGAGTGCAACTGAAATCGCTGTGGTCCAGAGCAGTGGACTCAGGAAGCTAACAGCGCGACCTGTTGTCATGTAAAGACCCATGACTTCGCCCTCGCGTCCAGGGGGAGTGAACTTAGCAACGAAAGTTCTGGAGGCTGCTTGCGCCGGACCAACAAACAAAGTCAATGCAAGACCGCCAACCCAATAGGTGATTGGCCCAAGTGAAGCAAACGCAAACACTCCAAAGCCAGCAACTGTGAGACCAAGTAGCGATCCCATGATTACGCGCTTGCCACCGATCTTGTCATCCAGCACACCACCAATAGCAGCACCAATACCAGCCATCACGTTGGCAGCAATACCAAACAGAATCACCTCAGCAAGCTCAAAACCAAATGCCAGTGAACCCAGTGCACCACCAAACGCAAATACTCCAGATAAACCATCACGATAAATAGCACTTGCAATCAAGAACTTCAAAGTTTCTGGTGCTTGCTTATACAAGGACTTCAGCTGTGCCCAGAGCTTGAAGTAGCTTTCGATGATGTTCTCTTTTACGCGATTTGGCTTTTCTGGTATTTCTGGAACTGCCAAGAACAGTGGAATCGAAAAGACGATGAACCAAACTGCTGAGAATAAGAAGACCGAGCGAACATTTAGAGCATTCTCAGTTGGAATTCCAAACCACGGTGTATCGGTTTGAATAAAACCAACCAGCGAAACCAAGAGCAAAACAATTCCACCAATGTAGCCAAGTCCCCAGGCGAAACCAGATATTTTTCCAATGTTGGAAGGGGTGGTTACTTGCTTGAGCATTGCGTAGTAATTAATAAACGCAATCTCCTGCACAAATCCACCAAACGAGAAAATAATCAAACCAAGCCACAGCATCTCTGCTGTTGGTTCGATGAAGTAAAGACTCGCCATGACACCAGCCAGCAAAAGCGTGTTGATCAGCAGCCAAAACTTTCGTCTTCCTGCCTCATCACTTCTTCTTCCAAACACAGGTGCCACTAGAGCCACCGCAATACCAGCGAAGGTGGCTGCGAGGCCAAGTGCTCGAGAGGTGTCCTCTTCAGGTCCGAATGCGGCACTGGTTATGTAAATCGGGAAAATAAAAGTGGAGAAGATGGTGGGGAATGGTTGTTCCGCCCAATCCCAAAGAGCCCAGGCAAATGTTCCGCGGGGCTTTCTTTCAACTGCGCTGTTGGTCATGTGCGAAAGACTACTCCGCCAAGAAAAACAAACCCAACGATTTCTGGGCTTTGGCTAAGAAATGGCGCCCTTGCCTGCTAGGACCAGCTCAACAACCCCGACGCCTGCTTCTGAAACCTTGATCGGAATTCCCCAATCTTGCTGGTGGATGTGACACTGGGCTGCCTCATCGGATTCGTCGCAAGATGCTCCCTTGGCGGCAACGTGCAGGACTCCCTCGCTAATCGCAGGGTTAAGGACAATCCGTCGCTTCAGTTCAACTGAAGAGCCAGCTCCATCAAGGAGCAACTCTTTTGGTGTCGAACTAACGACGAGGTAACTCGATGGACCATAGCGCTCATCGAGTTTTTGTCCAGGTGGAGCAGAAAACGAAACATCAACTAGGACTTCACCCGCTTTCACTTCTAGTGCAGGCCTTACGGTTCTAAGTGCAGCGCCTTCAACCAAAGATTCTTTTTCGATCGGAAGAAGAGTGATTCGATTAGCTGCCGTCTCAACTACTGCAAGCTTGGGACCATCAGCTGTTTCTACAAGTTCAACATCACTCGGTTCCGAGAGATTTCTAGCAATTGTTGAAACCTGATTATTTGATGGTGAGTATTTTCTTAGTGCTCTGTTGTAGGTGTCAGCAATAACCAAACTTCCATCTGGCAATTCAATCAAACCAAGTGGATGCTGCAGAAGTGCTGAATCTGCTGGACCATCAACATGTCCGAAATCAAAAAGACCCCTACCAATTAGTGAAGAAATCTTTCCGTCTTTTGCAAAACGAATCGCGGAAGTTTCAGCATCAACTATCCAGATTTTTCCGTTGTCTGACTTAGATGAAACAAGAGCTGACGGCTGCGCAAACCACGACTCACTCAAAACCCCATCAACTAGACCTTCATTAGTTGTTCCAGCAAATATCGATAGCTTCTTGTTCAGCAAATCTAGTTTCCAAATTCGGTGCTCTCCGGCCATTGCAATAAGCAGGTGATCACCAACAAGCTCGACATCCCAAGGGGTTGAGATGTTTATGCTGAGCGCATCGCCATCAGTCTCATCGCGCTGCATCCATTGGTTGCCAGTGCCAGCAATTGTTTTGACTTGCTTGGTTTCAAGATTGACTGCACGAATTAAGTGATTAGTTGTGTCTGCAACTAGAAGGTGTGCATCAATTTTCTTCGCTAGCTCGCCCTCAACGAACACAGCACCATAGGGCTCAGAAAAGCTGGCTTGGCCGTATGAACCATCGCCTCGGCCGCGTTCCCCAGTTCCAATTGTCACTAAAGGCTTATCTAAATCAGTCAGTGCTAGTGCAACTAGGTTGTGCCCACCGCTGTTACTCACAAGCAACTGAGCATTACCAAGCAGACTCTGGTACTGCTTTGGGATGTTGATGACTTTGCCAGGTTGCGTTAGCGCAGAATTACTTGGAGGCATTGCCTCGTAGGCACCTGGCCCTCTAACCAATAAACCTGCTGCTTCGTACTCAGGAACTAGTTTTTCTAACAGGGCATCAATTGCATGGGCGTGACCTTCACCAGAGTATTTTGCAATGATTTCACCTTTTGGATCGACTAAAACCAATGTTGGCCAAGCCCTGACGCCATAGCTCTGCCAAGTTGACATGTTTGGATCATTCAGAACAGGGTGTTCAATGCCGTGACGAGCAATTGCTGATGCAACCGACTCTGGAAGTTTTTCGTATTCAAACTTCGGAGAGTGAACGCCAACCACGGTCAGGACATCTTCAAATTTCTTCTCTACTGGCCTTAGCTCGGCAAGTACATGGTGACAGTTGACACAGCAAAGCGTCCAGAAATCAAGCAGTAGAAAGCGGCCAGCAAAGTCAGCAATGCCAAGTCTCGGCTTGGAAACTCCAAGCCAGGCATCACCGATTAGTTCCGGCGCTTTGCTCACTGAATAGCCCTTCTTGAGCTGATTACTCCGGTGTTGAAGCCAGCTAAATGCAGGCCACCGTGGAAGCGAGCGTGCTCAATCTTTAGGCAGCGGTTCATCACAACATTTAGTCCGGCTTTGCTACCGCGCTCAGCAACTTCTTCATTGGTAATGCCAAGCTGCAACCAAATGGTCTTAGCACCAATCTCAATCGCCTCGTCCAAAACAGCAGGTGTGTCAGCAGGCTTTCGGAAGACATCAACGATGTCTGGTTTCTCTGGCAGATCCTTCAGAGAGTTATAAACCTTCTCATCAAACAAGGTGTCAATCATTGGGTTGACGTAGTAGACCTTGTAGTAGTCGCCGCCCTTGAGGTAGCTGGCAACAAAGTAACTAGCGCGTGAGCGATTGGAGGAAACTCCAACCATCGCCACCACTTTGGATGACTGCAGAATCTCAAGTCGTTGCTTGGCAGTAAGTTCCTGATAGCTCATCGACTTCTCCCGGTCGCAGCTTCTAGTGCCTGATCTAGATCCCAAAGAATGTCTTCGACATCTTCAATACCTACGCTGATGCGAATTAGATCTTCTGGAACTCCCGCTGCCGCAAGCTGGCTTGGGCCTAGCTGACGATAGAGCGTGGAGGCGGGGTGGATGATCAGGCTCTTAGCATCACCGATGTTTGCAAGGTGGCTAAGGAGCTGAACGCTGTTGATCAACTTCTCGCTAGCTTTTCTTCCGCCTTCAACACCAAATGAGAACACTGCGCCAGGACCAAGCGGCGCATACTTCTTAGCAAGTTTGTAATCAGGGTGTGATTTCAATCCTGAGTAGGAAATCCAGCTAACACGCTTATCGTTATCTAGCCATTCGGCAACCACTCGGGCATTTTCAACGTGGTTCTGCATTCTCTGCGGAAGAGTTTCAATTCCCTGCAGTAGTTGGAAGGCAGCAAATGGCGAAAGCGATGGACCGATATCTCTCAGCTGCTCACTGCGAAGCTTGGTAAGGAATCCGTATTCACCAAAGTTTCCCCACCACTCCAAATCACCATAAGCGGCAACTGGTTCAGTCATGGTTGGGAACTTTCCGTTATCCCACTTAAATGTTCCTGCATCCACAACTACTCCACCGAGTGTTGTGCCGTGGCCACCAAGGAACTTGGTGGCGGAGTGAAGAACAATGTCTGCTCCGTGTTCGATAGGTCTTACCAAGAAAGGTGTAGCGGTAGTTGAATCGACAATTAGCGGAATGCCATTGCGGTGAGCAACCTCAGCTAAGCCCTCTATGTCTGCAATTGCAGTTGAAGGATTTGCGATTGTCTCAGTAAAAATAAGTTTGGTATTTGGGCGAATAGCAGCCTCGTAGTCTTTTGGATCCGAGGAATCAACAAAGGTGCTCTCAACACCAAAGCGCTTCAGCGTCACACTGACCTGTGTAACGGTTCCGCCATAGAGTCTGGAGGAGCTGACGATGTGGTCACCTGCTCCGCAGAGTGCGGCAAAGGTAATGAATTCCGCTGACTGACCACTGGCAGTAGCCACCGCACCAATGCCACCTTCTAGGCTCGCAACGCGCTCCTCAAATGCTGCAACAGTTGGATTACCAATTCTTGAGTAGATGTTTCCGTATTTTTCAAGCGCAAACAGATTGGCTGCATCTTTGGTGTCTTCAAAGACAAAGGAAGTTGTCTGGTAGATAGGAATGGCCCTGGCACCATAAACCGGGTCCGGCACACTGCCAGCATGCAGAGCCCTGGTCTTGAAACCAAATTTGTGTTCTGTCATCTCTATTCCTTCTACTTCTCTATATCCAACGCAGTGCGCGCTTTTCAACTGTGGCAATGATTACATCACTGAGCTTGCCCAAAAGCGCAAGCATGATGATTGCCATAAACAATATGTCTGTTCTGGCGGTGTTCTGGCTATCCAGCAGCAAGAACCCAAGTCCCATCGAGCTGGCAATAAGTTCTGCGGCAACCAAGAACAGCCAGGACTGAGCAAGACCCAGACGCAAGCCCGAGAAGATAACTGGCGATGCTGCCGGAAGTAGCACCCTTCTCACCAATTGAACACCCTTCAGGCCATAGGTCTTACCAACTTCAATCAAGTTGCGATCAACCGCTGCTAGTCCCGCAGCAACGGTTGTGAAGACGGGGAAGAAGGCACCAATTGCAATCAAGGTAACCTTTGGCTCCTCATAGATTCCCATCCAGATCAGTAGTAGTGGAACCCAAGCCAGAGATGGCACCGCTCTTAGTGCACCAATCGTTGGTAACAGCAATTGACCAATTGGCTTTGAAAGTCCAACTGCTGAACCGAGAACAATTCCAAGCGTTGAACCAATCGCAAAACCAGAGAGCACTCTTTGAATACTCACACCGAGGTGTTGCCAGAGAGTTCCTCGCTCAATCAATCCAATTGCAGCCTGCACAACTTCAATTGGAGGCGGCAACTGGCTGGCAGAAAAACTTCCATTGGTGCTGAGAATCTGCCAGGTGGCCAGAATCAGAGCCGGCAGCAAAGCACCAATAGCAATCCTGGTCAAGTTCTTTCGAAGCTTGAGCTGTCGCTGTTGTTTGGTGTTTTGCTGCTCGACTCTGAATTC
>CAYXWU010000019.1:0-15541 GCA_964468885.1 uncultured Aquiluna sp. | reverse complement strand
TGGGCCGGAGGTTTAGGCCTCGTCGCGGCCGCTAAGCAGGAGAGCGAAACGCATTGCAAAGAGGCTAGCACTGTCTTTGCCTCTTCGCTAGAACCCCATTCGTTCAAGTTTTTTGGGGTCTTGTTGCCAGTTAGCCGAGACCTTTACCTGGAGAGATAAAAAGATTTTCTCGCCGAGTTTTTCCTCAATGGATTGTCTGGCTTCGGTGCCAATTGTCTTTAGAAGAGCGCCGCCCTTGCCAATCAGAATGCCTTTTTGACTATCACGTTCAACCCACATACTGGCAAAAATTTTCTTCTCTTCGTAATTGATTTCATCCACAGTGACGGCCAGCGAGTGGGGAAGTTCTTCTCTCAAACGCTCCAACGCTGCCTCGCGAATCAGCTCACAAATCCAGTCTTCGAAG
Source organism: uncultured Aquiluna sp. (assembly GCA_964468885.1). Taxonomy (GTDB): domain Bacteria; phylum Actinomycetota; class Actinomycetes; order Actinomycetales; family Microbacteriaceae; genus Aquiluna. The sequence goes on along the minus strand of CAYXWU010000019.1, from coordinate 15,135 downwards.
CTCTCATCAGTAAGGGCGTCGTCAGGATAGAGCTTTGGACCTTCGGGGACATTTTCAATGAGAAGTTGCAAGAGAGTTTCCAGCTGGTTACCACGGATTGCCGAAACCGGAATGATTTCATCCCACTTTGCCGCCTGCGATAACTCGAGTAAATGCTCCGCTGTTTGCTTTTTATCGGCGAGTTCTTCTTTGGTAACTATTGCAAACTTCCTGGGTTTAGTGAACTTCATGATTTCCGAAATAATCATCTGGTCGCCGGGGCCTAATTTCTCATTGGCTGGAGTGCAGAAGCAAATTACATCCACCTCGGTCAATGTTTCTTCAACTACGTTGTTGAGTCGCTTTCCTAGAAGAGTTTTTGGTTTATGAAAGCCAGGGGTGTCAACGAAAATGACTTGTCCGTTTTCCTCGGTCCGAATTCCCCTGATTGCTTTTCGGGTCGTCTGAGGTCTAGAGGATGTGATGGCAACCTTAGATCCCACCAGGGCATTAGTTAGAGTCGATTTACCAACATTGGGTCGGCCGACAAAAGCAACAAAGCCACTTCTGAAATTAGTCATCTGAGGGGAGCTTTCTGACCTTGATCGAGAGAATCCTTCCTCGACGAGCATCCACCCTTTCGGCAGTTAGCTCAAGACCCAAAATTTCAACGACTTCTCCCCCATTCGGCAGATGACCAGTCGCCTTGGTGAGGAGTCCACCGACAGTGTCGACGTCCTCATCCTCAAGTTCTATTTCACAATGTTCCGCCAGCTCATCCAGAGTCACTCTTGGGCTCACTCGATAAACATCATCACCTAGAGGCTCAATGCCAGTTGTTTCTCGGTCGTACTCGTCAGTGATTTCTCCTACTAGCTCTTCAATCAGATCTTCAATAGTTACCAGGCCAGCAACGCCACCGTATTCATCGGCAATGATGGCCATCTGTGTTCTCGACAGCTGCATCTCCTGAAGCAGTTCAGACACAAGTTTGGTTTCTGGAACGAAAAACGCGTCTCGAGCTGCATCAGCGGCAAGTTTTGTTTGAAGTAATTTGGGGTCCTGTTGAACAGTTCGAGCGATGTCCTTTAGATACAGAACTCCCTTAATGTCGTCGACATCTTCTCCAACCACGGGAAGCCTTGAATATCCCGAGGAAACAAAGATGGATAGAGCCTTTTCCAATGTCATTTCCGCATCAACCACTTCGATGTCGACTCTAGGAACCATGATTTCTCGAACAAGTGTTTCTGAAAACTCCTCGACCGAATCGAGTAACTCCTGCTCATACTCTTCTATTACCTCGGGAGCACGAAGCCTCAGTGGTTCGGACAGTTTCGACCAAGCAGAGATACCTCCTGAAAACCTCTCTGCCAGGACTACTCCAATGGCAAGGCGACCCAAATAACGACCCAGCAATTGCTGCAGCAGCCAAACAGTTGGTAACCCGATGGCTATGACGAATGTCCAGACGCGATTTGGACTAGCCAGAATCAGCAAAACAGCCCCAGCAATGAATATCAAAAATCTCGCGATTGAAAGCGACCCAGCTTTTGTATCCTCTTGGATTTCAAGTTGGGTTTGCGCAGTTGATAAAACGAGTGTTGTTGCAAGCACCGTCACCAAAACAATTAGCTCAAGCAGTCCGGCCACTATTGAATCCTTCCAACAGAGTCTTTTGTAGCTTGAACATTTCTCGCTCTTCATCCGGTTCTGCGTGGTCAAATCCGAGTAGATGAAGAATCCCATGCGTCAGCAGCAAGTTAATCTCATCCATCATGCTGTGTCCTGCTGCCGCAGCTTGTAACTTGGCAACCTGCGGGCAAATCACAACGTCCCCCAGTACTCCCTCAGGCAAGGGTCCATCTTCAGCGCCAGGTCTGAGTTCATCCATCGGGAAACTCAAAACGTCTGTAGGTCCAGGTTCGTCCATCCACTGAATGTGTAAATCGGTCATTGGCTTTTCGTCAACAAATATGATTCCTAGGTCAACTAATGGATGTAGCTTGAGCTGCTCAATGACATATTCAGCAACCGCTCTCACGGTCTTCAGATCAACTTCCAGATCACTCTCATTGTTGATTTCGATTGTCACTTCTGGCCAGCCTTTTCATAGGCGTCAACAATTCGAGTTACAAGCTCGTGCCTGACAACATCCTTACTCGAAAGTCTTGCGATGTGAAGGTCTTTGACATCTTTCAGAATCTTTGTGGCAACATCCAGGCCCGACTTTCCTGTCGGCAAGTCAACTTGAGTGGCGTCGCCGGTGACAACCATTTTTGACCCAAAACCAAGCCTGGTTAGAAACATCTTCATTTGTTCTGCCGTAGTGTTTTGAGCTTCATCCAAAATTATGAAGCTGTCGTTAAGAGTTCTGCCTCGCATGTAGGCAAGCGGAGCAACTTCAATTACTCCCGACTCCATCAACTTGGTAGTCGCTTCCGGCTCAAGCATCTCTTGCAATGCATCGAATAGCGGTCGAAGGTATGGGTCAATCTTTTCGCTCAAAGTTCCAGGCAAAAATCCCAGGCGTTCACCGGCTTCAACGGCAGGTCGCGTCAAGATGATTCTTGCTACTTGCTTGTTATATAAAGCTGAGACGGCCTTAGCAACAGCTAAATAAGTCTTTCCAGTTCCAGCTGGTCCAATCCCAAAAGTAATTGTGTGCTTATCAATTGCGTCAAGGTAAGTCTTTTGACCAACTGTTTTTGCTCGGACAACTTTGTTGGGAGTCTTTATAGCCCCCTCAGCCAGGATTCGAGCAGGGTCACTACTATCGGCGACTATCTTCACGGTCTCAGCAACCATTCGATCGTCCAGAGTAATTCCTTGCCTAATTAGCTCGGCAAGTTGAAGAAGCGTCTGCTTAATTTGATTAAGCTCGGATTTTTCTCCCTCCAAGCTGAACTGGTGTCCTCGATTGTGGATGGAGGCGTTTGGAAATAATTGCTCGAGTTTTCTGAGCAAGCGATCTTGACTACCCAGCAGCTCAACTAGCGGCACATGGGGAATCTCAAAACTGAGTTTGGGCACTAAACCGCCCGACCAGACAAAACGTGGGCATGGGTGTGGAAGACGGTTTGGCCTTCTTTCTCACCTGAATTGAATTGCAATCGAAATTGACCGTCTGTAAGTTTTGCAGCCACCTCTCTGATCAAAGAGAACAAGGATGCCAGCTCCTTGTCATCTTCTAGTGAGGCAATGTTTTGAGTGTGGTTCTTTGGAACGACGAGAATGTGAACTTTGGCAAGCGGATTGATGTCTCTAAAGGCGATAGCTGTTTCATTCTGAGCAAGAATCTCAGTACCAAACTTGCCAGCGACTATGTTGCAGAAAATGCAGTCCACAAAACCTCCCCCTCAATCCTAGGCAATTACCAGATGTGGAGCTTAGTAAAAATTGCTGCGATAGCGGCAGGGCCAGCTGTGGAAGTGCGTAAAACCGAGTCACCCATTTTTATTGGCTCAAAACCTGCTCCTTTTAGCTGCTCAAGTTCGGAAACCGGAATGCCCCCCTCTGGACCAACAACAATTGTGAACTCATCAAGTGATTCTGGGATTTGACCAAAAGAGGTTGAAGCCCTTGGGTCCAGCACCAAACCAAAGCCACTTGACTTGAGTCTGCTGGTGTTTTGAACGGGAAACACAGTAGGTAGAAATGCTTGTTGGCTCTGCTTAATAGCCGAAATAGCAATTTCTTGCCAGCGATTGCGGCCCTTATCTTCTTTGCCCGCCCAATTCACAATTGATAAGTCAGACTGCCATGGAGTTATTGAAGTAACACCGAGCTCCACGCTTGCCTGGACTGCCTGTTCATCGCGATCCCCCTTGGCAAGTGCCTGAATCAAATGAATTTGCAGAGCGGGTCTTTGCTTTTCTATTGAAGAAATCACTCTTAGCTCGCCGCTTTTTGGGTCCAACACTTCACAGGTATACGCCATGCCTTTTCCATCAGTGACGACAATTTCCTGCTGAGCCCTAATTCGAAGGCTTTTGAAATGAATCAGCTCGGACTTGCCAATAGTAGAAGTTGACTGTCTGAAGTCAGGATCGTAAAACCAGTGCATTAGAAGCGTCCCCTTGGACGACGAGTGGCTAATCGTGGTTTCTCATCGGAGACCATCTCCTTCAGTTTTTTGAAGAGATCCTTCTGCTTCGAATCAAGTCGTTGCGGAGTCAGCACCTTAAGTTGGATGCGGAGATCGCCTCGTCCTTTGCCTCTAATGCGATGCGAGCCTAAGCCTTTCAGCGTGATGAGATCGCCATGCTGAGCGCCTGCATCAATCTTTACTTTGGTCGGGCCATCAAGTGTTTCAATTTCAATCTCTGTCCCAAGCGCTGCGTCTGTGACCGGAACCTCCATAACTGCAACTAGATCGTCTGCTTCACGACCAAAGATTGGGTGAGGATCAACAGAAATTTCCAAGTAGATGTCTCCAGCTGGTCCACCAGCAAATCCAACCTCACCTTGCCCTGGCAGGTGAAGCCGCAGCCCATCGCTGACTCCGGCCGGGATTTCGAGTTCCAACTCTCGCTTGGCACGCACTCTTCCTTGTCCGCGGCAGTCAGGGCACGGATTGGGAACAGTTTGACCGCTGCCACGGCAGACGCTACAAGTTGTCGTTGTGACCATCACTCCCATAAATGACTGAACCTGTCGTTGTATTTGTCCGCTTCCTCGACATACGTCGCAAGTCTTGATGGACGTACCCGCCTTGATTCCGGAATTCGAACATGGTTCGCAGCCAATGGCCGTGTCGATTGTCAAAATCTTTGTTGCTCCAAAGATCGCCTCCGCAAGATCCAATTGGACATGCAGCAGGGCATCTTCACCGCGTTGTGCGCGGGATCTCGGACCGCGCTGAGGCGACCCAAAGAAGCTCTCAAAAATGTCACCGAAGCCAAAAGCATTTCCACCTTGATCGTATTGAGCGCGCGTCTGTGGATCAGAGAGAACTTCGTAGGCATGAGTTACCAGCTTGAATCTCTCTTGCGCCTCTGGTGCAGGATTTACATCAGGATGTAGCTCGCGTGCAAGCTTTCGATAAGCCTTTTTTATTTGGTCTTGAGTAGCGTTTCTATCTACTCCCAGCACTTCATAATGGTCGCTCAAGAGTTACTCTCCAGCATTTTAGTGAGATACCTTGCCACAGCCCTCACTGATGAGATGTTGGCCGAGTAGTCCATGCGGGTTGGTCCCAATACTCCAAGCTTGGCAACCTCAGTACCGCGCGACTCATAACCAGTTGCAACTAGAGAGGCTTTTGAAAGACCCTCGACTCCAAGTTCGGTTCCAATTCGCAATCCAACCCCATGCTGATCTGCCCGAAGTTCATCTAGCAGCTTCAGTAAGACGACCTGCTCTTCGATTGTCTCTAGCACTCGCGACAACTCGCCAGAGAACTCGTCATCGCGTTTTGCAAGATTGGCCGCTCCGCTTACTACTAATTTCTCTTGCCGGTTTGCCTGGACCAGTGACAAAAGGGCTTCGATGACCCTCTCCACAAAAACTCTGCGCTGTGGAGAGAACTCTCCGGCCAATTTGCTCAGCTTTGCCTGAACGGAAGAGAGTTGGCTGCCTGCCAGCATGCCATTCAAGCGACCACGAATTTCTTGGATAAGTTCCTCATCGACAGCTGTTTCGCTCTCAACGTGCAACTGCTGAATTCGCCCAGAGTCGACAATTAGCATCAGGAGTGACCGGTTTTCGCTCAGGGGAATCAGTTCAATGTGTCTAACGGATGACTTTCCAAGCGATGGGTACTGAACAACAGCGAGGGCGTTAGTCAGCTGAGCAAGCGCCCTGGCAGTTCTCTCGACCACGTCATCAAGGTCATTAGCTTCAGCGAGAAAATTCTCGATAGCCGAGCGCTCAGCATTGGATAGAGGCTTAACTTCACTGAGTCGATCAACAAAGAGGCGGTAGCCCTTTTCAGTTGGAATTCTCCCCGAAGAGGTGTGCGGAGCGACGATTAGTTGCTCTTCCTCGAGCAGAGCCATGTCATTTCTTATAGTCGCCGCAGAAACACCAAGTGGGTGACGGTCCAAAAGTGCTTTAGAGCCAACTGGTTGGTTTGAGGAAATGAAGTCTTGAACAATTGCTCGAAGCACTTCAAGCGAACGCTCTGGAATCATTGGCACTCACCTACCTAGAGTGCCAATTCTAGACAATCTGAAGCTTTATTGCAGAAAATCAACTACTAGGCGATCGATCAAGAGTCTGCCGGACTCTGTTGGCACAATGCGCTCGCCTACGAGACGGAGAGTTCCTGCCGCTAACTGTCTGGCAATTTTTTCTGGATCTATTGCAAGCTCCTTGGGGAGTGCTCGTGAAATACCAAACTTAGTGCGAAGCCCAAGCATTAGCTCTTCTTCAAGTTGTTGACGCTCAGTTAGCTTCTCTAATCCTGCCGCTGGAGAGCCTGCTGCAAGAGCCTGTTGGTATCGGGCAGGGTGTTTTTGATTCCAGAATCTATTGCCGTCTATGTGTGAATGTGCACCTGGCCCAAACCCCCACCAATTCTTTGACTGCCAATAGGCGAGATTGTGCTTAGCAACTTTGCCGAAATTCGAAATTTCATACCATTCCAATCCCGCATGCTGAAACTTCTCTGCAGCCCATGAATACTTATCCGCATTTAGATCTTCGTCAATCGCAGCAAGCTCCCCCTTACTGATCTTTCGAGCAAGCTTGGTTCCCTCTTCAACGATTAGTGAATAGGCCGAAACATGATCAGTTTCAAGTTCTAACGCGCTTTCTACTGTTTCTTTCCATGATTGAAGTGTTTCTCCTGGAGCTCCAAAAATTAGATCTACTGATGTTGAGAAGCCGAGCTCTTTAGCGCTCTTTACAGCCTGCTCAATCAATTGAGCGTTATGTTGTCGATCTAGAACTTCAAGAACCTGCTGGTCGTAACTTTGAATTCCAATAGAGATTCTGTTTACGCCTGCTTCCCGCAGGCCCTCTAAGAGGTGCTTGGTGGTGGATTCAGGATTAGCCTCAAGTGTTACTTCGCAGTCAGCAGTAAGTCCAAACTCAAAGCGCAGCTGCTGCAGAATCAGACTCACTTGTGCGGCTGAAAACAGAGAAGGTGTGCCACCGCCAAAGAAGATTGAAGAGAACTGGGGTTGAGCAAGTTCTGATTGGGTAAGAACTTGTTTGGCAAATTTAATCTCATCAATCAAAGCATTGTGAAATTCTGCCATTGCTACACCTGGCATCTCCTGCTGGGTATAGGTGTTGAAATCACAATAACCACAGCGGACCGTGCAAAACGGCACATGGATATAGGCGTGAAATGTGTCGCTCGGTTGTCTTTGTGGCCGAAGCAGATTTGTCTGCGGCCATTTCTCCCCAATTGGTAGAGGTCCCGCCACTTACTTCTTGCCGGCCTTTTCCTCGGTACTAAGAGCCGCGATGAATGCTTCCTGTGGAACTTCAACACGTCCCACCATCTTCATGCGCTTTTTACCCTCTTTTTGTTTCTCAAGTAGTTTGCGCTTACGAGTGATGTCACCGCCGTAGCACTTGGCAAGCACGTCTTTTCTGATCGCTCGAATCGTTTCACGCGCAATTACTCTCGAGCCGATAGCAGCCTGGATCGGTACTTCGAACTGCTGCCTTGGGATTAGCTCGCGCAACTTAGTTGCAATTCGAACACCGTGGGCATATGCCTTGTCTTTATGAACAATCGCCGAGAAGGCATCGACTCGCTCCCCTTGCAGCAATAAGTCCACACGGACAAGATCGGCGGCTGCAAAGCCATCGTCTTCGTAGTCCAAAGACGCATACCCCTGAGTTTTGCTCTTCAGCTGATCAAAAAAGTCAAATACGATTTCCGCAAGGGGCAGACGGTAACGCAACTGGACCCGGTCTTCGCCTAGGTATTGCATGTCAATCATCGTGCCGCGCTTAGTCTGACAAAGCTCCATAATCGTGCCAACATAATCCTTTGGTGTTAGCAGGGTCGCTTTCACCATTGGCTCTTGCACTTCTTTGACCTTGCCATCTGGATACTCAGAAGGGTTGGTCACAACCATGTGTGTCCCATCTTCTTTAGTCACGTTGTAAACCACAGACGGGCTGGTTGCAATCAGACTTAGATTGAACTCTCGCTCAAGTCGCTCAGTGATGATTTCAAGGTGAAGCAATCCTAAGAATCCACATCGAAAACCAAAGCCCAGCGCTGCTGAAGTTTCCGGCTCATAAACCAAAGATGCATCAGAGAGGCGAAGCTTGTCTAACGCCTCGCGAAGATTTGGATAGTCACTGCCATCAATTGGATAGATGCCGGAGAAAACCATGGGTTTTGGTTCCGAGTATCCCTTTAGTGGAGTTTTGGCAGGTGTGCGTTTAGAGGTTACGGTGTCACCAACCTTGGACTGTCGAACATCCTTCACGCCGGTAATCAGATAGCCCACTTCACCTACGGCTAAACCCTTGCTCGGCTTTGGCTCAGGAGAGATAACTCCGATTTCAAGAAGTTCATGCACTGCTTTGGTCGACATCATTTGAATCTCTTCACGAGGATTCAACTTTCCATCAATCATTCGAACGTAAGTAACTACACCGCGATAGGAGTCGTAAACAGAATCAAAAATCATTGCTCTAGCTGGCGCATTTGCATCACCTTGCGGCGCTGGAACTTTCTTTACGATCAGATCCATCAATTCACGAACGCCTTGCCCAGTCTTTCCAGAGACTCGAAGGCAATCCTCGGGTGATCCCCCGATCAAACTTGCGAGCTCTTCCGCATACTTTTCTGGTTGGGCAGCTGGCAAATCGATCTTGTTGAGAACTGGGATGATTTCTAAATCATTCTCCAAAGCCAAATAGAGGTTCGCCAGAGTCTGTGCTTCAATTCCCTGGGCTGCATCAACCAGCAACACAGCACCTTCACAGGCCGCCAAAGATCTAGAAACTTCGTAGGTGAAATCAACGTGGCCCGGTGTATCAATCATATTGAGCGCGTATGGGACGCCATCGAGCTGCCAAGGTAAACGAACTGCCTGTGACTTAATGGTGATCCCACGTTCGCGCTCAATGTCCATGCGGTCCAAATATTGCTCGCGCATCTCACGATCGCTCACGATTCCTGTGAGCTGCAGCATGCGGTCAGCCAGGGTTGACTTGCCGTGGTCAATGTGGGCGATAATGCAGAAATTGCGAATCTGCCCAGGCGGGGTCAGAGCCGGTTCTAACTGCTTAACGGGTGTGGACAAGCTACCTCGGGGCTTTATGGATCGGTCAATTCTCTCAGATGGTTGCCGCCCATGGCGCCCCCTGCTAGAGTTTTAGCTTGTTTCGGGGTTTCCCCAAAATCTTCATAAGAAAGTAAGAAATGGCAAACATTAAGTCCCAGATCAAGCGAATCGAGACTAACCGCAAGGCCGAGGCACGCAACAAGGCTGTCCGCACCGAGTTGAAGTCCGCCGTTAAGGCCGCTCGCGAAGCTAGTGCTAGTGGTGACAAGAAGGCTGCCGAGGCTGCACTAAAGAATGCCAACCGCAAGTTGGACAAGGCTGTCAGCAAGGGCGTTCTTCATAAGAACCAGGCTGCAAACCGCAAGAGTGCAATAGCCAAGAAGGTTGCAGCTCTCTAAATCGTTTTTACGAAAAAGCCGGGCTAAGGCCCGGCTTTTTAGTTTGCGCGGGCCATTGCCAACAAAAGTCGCTCCACTGAATACTCAGGGTCTTTGGCGGCGCCTTTCACATCAGCATCAGTCACTGCGGCAAGCTCTACCAAGTTAGCCAGTTCAAACTCCTGCCAGCCCGCCAATTCTTTTCTTGCTTTATCCACTTGCCACGGCTGCATACCGAGTGTGGCAGCCGGGGCGTTGCGGTCGTTAAAGAGCTTTGCTAGCTGTCTAATGCGCATTGTCAAAGCTGCTACCAGCGCAACCGAGTCAATGCCTGTTGCAAAACCATGCCTGAATAATCGAATTGCCTCGGTTGCATTGCCACTCAAAGCGGCATCGGCAATTTTGAAAGCATTCGTTTCAACTCTTCCGCCGAAGGTTTCTTCCACGTTGGCAAGGTTTACTTTTTCGAAATTCATTGCAAGTTGCGAGCAGGCTGCGCCCAATTCCCCTAGGTCTGTGTTGAACGCCTGCACCAAGGCCCTGACGGCCGCTGGCTCAATTGAGACTTTCGCCTGCTTGAACTCTTTATTCACAAAATCAATTCGTTCCGAGTCTTTCTTTAGCTCTTCGCAGGAAACCACCGAGGCGTTTTTAGCAAGTTCTTTTCGAATCGCACCACTATGCCCCACCAAGTTGCTTAGCCTCACCACAACGCTTACCGAATCAGCAGGCTGCTCGATGTATTGCTTGAGGTCTTCTTTTAAGCCCTCAGCAGGGCCATGAATAATGACTAGGCGCGATTCACCGAATAAGGATGGTGAGGCGTAGTCAAAGAGTGAGCCAGCACGATATTCCCCATCGGCAATTTCTGAAATCTCCAAATCTGGAAACTGCTCTTTGAGGATTTGACGAATCTGTCTAATGGCTCGCCCGGCCAAGTAGCTCTCGGAGCCGGTAATAAAAACAAGCGGGGCAGGCTTTGCCTCATACCAATTGACTACCGCACTCACGCTGTGAGTTTACCCCCGACTCGGTACAGCAATCTGCCATCGAAGCTAAGTGCAACTGGGCCATGCTGATCAGTGCGGAGAACAACCCCAGATGACTCAATCAAGGACAAGGCGGAGCGAGTTGGGTGGCCATAAGAGTTCTTTCCAACTAAAAACAACCCAACATCCACATTCAATCTTCGATAGAAGCTCTCTGATTGATCAGCCGAGCCGTGGTGCGCAACTTTGACAATAAGTTCTCGCATAGCAAGCTGCTGCAAGATGGCCGGCTGATTCTTCAGCAGTCTTTGCTGACCAGCTTCACCCAGATCCCCCAGAGTAAGTAGTGCGAAGTTGCCGAAATCAAAGACCATAGTGACTGAGGCATCGTTACTATCACTGGCTTCAATGGCAGTTGGCGAAGGCGAGAGAACTAACCACTTAGCCTTACCGAGCTCTCCTTGCATTCCGACATAAGCGTGGTCGACTTCAACGCCTAATTCCCTGGCTAACTCATAACTTCTATCGACAATGGCTCTGCTGTCTTGAAATGGACTTACTAACACCCTTCCTTTGACTCTCTCAATCACAGCAGGCAAACCAGCTACGTGATCTGAGTCAAAGTGGCTCAGCACCAGCAAATCAATCTCGCTCACCCCAGCATCGTGAAGACAATTTGCGACAAGCTCCTCATCTTTACCTGTGTCAATTAGCGCAACTTCTCCCTGGCTTCGAACCAGTAATGCATCGCCCTGGCCAACATCACAGGCATAGACCTGCCAATCACCGGCAAAGGTTTTATGTCTGATTAGATCCGTTGCAATCCAGATGGCGGTCACATTCAGAGTGGCTAGCAGTGCAAATTTGCTGAGCGCCCGCCATTTTTCACTCTTTAGATAAATAGTAAGAAGAGCTGCAAACAGCGTGGCGGCTGCAATCCCCCAAGCCCCAGGCAAAAAGTGCATTCGAATAAGTGGCAAACCTGATAGCTGATTAGCAACCACAACAATCCACTGCGCTCCGATTGAAGCCAACCAACTGAACATCATCGCACCAGCTGGAAAGACTTGAGAGAGCAGGACACTGATCAATCCCAGAATGGTGATTGGAGCAACTGCGGCCTCGACTAGCAAGTTTGCCAATACCGAATAAAGCGGAAGTGAAGGTTGGAGAAAGAGAATTATTGGAAGGGTGTAAATTTGGGCAGCGCACGTCGCAGCAAGCGCAGCGGCAAGAGGTTTGGGTAGCCTGCCTTCAAGTTTTTGAAATAAAACTGGAGTAAGACCAACCAGTCCAGCCGTAGCAAATGCCGAAAGCCCGAACCCGACGTCAACCGCTAGGCCTGGATCAATGACTAACAAGAGCAACACTGCGCTTGCTAGTGCGTAAATCGGATTGGCTCCTCTGCCAAGCCAAAGACTCAGCATCACGAACAAGGCCATAGTCGCAGCCCTAATCACCGAGGACTCAGGCCCAACTAAAAGCACGTAACCACTCATGACAATGAGTGCAAATAGAAATCGCAGATTTCTCGAAAGCCCAATTGCGGCGGTCAAGAAATATATGGAGCCAAGGACAATTGCCAGATTCGCCCCGGACACGGCAACAAGGTGCGTCAGCGATAGATCGCGCATTTGATTCGCGAGCTCTTCACTTACTAAATCACGCTCGCCAATCGTTAGGCCCGCGACCAATGCTTCAGATTCGACCGACAAACCGCTGAGATTGGAGAGAAAGCTGGCCCTCAAAGATTCAATCGAATCAATCGATGGATAGCTGCTTTTTATTCGGGAATGCGCGTCAGCTGGTGCAAAGATCCAGAGCAAAAACCAATAGGCAGCTGCCAGGTAGACAATCAAAGTGTGAGCTGGTCACGAATCTTGGCAAATAGCTTTGGGCCAATACCGCTCACCTCCGTTAGTTCTTCAATTGCCCTAAAGCCACCGATTTGTTCGCGATGTGTGACTATTCGCTCACTCAATGCCGGGCCAATTCCGGGTAGCTCATCCAGTTCAGTCGCACTGGCTTGATTGATTGATATTTTGCCGTTGCCACTTGCTTGTTCGCTAATTGATAGAACTACCAGCTGCTCACCATCAGTCAAAGTTCGCGCCAGATTCACGCTGGCAGCTTGGGCATCTTTGGTTAGACCGCCTGCTGCTTCGATTGCATCTGCCGCTTTGGCTCCGAGAGCAAGTTCATAGAGCCCCGGGTTTTCCACCTCTCCGACAACGTGAACAAAAATTGCAGCTTCAAATTGAAGTGGCTCAAAAACACTTGCCTGCTGAGGCTGAGCGGTATTGCTAGTTGAAAGGGAGTAACCAACAACCGCTAGGGCAAGGATGGCAACTAGGAATATCTGCCAACGTTTTGCTAAGGATTGCTGGCGAAACCAATCAAATATTTGATCCATTCATAAAGACTGCAGACTAATTCCTCGCTTAGCCCTAGAGTAAAGAAAGCTGTGAAGAAGTGGCTACTTAGTTGCTATGTTGACAAGCTTGGGAGCTCTGACAATCACATTAACCGGCTCTTTCCCGTCCAGGATTCGTTGAACAGCAGTCGATGCCAAGGCCAGATCTCGAAGCTCTTGCTCGGAAATCGAAACCGATACTTCAAACTTGTCGCGCAGCTTGCCATCAACCTGCACAATCGCAGTAATTGTTTCCTGCACCAATAGGTCTTTCTCGACAGCTCGGAAAGTTGCTAGCGCAACGCTTGGCTGGTGGCCAAGCTGCTGCCACATGTCCTCGGCTGTGTAGGGAGCAAACAAGCTGATTGCCTTAGCAAGTTCTTCCGCACCCTCGCGAACCGCTGGATCGGTAGCACCGGCACCTGAATCGATTGCCTTGCGAAGTGCATTTGTTAGTTCCATGCACTTCGCAACTCCAACATTGAACTTGAATCCCTCGATGGCTTCAGTGAAAGCGGCGAGGAAAGAATGAGTTGCTCGGCGGACTTCAATCGAACCACTCTTCACATCAACGGAAGCGTCGCTGGACACATCCTGAGCAATACGCCAGGCGCGAGCAAGGAATTTGGCAGAGGCAGCCGGTGAAACATCGGCCCAGTCAATGTCGTCTTCTGGCGGGCCAGCAAAGGCCATTGTTAGGCGCACCGCGTCAACCCCATGCTCATCTAGCTGTTCACTGAGTCGCACCAGATTTCCACGTGACTTACTCATGGCGGAACCATTCATCAAGACCATGCCCTGATTCAAAAGTCGACTAAATGGCTCTTCAAAATCAACCATCTTCATGTCAAATAAGACTTTTGTGAAGAAGCGCGAGTAGAGCAGGTGCAGGATGGCGTGTGTAACACCACCTACGTATTGATCAACTGGTGCCCATTGCTTTGCAGCTGCCTGATCAAAAGCGTGCTGGTCACTGTTTGGACTGAGGAATCGAAGGAAATACCAAGAGGAATCGACGAACGTGTCCATTGTGTCAGAATCGCGCTTTGCCGCTCCACCGCAATTTGGACACTCAACGTTCAGCCACTCGTTAGCAGCTCCCAGCGGAGATGTTCCCTTGGGCTGTAAATCAAGCCCAGCGCTGTCTGGTAGTTCAACTGGCAATTGCGCCTCAGGCACTGGGACTTCCCCACACTTTTCGCAGTGAACAATAGGAATCGGGGTTCCCCAGTAACGCTGGCGAGATATTAGCCAGTCGCGCAAGCGATAGTTCTTGGCACGCTCGCCTAGGTTCTTTTGTTGCAAAATCTCGATTGCCTTTTCAATTGCTGCATCTTTGCGCAAACCAGTTAGTGGTCCTGAATTGACAACTACACCATCGCCGCTCGTGGCAACCTTGCTAATCGAAGGATCATCTTCGCCGGTATCCACCACAGTGATAATTGGCAGGCTCATGGCAGTTGCAAACGCCATGTCTCTCTCATCGTGAGCAGGCACAGCCATGATGGCGCCGGTTCCATAGTCAGCCAAAACATAATCAGATGCCCAGATTGGAATCTGTTCGCCTGAAAGGGGATTTATTGCATACCGACCAAGGAAGACTCCGGTTTTCTCTCGATCGGTTGCTAGGCGATCAATGTCAGACGTTTGCTTAGTCTTTTCCATGTAAGAGAAAAATTCCATGCGCACTGCTGGTTCTGCATTGGATGCCAGTTCACTTGCAAGATCTGAGTCGGCTGCTACCACCATGAATGTTGCACCATACAAAGTGTCGGGGCGAGTAGTGAACACCGTCACTGGCTGTTTGCGACCTACAATTTCAAACTTAACGTTTGCGCCATAGGATCTTCCGATCCAATTGCGCTGCATGGTGAGAACTTTGGCAGGCCACTTGCCTTCCAGGGTGTCTAAATCATCTAGCAGTCGATCGGCGTAGTCGGTGACCTTGAAATACCACTGAGTCAGAGCCTTCTTGGTGACCTGCGTGTCACATCTTTCACACAAGCCCTGAACAACCTGTTCATTTGCAAGCACCGTCTGACAACTCGGGCACCAATTCACATTGCTGTTTTTGCGATAGGCAAGACCGCGCTTATAGAACTGCAAAAACAACCACTGATTCCAGCGGTAATAAATTGGGTCACAGGTTTGCAAAACTCGATCCCAATCAAAGC
>CAYXWU010000018.1:0-15561 GCA_964468885.1 uncultured Aquiluna sp. | reverse complement strand
AGTTATTGGTGAAGGTGAGAGAAATACCCCCTGAAAGCTTGGCAATTACGTTGAATAGGGCCGCATAAACCGCCGCTAGGGAGGTAGTCAGAACCATGTTCAAAAGCGAGATGGTTAGGGCTGTTCCCATGACCGAACCAAAGGAGAAACTGGAAGCGATGTCGCCCTCAGCTCCAAGCAGAGATCCGAAGATACCGCCCAACTGGTTTAGTAGTCCGGAGAATGTCAGAAGAACCCACAGTAGAAGAGCTGCAACCAAGATTCCAATCGCTGCAGCAAGTGCGACAAAGAAGCCGGCTTTGGTGGCAGAAAAAACATCAATGCCTCGCAGCTTGAGCTTGATCTGCTTGCGTGGCTCAGATGATGCCGCGCCTCGATTAAACATGCTTGCCAATTTAGGCTCCTTCACTCGTCTCTAGATTTCGCTCCGAGTTTTTGGCCAAAGAGAGAACTGAGTCCCCTTCTTCGAACCTAGCAAACACTACACCTAAGGTGTCGCGGCCTTTAGCCGGGACCTCATTGGCCGCTGTTCGCATTACTTTTCCGGAAGCTAATACAACTAGTACTTCATCACTTTCGTCAACAATTTCTGATCCAACCAGGTCGCCTCGCTTCTCATCCAGCTTGGCGACCTTGATTCCAAGGCCTCCGCGACCCTGCACTCGGTATTGGTCAACTGAGGTTCGCTTGGCATAGCCACCCTCGGTCACCACAAACACAAATCCTGCTTTGCCAATGACTCTGGCTGAAAGCAGCTCGTCTCCCTTGCGGAATTTCATTCCTGTCACACCAGAGGTGTCTCTACCCATTGGTCGAAGAGATTCATTGTCGGCAGAGAAGCAAATTGACATTCCCTTCTTGCTAACCAGTAGCAGTCGGTCTTTCTTGTTAACCAACATCGCATTTACAACCTCGTCGTTCTTGCGAAGTTTGATTGCGATGATGCCGCCGGTGCGAGAAGTGTCATAGAGCTCCAGCTCTGTCTTCTTAACAAGTCCGTCCTTGGTGGCAATTACCAAATAAGGCGCTTGCTTGTAATCCTTTAGGTCAATAACCTCAACCACTCGCTCGTCTGGTTGCAGAGCAAGCAGGTTAGCAACGTGCTGTCCCTTGGCCTCGCGTGATCCTTCTTGAATCTCATGCACCTTCGCGCGGTAAACGCGGCCCATGTTAGTGAAGAACATCAACCAGTGGTGAGTGGTTGAAACGATGAAGTTTTGTACAACATCATCTGCTCGAAGTGATGTTCCCTTTACACCCTTACCGCCACGGTGCTGCACTCGATAGCTGTTGCTTCTGGTGCGCTTGATGTAGCCACCGGCAGTTAGAGTCACAACCATTCCCTCTTCAGGAATTAGGTCTTCAACTGATACATCTCCGTCAGCTGCAACAATTTGAGTCTTGCGATCATCGCCATACTTCTCGGTGATCTCAGCAAGTTCTTCGCCAACTATCTTTCGCTGCAGGCTTTCGTCCTTGATGATTTTTTTGTAGCCCTTGATTTCTGCTTCAAGTGCTGCTGCTTCATCGATGATCTTCTGCCGCTCAAGTGCTGCCAGTTGTCTAAGCTGCATGTTCAGAATCGCTCTTGCTTGCAGGTCATCAATCTCAAGAAGCTTCATCAATCCATCGCGGGCATCGTCAACGGTTTGGCTCTTGCGAATCAGTTTGATAACTGCATCAAGTGCATCGAGTGCCTTCAGATATCCGCGCAGAATGTGGGCGCGCTCTTCGGCTTTCTTCAGGCGGTACTGGGTTCTGCGAAGAATGATCTCGATCTGGTGCTCAATCCAGTGGGTGATGAAGGCATCCAGTGTCAGTGTTCTAGGAACACCATCAACCAGGGCCAACATGTTGGCTCCGAAGTTCTCCTGCAGCTGGGTGTACTTGTAGAGATTGTTTAGAACAACTCTGGCAACTGCATCTTTCTTCAAAACAATTACTAGGCGCTGACCGGTTCTTCCCGATGTCTCATCGCGGATATCTGCAATTCCGGTTAGCTTGCCTTCTTTCACTAGCTCAGCAATTCGAAGCGCTAGGTTGTCTGGGTTTACCTGATAGGGCAGCTCAGTAACTACCAGACAGGTTCTTCCTTGCAGTTCTTCAACTGTGACAACAGCTCGCATTGTGATTGAGCCGCGGCCAGTTCGGTAAGCATCTTCAATTCCGGAACGACCAAGAATTTGAGCACCGGTTGGGAAATCTGGGCCCTTCACAATCTTTAGAAGTTCGCTTAGAAGTTTCTCGCCACTCTTGTCTGGGTTTTCCAAAACAAACTTGGCAGCTTCTGCAATTTCTTTGAGGTTGTGTGGCGGGATGTTGGTTGCCATACCAACCGCAATACCAATTGATCCATTGACCAAGAGATTTGGAAAACGTGAAGGAAGAATGGTTGGTTCTTGAGTTCTTCCGTCGTAGTTGTCTTGGAAGTCAACTGTTTCTTCATCAATGTCGCGAACCATCTCCATGGCAAGTGGTGCCATCTTGCACTCGGTGTAACGCGGAGCTGCTGCTGCATCATTACCGGGTCCACCAAAGTTTCCCTGGCCCCAAACCAGTGGGTAACGCATGTTCCACTCTTGAACCAGGCGCACCAAGGTGTCGTAGATCGCAGCATCACCATGCGGGTGGTACTGACCCATCACGTCACCTACAACACGTGAGCACTTAGAGAACTGCTTGTCTGGTCGGTAACCACCGTCATACATCGCATACAAAACTCTGCGGTGAACTGGCTTGAGCCCATCTCTAACATCCGGCAATGCTCGGCCAACAATGACGCTCATCGCATAGTCGAGATAGCTTCTTTGCATCTCGACCTGCAGGTCGATTTGTTCGATCTTGTCTATCTGATCTGACATTGATTCCTCCTAGATATCCAAGAAGCGAACGTCTTTGGCGTTGCGCTGTATAAAGTTTCGGCGGCTTTCAACATCTTCACCCATCAGGGTTGAGAAAATCTCGTCAGCCAGGGCGGCATCGGCCAGGGTCACCTGCAGCAGAGTGCGGGTGGCGGGGTTCATAGTGGTTTCCCAAAGCTCGTCATAGTCCATCTCACCCAGACCTTTGTAGCGCTGGATCGAGTTTTCCTTCGGTAGCTTTTTGCCTTCCTTTTGCCCCTTTGCGATTAGCTCGTCACGCTGGGCATCGGAGTAGGCATATTCATCATCTGTGTTTGACCACTTAATTCGATAAAGCGGTGGTTGCGCCATGTAGACATAACCATGTTCAATCAGCGGACGCATGTATCTGAACAAGAGCGTTAGCAGAAGTGTTCTGATGTGCTGACCATCGACATCGGCATCGGCCATCAAAATGCACTTGTGATATCTGATCTTGTCGACGTTGAACTCTTCGCCAATTCCAGTTCCAAATGCGGTGATTAGCGACTGCACTTCAGTGTTGGCAAGTGCTCGATCGAGTCTTGCCTTCTCAACGTTCAAGATTTTTCCGCGCAGCGGAAGGATTGCTTGAGTTTCTGGATCGCGACCTCTAACTGCAGAACCACCGGCCGAGTCACCTTCCACGATATAAATTTCTGAAACCTTTGGATCTCTTGACGAGCAGTCGCGAAGTTTTCCTGGCATGCCACCGGATTCGAGAAGGCTCTTTCTTCTGGTTGCTTCTCTTGCTTTTCGTGCTGCTAGTCGTGCAGCGGCAGCTTGAATAGCTTTGCGAACAATTTCTTTTGCACCCGATGGGTTTCTTTCAAACCAGTCGCCAAGTTGATCAGCAACGATTTTCTGAACGTATGTTTTTGCTTCCGTGTTACCAAGTTTGGTCTTGGTCTGACCCTCGAACTGTGGTTCAGAAAGTTTGACGGAAACAACCGCGGTGAGCCCTTCACGAACATCATCACCGGTTAGGTTTTCGTCTTTTTCTTTTAGCAGTCCTTTGTCTCGAGCGTATTTGTTTAGAAGAGATGTGATTGCACTTCTAAATCCCTCTTCGTGGGTGCCGCCTTCGTGGGTGTTGATGGTGTTGGCATAGGTGTGGACACCTTCGTTGTAACCAGTGGTCCACTGCATTGCAACCTCTAAGGACATTTTCTTGTCTTTGGTTTGAGACTCAATGGAAATGATGTCGTCGTGAACAACTTCAACTTTTTTGGCTGAGTTTAAGTATTTGACATAGTCAATGAGTCCGAGATCGTATTTGTAAGTATCGGTTTTTCCGTCTCGCTCATCGGTGAGAGAGATCTGCAGACCTTTGTTTAGGAAACACATCTGTTGAAATCTTTGGCGAAGGGTTTCGTAGTCAAAGACAACTGTTTCGAAAATCTCTTTGCTTGGTGTGAACTTGATGGTGGTACCCGTCTTGGTTGTCTTCGCACCTTTCTTTAGCGGCGCATCTGGCACACCAACGCTGTAGCTCTGAGTCCAAACGAATCCATCTCGGTGAACCTCGACTGAGAGTTTTGTGGAGAGTGCGTTTACTACCGATGCACCAACACCGTGCAGACCACCGGAGACTGAGTATCCGCCGCCGCCAAACTTTCCACCAGCGTGTAGAACGGTAAGCACAACTTCAACCGCTGGCTTTTTCTCAACCGGGTGCATATCAACCGGAATACCGCGACCGTTGTCGCTTACTTTAATGTCGCCGCTCTTGGTGATCGTGACTTCGATTGAGTCGCAATAGCCAGCTAGGGCCTCGTCGACCGAGTTATCAACAATTTCATAGACCAGGTGGTGCAAACCCCTGGGGCCGGTGGACCCGATATACATTCCAGGTCGCTTACGAACCGCTTCCAGTCCTTCGAGGACCTGGATGGCTCCGGCGTCATACTTCTTTTTTGTTTCAGACATATTCAGTTGCTTCCCTCTTGGGTTAGCACCACAGAAATGCACTCAAAAAGTGACTGAGATTCGGGTTAGCTAACCCAGTTAGTCTACCCCAAAATCCGCGCCGTTATTGGGCAAAACTACCCATAGGTGTCCCTGGGACCCCGCCCAGGAACGCTCCTGGGGCCCTTCTTCCAGCTAGGGGCGGCGGGCCCAAAAAAGACCAAATCCTTGACCCCAAGTTCAGGGTATTGCTCCTGGACCCTGGCCAATATTTGGTCCTTCAGGGTCCTCAGCTGGGTAGCCCAGGCGGTCGATCGGCATTTGATGCTGAGGGTGCCATTTCGGATCTCATCTGGTGTGGAAGCAGCGGCATTTTCCGGACCAACAAGAATATGCCAATTCAAAAACAGTGATTCTTTGTCGACTCTTTTTTGCCAATCAAATTCACCGAGTAGTTCTTCTATCCCCTCGCCGGCAGAAATTGGTTCGCGTCCTTTTTCGAAAGGTTTTGTTCCGCGCGATTTATCATCGCGCCTTTTTTCATCACGTGTTTTTCTGCCGAGAGATTTAAGGGTTTGCTTGAAAAATTTATCGGCTAGCTCAAAGTTAATCTCCAACTAGCTCACCCCCTGAAATCGCGTATGACGCCGACCACTCTATTTCAGGAGCCATGCTCTCATCGGCAGCCGTAATCAACACTTGTTCAAAAGCTAAGACAAATTCCAGAATCCTGGATCTTCTTCCTGGGTCCAAAACAGAAAAGACATCGTCTAGTACGACTACTGGGTCACCGAGTGATCCGTCTTTGAGGAGCGCTGCCACCGCAAGCTTTAGTCCAAGAGCAATTGACCAAGCTTCTCCCTGAGATGCTTGAGATCGCGCAAGCATTGAGTCTTTCTCAATAAGAAGCTCGTCTCTATGGGGTCCAACTAAAGTAATGCCACGTTCAAGCTCTTGGTCTCTCAGTTGCAGCATTCTCTCGCGCATTTGGTTTTCAATATCGCTTTGCGTGATTTCTTCGACTTGTTCTTGGCCGTTTAGCGAAACCAGTCGCAGGGAAATTTTTTCTTGGGCTGGGGAGAGTTTGTTATAGAAGTCTTGCAAGAGCGGTGAAATTTCTGAAATGAGTTCGAGTCTTGCAATCGTTAGTTTGCTGCCCAGTGACGCAATCTGTTCGTCCCAAATGTCCAAAGTAGATAGCTCCGGGTTTTTAGCAAACTTTGCACTCTTCAGAAGTGCGTTGCGTTGTTTTAAGGCACGGTCATAGTCGAGCTTTAGCTGGGCAAGCCTGGGGCGCAAAAGGGCCATGGTTGAATCCAGGAAATGGCGGCGATCTTCAGGGTCTCTTCTGACGATGTCTAGGTCCTCGGGAGCAAACAAGACCACCGGCAGGTTGCCCAGGAAGTCTGCTGTTCTTTTTTGCTGGTTGGAGTTCAGGAAGTACCGATTGGTTTCGTCTCTATTTAGCTCCGCTGCAACCACAACCTTTCGATTGCCCTGGTTGGCGGTGGCTGAGACGACAGCCTGGCTTTGATCGTTCTTTATGAGGGTCTTTTGGGCCCCTGGTCGATGGGAAGAAAGCTGGCTAAGGAAGATAAGCGCTTCGACAAGATTGGTTTTACCCTCCCCGTTGGGGCCATGGAAAAGGGTTGTGCCTTCATTGAGCGAAAGGTTTAGGGCAGCGTAATTTCGAAAATTAGCAAGCTGGATTTCGCTTACCCACAACTTGAGCCGCCTAGGAAACCAGCAGGTTTGGCTGCAGTAGGTACTTGTAGTGCTGAGAAGATCCAACCGGCGTAATCAGAACTGGACCTGGTTTGTTTGGGTTATTTGGGTTTGATGTAAAACCAAGTGAAACCATTTCG
Organism: uncultured Aquiluna sp.; assembly: GCA_964468885.1. Classification (GTDB taxonomy): domain Bacteria; phylum Actinomycetota; class Actinomycetes; order Actinomycetales; family Microbacteriaceae; genus Aquiluna. Next base: position 8,909 of record CAYXWU010000018.1, on the reverse strand, counting down.
GTGTCAACTCCGGCCAATGCATCAATCAAATACTGGGGCTTTAGTGAAACGGTTGTTTCTTCTCCTGTTAGTGAGCAGGCAACTTGTTCGCTTGCGTCTGCGACGTCGGAACCAATGGATTCCAGGGTTACGTCGTTAGATGAAAATTTAAATCTCAGTGGCTTGTCTCGATCAACCACCAGCCCGACGCGCTTGGTTGCGTTGATTAGGTCTTCGGTGCTGGCCACTGCGAAATGTGGGGTGTCTGAGGGGAAAAGGCTTAGAACAGCCGGGTATTTGCCTTTGATGGTTGAGGTTGTTACGGTCTTGCTGCCCGATGAAAAACCAACCATTTCCTTGTCACCATCTGCGAAGCCAATTGAAATTTCTTTTTCATGCGCGAAGGTCTTTGCAATTTCACCAACAACACGCGCAGGAATTAAAATTTCGCGGTCGCTGCCAGATCCTTGCCAAGCAATGAGTCTGGTTGCTACGCGGAATCTATCGGTTGCAATTAGTGAGAGCTCTTTGTTGTTTGAAGAAATCATTACTGCAGTTAAGACTGGAGTAACTTCTTCTCTTGATGCAGCAACAGAAACCTGCGTAATTGCATCTGAAAATAATTCCCCGCTGACTTTTCCAGATGCCGCTGGTGTTGCTGGGGTCGCAGGATATTCACTCATGCTCATTGCGGATAATGAAAACTTGCTAGAACCAGAAACTATTTGAACCCTAGATTCCGAGTGATCTATTAAAACTGCTTCGGATGGCAACTTAGAAACAATGTCTGACAAAAGCCGGGCTTGAACTAAAACCTTTCCTGGTTTTTCTACGTTTGCTGAAATTGTGGCTTTAGCTGAAACCTCATAATCAAAAACAGAAAAAGTGACCTCTTTGCCATTTGCTTCAATAACAACACCTGAAAGTTGAGGAAGCTGTGGTCTTGGAGAAATAAGCCTTACAACGAAAGAAATAGCATCAGTAAGAATGTCTCTGTCGGCTTGAAATTTCATTTTTTTCCTAAATCGGGGCTCTTATCTTGGCACAACTGTCTGATTTCTTCACAGTTTGGGTTTTTGCCCACAACCCCCAGCTATTTAAAACTCTTCTAATAACAACAATAAGCACCTGTGGAATATGGGATAACTCGATCTTGGCGACTAAAACCCTAAAAACTACATCTTTGTAAGTTGTATAGGACCCTGTGGATAAATCTGTTGATAACTATTCAGCTTGTGGAAACCCCAACGCCACGGGGTCAAAAAGGGGTGATTGTGGACAAAATGTGGAGAGTTTTCCACAGATTTGACCCTAGTTATCCACAGGGTTATCTACTGGAATCTTTGATTTTTTGGATAATTTCGGAGACCTGGTTATAGATGTAGCGTCTCTCACGCATCTGTTCGCTGATTTTCTTGGTCGCATACATAACCGTTGTGTGGTCCCTGTTACCGAAGTACATCCCGATCTTGGGCAGAGACAGGTCGGTTAGCTCACGGCAAATGTGCATTGCAATCTGGCGGGCCAGGGCAACTGCCTGCTGGCGACCGCTGCCAGTGATGTCATCTGGGCCGAGCTTGTAGTACTCAGCGGTCGCAGTGATGATGGCCATGGGCGAGACGTTGCTGTCACCAGCAAAGGAAAGGGTGTCCTTCAGAACAACCTGGACCAAGTCCATGTCAATGGCCTGACGGTTAAGGTTCGCAAACGCTGTGACACGGATCAGGGTTCCCTCGAGCTCACGAATGTTCGACGAGATGCGAGCAGCCATGTATTCGATAACCTCATCGGGTACCTGAATTCTCTCCTGCGCAGCCTTCTTTCTCAAAATCGCAACACGGGTTTCAAACTCGGGAGCTTGAATATCCGTGATCAAACCCCATTCAAATCTTGAAAGCATTCTTTCTTCGAAACCAGCAAGTTGTTTTGGTCGAAGATCAGACGTAATCACAACTTGTTTGTTGTGATCATGCAATGTGTTGAAGGTGTGGAAGAAAGCCTCTTGAGTCTGGTCTTTTCCCTGTAGGAACTGAATGTCATCCACAAGCAAAATGTCTACATCGCGATACTGCGCCTGGAAGTCAGCTGTCTTGTTGTTTTGAATTGCATTGATGAAATCGTTTGTGAATTCTTCAGATGAAACGTAGCGAACTTTGAGTCTTGGCTTCAGGTGAAGCGCGTAGTGACCAATTGCATGCAGCAAGTGTGTCTTACCAAGACCGCTGGAACCATAGATAAATAGCGGGTTGTAAGCCTCTGCCGGCGCTTCTGCAACTGCGAATGCAGCAGCGTGTGCAAATCTATTTGAACCACCAGTAACAAAACTGTCGAAAGAATATTTCGGATTTAATCCAGATGCATTTACTGCAGTTAATACAGGACCAGTTGCAGGATCAACATCTTCCCATTTAATTTCTGGCTCTTGAACAACATCAACCTTGATTGCAGTTTGCAAATCTTCATTTGTGATTGCAACAAAAGATGTTGGTCCACCAATTTCTGAAAGCTCAGAGAGTGCTTGAAGAATTTGATCGCGCAATCTTCCTTGCAACATTGAACGCGTTACTTCATTTGGAACTTCGATGTAGAGAGTGTCATCCAAAACACCTTTTGGAACAGCGAGATCTAGATGACCTTTTAGGTGGGGGGTGACCACGGGGTCAGAGGCAACCTTCGCGACAAGCCCCTTCCAGGAGCTGACTAAAGCTGCATCAGCCATCAGAATCTCCCTCCAGAGTTATCCACAGAGTTTTACACAGGTCCTTAACCCTGTGGATAGGGTTTAGAGTGCTGTGGAAAACTTGTGGATAAGTAGCCCACGTTTTTTGACTGGGTAATTCAATACCCCCAGCCCCCAGATATCAAATCGGGACGGCGTGTCGGCCTTGTAAATTAGGGGTTTTTGGACCAAATTCCACCTTGACTTGGGCGCCCAGACAGCGTAAATTGTTCAGGTTGTCTAGGGCATATGCCCATAAGTTTCAGGAGATCGAAGTGACCAAGCGCACTTTTCAGCCTAACAACCGCCGCCGGGCCAAGACCCACGGCTTCCGTGCTCGCATGAAGACCCGTGCAGGCCGTGCAATTCTGGCTGCCCGCCGTCGTAAGGGTCGCGCCGAGCTCAGCGCCTAGGGGCATTTTGCTCCCCCGCGTAAATCGCTTGCGTTCAAGCGATGAGATTCGCGAAGTTGTGAATAAAGGTAAGCGAATTAGCTCAAAATTGGCTACTTTGCACTACCTACCAGCCGAAACCAACCGTTTCGCCATAGTTGTCTCCAAAGCTGTTGGGGGTGCGGTGGTTAGAAACCAGGTAAAACGCCGAATTAGAGCGGTTTTATCGGGTCAAACCACCCACTCCCCAGCTATTTCAGGGGTCGTTCGAGTCCGGCCAGGTGCAGATCGAATGAGTTATCAACAAGTTGATTCCGAACTTGTAGAAATCCTGGGGCAAATCCGGTGAAGTTCCTGATAACTATCTGGTTGTTACCTCGAAACATTCTGATAGCACCCATCCTGCTGTGGAGAAAATTCATCTCTCCTCTTTATGGGAATGTCTGTCGCTATTACCCAAGTTGCTCAACCTATGGTCTCGCGGCAGTCCAAAGATTTGGAATCATTCGAGGAGTGCCGATGACGGCCTGGCGAATTCTTCGCTGCAATCCTTTTTCGAAGGGTGGCGTTGATGATGTTCCAAATAGCCCAAGACCAATCGCAATCAGCGCACTAGGATTTGTAAGTCCTGACTTATCAAAATGAGGTAATTAGTGGATCTGTTATGGCCAATTAAGTGGCTCATCGAATTTATTCTGGTGACCTTCCACAATCTTTTTGTTGCGGTCGGACTTGGCAATGAAACAGGCATCTCCTGGGTCCTCTCGATTGTTGCCATGGTGCTGGTAGTTCGAGCAGCCCTCATTCCAATCTTTGTTCGTCAGATCAAGAGTCAGCGCAACATGATGCTCGCTCAGCCAGAACTGCTAAAGCTTCAGAAGAAGTACAAAGGAAAGACCGATCGCGAATCACGCGAGCGCATGGCTCGTGAGCAGATGGACCTCTATAAAAAAACCGGCTCTAACCCTTTCAGTTCCTGCCTGCCACTTCTCTTGCAGGCACCAATCTTCATGGGTCTTTTCTTCACCCTGAATGATGCCCAGGCAAACAAGAAGGGTGTTGGCCCACTTACTGCCGAGCTGGCAGCCAACTTCTCCCAGGCCCAGATGTGGGGAGCCAAGCTCTCCGACACCTTCTTTGGAAGCCCTGAACTAAACGTCAAAATCATTGCCGGAATCATGATTGTTTTGATGTCTGCCAGCCAGTTCATCACTCAGAAGCAGATCATGGCCAAGAACCAAAACCCAGAGGTCATGAACAGCCAGTTCATGCAGACCCAGAAGCTACTTCTCTATGTACTTCCCCTGGTCTTCCTGGTTTCCGGCCTTACCTTCCCACTGGGAGTTATGACCTACTGGCTAATCTCAAACTTCTGGACCATGGGTCAGCAGTTCTTTGTCATCAGGAACATGCCCCAACCTGGTTCCCCTGCCTTCCTTGCCAGACAAGAAAGACTTCGCAAGAAGGGCAAGCTGGTCGAAGAGACCCCAGCCCCAGTTTCGTCAGACGAGACTGAAGAGGAAAAGGGTGAAACCTCACCTCAGCGCCAGCAGCCAGTAAGTAAGAATCGTGCCAAGAAAAAGAAGAAGAAATGACCGAAGAAAACCTGCTTGAAAAAGAGGGCGAAGTCGCAGCCGACTTCCTCGAAGAGTTCCTTGACTCCGCTGACCTAGACGGCGATCTGGAGATTGAGTTCCGCAACGACCGCGTCTACCTCACCGTAGCCAGCGAAGGGGAGTCCAACCTAGGAAAGGTAGCCGACCCTGAGGTTGCCCAGGCCATCCAGGAGATCACTCGCCTAGCCGTTCAGAACAAAACCGGCGAGCCAAGCCGATTGATCCTCGACATCGGAGGCTCTAGAGAAGCCAAGACCGAGCAGCTTAGAAAGCTGGTGGAGCGAGTCGTTAAGAAGGTTAACGAAAGCGAGAAACCAGAACACCTCAAGCCCATGAGCTCTTATGATCGCAAGCTTGTGCACGATATGGTGGCCGAAGCAGGTCTGGTTTCTGAGTCTGAGGGCCAGGGTCGCGATCGACACATTGTCGTCAGCAAGCCTTAGTGTTTCACGTGAAACATGCCAAGTGACTTCCAAGCTGAACTAGAAAAAGAACCCCCCTACGCCGAAGAACTATTTGGCGATCAAATCGAGCTCGCAAGGCAATTCACAAACAGGCTGGCCAAGGACTCTGAAACCTATGGACTACTTGGCCCCAGAGAACTATCCAAGATTTGGTCAAGGCACGTCATCAACTCTGGGCTGCTTGCCGAGCTAATCTCTGACGGCAGCAATGTGGTCGATGTTGGATCCGGAGCTGGCCTTCCAGGAATTCCCATGGCCATCGCCAAGCCCTCGGCAGACTTCACCCTGGTTGAACCCATGGAGAGAAGAGCCAACTGGCTCAAGTCCGTGGTCGAGGACCTAAAGATCCCAAATATCTCAGTTATTCGAGCCAGGGCTGAAGAGGTGAAAAAGTCTGATTTTGACTTCGCCACAGCCAGGGCAGTGGCTGCCCTTGACAAGCTTTTGAAGCTCATGACACCCCTAATCAAAGATGCGCCAAATGGCACGATCATTGCCCTAAAGGGATCCAAAGCCGAGCAGGAAATCGAAGAATCTGCCAAGATTTTGGCCAAATTTGGCTATTCGACTCCTGAGGTCCTAGTGTTGGGTTCCGGAAAAGCCCCCGAAACAGCAACGGTTGTTCGAACTTTCCTGAAATGATAGAAAACATGAATCAGCCCGCCGACGACTCTGCAGTCACAAAGCCAACCGTCGTTTCCGGCATGGGCTACCCCAACAATCGCGAAGAAGTCAGCCCCAGCCCAATTGGCTGGCAGGGTCTAAATAACGAGAATTTGACGAATGTTTCACGTGAAACATTGGGGGTTGAAAATGACGATTGATCAGGGTGCGACCCCCATCCTCCATGAGCTCAAGGTCAACAGCGAAAGAGCCAAGCGGGTTGCCGCAGCAGTTTTGACCCCACCAGCCAAAACCAGGATTATCACAATCTCCAACCAGAAGGGTGGAGTTGGCAAAACCACCACAGCCGTCAATCTAGCTACCGCTCTGGCCCAAAAAGGCATGCGGGTATTGGTAATTGACCTGGATCCCCAGGGGAATGCCTCCACGGCTCTCGGAGTGGCCCACACCGCCGGCACCCCATCTAGCTACGAAGTTCTAGTGGGGGAGATCGTGATGGCCCAAGCTGTAGTGGCCTCCGCCGAGCACCCCAACATCCAGTGCCTACCCGCGACCATTGACTTGGCGGGAGCCGAAATTGATTTAGTTAATACGGTTAACAGAGAGCGGATCCTGGCGGAGGCGCTAAATAAGTACCTTTTACAGCACCCGCAGGATTACGTCTTTATTGACTCCCCACCTTCATTGGGATTGTTGACGGTAAACGCCCTAGTTGCAGCAACCGAAGTAATGGTTCCGATTCAGTGTGAGTACTACGCCCTGGAAGGCGTGACCCAGCTGATTTCTAACATCGAGCGAATCAAGCAAGCACTCAACCCATCTCTTGTGATCAGCTCAATTCTTCTCACCATGTTCGACAGCAGAACCAAACTCAGCTCTGATGTTGCTTATGAAGTAAGAAACTTTTTCCCAAAGCAAACTTTGCAAGCCGTGATCCCAAGATCGGTTCGTATTTCAGAAGCGCCAAGCTTTGGACAAACTGCAATCAAATATGACGCAAAGAACGCAGGATCACTTGCCTATCAAGAAGCAGCAATCGAACTAGCACAGCGAGGAGTTTAGAAATGGCTGATGACAAAAGACGCGGAGGCCTAGGTCGCGGAATTGGGTCACTGATTCCCGGTGGTCAACGAGACGCAGTTGATGTTTTCTTCTCATCTGATTCCGCTGGCATGGTTGCGGTGCCAGGAGCAAAGCTTGCATATTTGGAACTCAGTCGCATAAAGCCCAATGCACAACAGCCAAGAAAAGTTTTTGAAGAAGAAGCACTTGCTGAACTAGTTCACTCGGTCAAAGAGTTTGGTGTTCTGCAGCCAATCGTGGTCAGACCAAAGGGCGATGACTTTGAACTGATCATGGGTGAGCGAAGACTTCGCGCATCTAAAGAAGCGGGACTCACCTCTATCCCTGCAGTCATCCGTGACACCACCGATGACAACATGCTAAGAGACGCACTACTTGAAAACCTTCACCGTGCAGACCTAAACCCAATTGAAGAGGCCAGTGCCTACAAGCAACTGCTAGAAGACTTTGGTATTACCCAAGATCAACTTGCTGATCGCCTAGGTCGCTCGCGTCCTCAAATCACCAACACCATGCGACTACTGAGACTCCCACTAGATGTTCAATCCAAGTTGGTTGGTGGTGCGCTAACCGCCGGTCATGCCAGAGCACTGCTTGCGGCAGCCGATGATGAAACAATGCGTGAGCTCGCAGGCAGAGTAATTCGCGAAGGACTTTCGGTCCGTGGACTGGAAGAGCTAATTGCATCTGGTGGGGTGAAGACCAAGAAGCCAAAGATCAAAGCCGGCACCAAAACCGAAATGCTCTCAGAGCTTGCCGACCAACTCTCTGATTACCTAAACACCAGAGTAAAGATTGCAATTGGTCGCAAGAAGGGGCAGATCACAATCGAGTTTGGATCGGTTGCAGATCTTCGAAGAATCGCTGACGAGATTCAGAAAAAGTAATTAGCGCGAGCGCTCAATCGCCTTTGCAAGTCTTTGAATTCCAACCTTCACATTCTCTGCGGTTGGGTGTGAGAAGCAAACGCGAATAAATTCTTTTCCTCGACCATCGCCATAGAATGCGGTGCCGGGGGTGTAGGCAACCAGCTCTTCAACTGCAATTGGCAACATCTGCTTACCATCAATTCCAGCAGGCAGGCTCACCCACAAAAAGAATCCACCAGCAGGTCTGGTTGTTTCAACACCTGGCAAATATTCATTCAGTGCCCAGATCGCAGCATCGCGTTTAGATTTGTAAAGACCGCGGTAATCAGCAATTTGTTTTTGCCAATCGCAAATAGATAGGTATTCAGAGACAAGCATCTGAGCAAAAGTTGCAGGCGATAAAACCGCTGACTCATTTGCCAGAATCAACTTTTCTCTAATTGCAGGCGGAGCAAGCACATAACCAACTCTGAGACCAGGGGACAGAATCTTTGAAAAAGAACCCAGGTAGACAACGCTGTCAGCATCTCTTGCTCGAAGCGCCTGCGGAGGCTTTCCATCAAAGTAGAGAAGACCATAAGGATTGTCTTCGACAATCAAGATTCCACGCTCTTTACAAACCGCAATCAGTTGGTCTCTTCTTTCTTCCGAAAGCGTCACACCCGATGGGTTAGCAAAGTTAGGAACCAGATAGAGCAGCTTGACTTTCCTGCCATCGGCAATCAATCGGTCAGCTGCCTCTGCCACCGCCTCTGGTGAGATTCCATCACTGTCGGTATAAACGTGTTCGATGTGTGCTTCTTTGTGTCTGAAGATTCCAACCGCACCTACATAGCTGGGCGACTCGACAAGTGCAACATCACCCTGATCTAAAAACAGATCCGCAATTAGCTCAAGCGCATGCTGGCTACCGGTTGTAATCATCAGGTTTTCAACCGAACCCTGGATTCCCTCCAGCGCCATGATGCCTAAAATCTGCTCCCTGAGTTTTACATCTCCTTGACCCGGACCATACTGAAGTGCATATTGCGAGCGGGTTTTCATTAGGGAGTCAAAGGCGCTTCGAATGAATTCGTTATCCAGTGCCGAAACATCTGGCATGCCACCAGCTAGCGAAACAACCTCAGGTCTGGAGACGGTTGCAAACAGCGCGCGAACTTCAC
>CAYXWU010000017.1:9558-16843 GCA_964468885.1 uncultured Aquiluna sp. | reverse complement strand
CATCCGCCGCATTTGGAATGGTTGGTTTGGAGATTGCTGCGAGTGTTCTCTACAAGGTTCTAGTTGAAGAAGCTGGAATTGGCTGGAAAAGATTCATAGAAGCATCTTCATCTCTTCCCGCCAGAATTGGCAAGCTGGCGGGGTTTGGACAGATAGTCGAGGGCGCTTTAGCAAATCTAATGATTTTCGATCCATCAGCAACGAGGAGCATTACGAATCAAACTAAGTCACTTTCGACCAACAACCCTTGGGCAGGAATGACGTTGCCTGGCGAGGTAGTTCACACCGCATATCGTGGCAGACTCACGTTTAGCAAGGAGGCTGGGAATGACTAGAGAGCTCATCGGGGCATCACTTGTTTTGTTGGTGCTGCTCATAGCACTAAACATCTATTGGTCTGTTAGCCGCAAGAGGAAGCAACAAGAGGTTAGTTTGCCCGCACCATCCGCTCCGCAGTCTTTCGAGTCATTGTTCGATTGCTTTTACGTTGCGACGGTTTTTGCCAACAACCCTCTTGATCGGGTTTGGGCACATGGCTTAGGTCCACGTGGCAAGGCGATGATTGGTCAATCGAGATCAGAGTTGGTTATAAGTCGAGTTGGGGAGAAGAGTTTTGTGATTCCCTTTGACTCAATTGAACATCTTGGACGCGGCGGGGCAACCATTGACCGCGGTGTCGAGAAATCTGGACTAGTTCAGATTGGATGGAGATTGGGAAATACAAACTTACTTACTAGTCTTCGCATAACTTCAAACCAAGAGAAGAATTTCCTAAAGCTGAAAGAGGTAGTTGGTGTCTAAACAGAAAAGAGCATTCTTGGTACTTGAAGACGGCAGTATCTATGAGGGAGAGAGCTTTGGTGCTACTGGCGAGGGCTTTGGGGAGCTAGTTTTTGCTACTGGTATGACTGGGTATCAAGAGACAATTACAGACCCTTCTTATGCGGGTCAGATTGTTCTTCAAACAGCTCCTCACATCGGAATTGTCGGTATGAATCAGCGTGATGAGGAATCAGCAAAGATTTGGGTAGCCGGTTACGTGGTTAAGGAACCTAGTCGAATGAAAAGTAATTGGCGGGCCGAAAGGTCGCTCGAGGATGAACTCGCTAGTTCGGGAGTTGTTGGTATTTCGGACGTGGATACAAGGGCTATAACGCTAAGAATTCGGAATGCTGGAGCCATGCGAGCTGGGATCTTTTCAGGTGGAGGAAAAACGAAAGAGCAAATGCTCGACGAAGTCCGCAGTGCACCAAAGATGGCAGGACAATTCCTGTCAGAAGTCGTAACAACTAATGAAATGTATAGAATTCCCGCCTCTACGCCGAAAGTGGGTAGCGTTGCGATTCTTGACCTTGGGGTCAAGAAGTCAACACTTGAGCATCTCTCCGAACGTGGGCTGGAAGTACTCGTATTTCCATCCTCTGCAAGTTATGAAGAAATCGTTGCGGAGAAACCAGATGCAGTCTTCTATTCAAATGGACCAGGAGACCCGCAGGCCAGTTCACAGCAAGTCGCCCTACTCCAGAAATTGCTAGGAGATCGTCTTCCGTTTTTCGGAATTTGCTTCGGCAATCAACTGCTTGGCCGTGCTCTGGGATTTGAAACATACAAGTTAGCTTTTGGGCACAGGGGAATCAACCAACCAGTGCTAAATACAAACACAGGAAGAGTCGAAGTCACCGCGCACAACCATGGCTTTGCAGTGAAATTGGATGCGGATGAAGCAGTCTCTCCGGCTGGATTTGGTCGAGTAAGGGTTTCGCATAGAGGTCTAAATGATGATGTTGTCGAGGGGCTTGAATGCTTAGACATTCCTGCGTTCTCCGTTCAGTATCATCCAGAGGCCGCAGCCGGACCACATGATTCCCACTATCTCTTTGACAAGTTCCTCGCAGTAATCAAGGAGAACCGTGCCTAAAAGAGACGACATCAAATCAGTTCTAGTAATTGGCTCGGGGCCGATCGTAATTGGTCAGGCTTGTGAATTTGACTACTCAGGAACCCAAGCATGCCGGGTGTTGCAAGAAGAAGGAGTCAGAGTAATTCTCATCAACTCAAATCCTGCCACCATCATGACCGACCCGGATTTTGCTGATGCCACATACGTTGAGCCAATTACCCCAGAAGTAATTGAATCAATAATCGAGAAAGAGAAGCCGGATGCGATCCTTCCAACGCTAGGTGGGCAAACGGCGCTTAATGCAGCAATGGCCCTGCATGAACGCGGTTCGCTCGAGAAGTACGGAGTCGAATTAATCGGCGCAAACGTGGATGCTATCCGCGCCGGCGAGAACCGTCAGGAATTCAAAGAGTTAGTTCTGAGGGCAGGAGCTGATGTTGCCAAGAGCGCTATTGCTCACACAATTCCTGAATGCCTTGAGATTGCCAAAAAACTCGGCTACCCAATGGTTGTAAGGCCATCCTTCACTATGGGTGGCCTCGGTTCTGGCTTTGCATACAACGAGGAAGACTTACTTCGTATCGCCGGAGCTGGATTACAAGCATCTCCAACCAGTGAGGTTCTACTCGAAGAAAGCATCCTGGGTTGGAAAGAGTATGAGCTTGAACTGATGCGAGACAAGAACGACAACACGGTTGTTGTTTGCTCAATCGAGAATTTCGATCCGGTTGGTGTTCATACTGGAGATAGCATCACGGTTGCGCCAGCCCTTACCCTTACTGATCGCGAATATCAGAATCTTAGAGATATTGGTATTCAGATCATTCGTGATGTCGGTGTCGACACTGGTGGCTGCAACATTCAGTTTGCTGTTGACCCAGTTGATGGCCGCGTCATTGTCATTGAGATGAACCCGAGAGTTAGTCGCTCATCAGCACTCGCCTCTAAGGCAACTGGCTTTCCAATCGCCAAAATCGCAGCCAAGCTAGCTATCGGATACACCCTTGACGAAATTCCTAATGACATCACGCGCGTGACACCCGCCAGCTTTGAGCCAACCCTGGACTATGTGGTAGTCAAGGTGCCCCGATTTGCATTTGAAAAATTCCCCGCTGCCGACCAAACACTGACCACCACGATGAAGAGCGTGGGGGAGGCCATGGCGATTGGCCGTAATTTTACCCAGGCACTGCAGAAAGCACTTAGGTCTTTAGAGAAACGCGGAAGCTCCTTCCATTGGAACGAAACGGTCGAAACAAAGGACCAACTACTTATTGCCATCAAGACACCAACTGAGAAGAGAATTGTTCAGGTTCAACAGGCTCTGCTAAAAGGGGCAACTGCAGAGCAGGTCTTTTCGGCGACAAAAATTGATCCGTGGTTTATTGATCAAATAGCTCTGATAAATGAAATCGCTGAGTGGTTTAGAGGGCTCAAGACAGTAGAAGCGGCTGAAATAAGACGAGCAAAAAAGCACGGATTTAGCGATGCTCAGCTCTCACAGCTTCGTGGAATCTCGGAGACTGAGTTTCGGTCGCTTCGTCTTTCATTAGGAATTCGACCTGTTTTCAAAACAGTTGATACCTGTGCCGGTGAATTTCCAGCGCTGACTCCTTATCACTACAGCTCATATGACCAAGAAACTGAAGTTACGCCCTCGGATCGCAAGAAGGTTGTTATTTTAGGAAGCGGTCCAAATCGCATCGGTCAAGGTGTTGAGTTTGACTATTCATGTGTTCATGCTGCCTTTGCGCTGCGTGATGCTGGTTTTGAGACCATCATGATCAATTGCAACCCCGAAACTGTTTCAACGGACTACGACACGTCAGACCGTCTATATTTCGAACCACTTACTGCCGAGGATGTCTTAGAGGTCATTCACGCTGAATCTCAATCGGGTCAACTACTTGGTGTACTAGTTCAACTAGGCGGCCAAACAGCTCTAGGGCTCGCTAGGAGCATTGAACAGGCTGGAATACCAATTCTTGGCACTTCTCCAGAATCGATTGATTTAGCTGAAGAGCGAGGTCAATTTCAATCAATTCTTGATCTGGCTGGTCTGCGAGCTCCTGCCAACGGGACAGCTACCAATGAAACTGAGGCAGTGGAGATTGCCAATTCCATTGGCTATCCAGTCCTGGTCCGACCAAGCTTCGTACTCGGCGGCAGGGGGATGGAAATTGTTTATGACCAGAACTCCTTGCACGACTACTTCAAGAGGATTGCAGAACACGCATTAGTTGATTCTGAACATCCATTATTGGTCGACAGGTTCTTAGATGATGCAATTGAGATTGATGTTGACGCACTCTTTGATGGTGAGAAGCTCTATGTAGGTGGGGTGATGGAGCACATCGAGGAAGCTGGAATCCACTCTGGAGATTCAAGTTGTACCTTGCCGCCAATCACATTGAGTGCAGCTCAAGTAGATCGAGTTGTAGAGGCAACAGAGAAAATTGCCAAAGGTCTAAAGGTAAAGGGCCTGCTGAATGTGCAGTTCGCGCTAGCTGCTGATGTTTTGTATGTATTGGAAGCAAATCCACGAGCGTCTCGCACGGTTCCATTCGTGTCAAAGGCACTAGGCATCACTCTGGCGAAAGCAGCTTCGTTAGTAATGGTTGGTAATCGAATCGAAGACTTGATTGCAGAGGGGTTACTTCCCGTCCAGGATGGTTCTAACCTTCCAGAATCAACGCCGGTGTCGGTAAAAGAGGCAGTGCTTCCGTTCAAGCGATTTGCTACGAAAGAAGGTAGGTACGTCGACAGCTTGCTTGGACCGGAAATGCGATCAACTGGTGAAGTGATGGGAATTGACGCCAACTTCCCGGCTGCCTTTGCAAAGTCACAGGCGGCTGCTGGGTCATCACTTCCCAAAACTGGGACAGTCTTTATTTCGGTGGCAGACCGTGACAAGCCACAGATAGTTCTACCCGTTAGAAGATTGGCTCAGCTCGGTTACCGAATTCTTGCCACCTCGGGTACCTCGAAGCTCCTAAAACTGCACGGGATTGCTTCAGAAACCGTAGCAAAATTCTCGCAAGCGGAAGGTAGTCGATCGATCGTTGAAATGATCACTGACGGAGAAGTCGACGTTGTCGTGAATACCCCCAGTGGGGCTGATGCCCGAAGTGATGGTTACGAGATTCGAGCAGCAACCACCGCTGCCGATAAACCAATTTTCACCACGGTTGCTCAGCTGAGCGCCGCGATCGGATCTTTCGAGATCATTCGTGAATCCGGATTCTCTGTGAAATCGCTTCAGGAACACTCAAAGTTCAGACAGGTGACCAATGGATAACTTTGCCAAGAAGCTCCAGGCCGCGGTCTGTGAGTTCGGTTCTTTATGTGTCGGAATTGATCCTTCGGACAGCACGCTCTCTGATTGGGGGATTCCAGACACGGCCGAGGGGGCAAGAGATTATGGATACGCGATTATCTCCGCGTGCGAAAATCGCATTGGAATCATAAAACCACAAGTCGCCTTCTTTGAAAGATTCGGTTCCAGTGGTTTGTTCGCACTTGAAGAAGTGCTAGCAGCGGCGAGGGAGAGCAATTTGCTAATCATTTCCGATGCTAAGCGCGGGGATATCGGTTCTACCATGCTTGGCTATGCACAAGCCTGGTTTGGTGACGACTCTCCACTACGTTCAGATGCTCTTACTCTTTCGCCATACCTTGGTCCGAGTTCGCTCCTTGAGACCATTGAATCCGCAAGAGACGTGCAGGCCGGCGTCTTTCTATTAGCCGCAACTTCTAATCCGGAAGCAGAGGAAATGCAGAAAGCCAAACTCGGATCACTTACCAACTCCGCAAAAGTAGTGAAATTTGCTCAGGAAAATTCACTTGGAGATGTTGGTGTTGTGATTGGGGCGACTGCTGATCTTGAGAGTTTTGGGCTTGAATTAATAAGCCAAAGTGATTGCGGTGTTCCGATACTCGCTCCCGGTTTTGGCGCTCAAGGTGCAGATATTTCTGAATTGAAGCAAATTTTTGGAGCTAGTCATAACCGAGTTGTTTGCTCAGTTTCACGCGCAGTATCCCAAGGTGGGTCGCGTGGGATAATTAAGTCGATAGAAGAACTCAAGGCGCAGCTATGACTCTCTTAGTGCTAGTCGGTCCTGCTGGTGTAGGCAAGGGCACAGTTGTTAAGGAGATTCTCAATAAAAATACGGACTTTATGCTGTCAGTCTCCGCAACAACTCGAGAACCGCGGCCGGGGGAGATGGATGGAATTCACTACTACTTCATCTCACAATCAGATTTTGAGGAACTCATCAGAACGGGAAAACTTCTTGAGTGGGCCCAGGTTCACGGTAAGGACTTTTACGGAACCCCTCTGGGCGAACTTGATAAGGCTGAGCGACTAGGCCGCCATCTTGTTCTAGAGATTGACTTGCAAGGTGCCCGCCAGATCAGGTCCAAAGTCGATAACGCCGTATCGGTTTTTCTGCTACCCCCCTCAATTCAAGAGCTTGAAGCAAGGCTGCGAGGAAGAGGGACGGAGACAGAGGAACAAATTCAAACTAGACTGGAGACCGCTCGAGTAGAACTGGCGGCTGCCGGTGAATTCGATTTTCAAGTTGTCAACGATGATCTAGCTCAAGCCGCTAGCGCCATTGTCGAATTAGTTAGGAAGCATTAGGAAATGGAAAACAAAGGAATTACCGCACCACCAATTGATGAACTTCTATCAAAAGTTGAATCAAATTACGAATTGGTAATTTTTGCTTCCAAGCGCGCTCGTCAGATTAATGAGTATTACTCCGCCTTGCATGAGGGAAGTCTTTTCAACTATGTAGGTCCACTAGTTGACTCCACTATTGATGACAAGCCTCTTTCGATTGCCCTTCACGAGATCCACCAGGGCAAGCTCGAGAAGAAATAGTAAGTTCAGCTCTTGCGTATTCTGCTTGGTATTACGGGCGGAATTGCTGCCTATAAGGCAGCCGGACTAATAAGAGCATTCAAGGAACTTGGTCACGACGTTTCTGTCGTTCCCACTGAAAATGCTCTTCGCTTTATTGGGAAAACTACTCTTGAAGCATTGTCTGGAGAAAACATAGACATAGACATGTATAGCGACGTGGCTCAAGTTAGACACGTTGAGCTTGGTCAGCAAGCAGACTTGGTAGTTGTCGCCCCTGCTACTGCTTCCTTTATTTCAAAACTTGCTAGTGGCTTTGCAGACGATCTGCTCACAAATGCAATTCTCGCTAGCCGAGCACCCGTTGTTATCTGCCCAGCCATGCATACAGAGATGTGGTTAAACCAAGCCACTCAGCACAACGTAAAACTTTTACTTGAGCGAGGAATCCGGGTAATGGAACCAGCCTCGGGAAGATTAACTGGATCCGACTCAGGTGTGGGAAGAATGCCTGAAGTCGA
>CAYXWU010000017.1:0-9458 GCA_964468885.1 uncultured Aquiluna sp. | reverse complement strand
CCTCGGGAAGATTAACTGGATCCGACTCAGGTGTGGGAAGAATGCCTGAAGTCGAAGACATAGTTGACTTTTGTTTTGGGCAATCTTTGAGTGGTAAGAAAGTCATCGTTACCGCTGGCGGTACGCGCGAGGCGATTGATGAAGTTCGATTCATTGGTAATCGGTCCTCTGGGCGAATGGGATTAGAAATTGCAAAAGCCGCCCGAGATGCTGGGGCCTCTGTAAAGCTAATTGCATGCAACTTAGATACCACGCCGCCCGGCATGGAAGTTGTACATGTAACAAGCGTTGATGAACTCGAGCAGGCCATGGATCATCCGGCAGATGCAATTGTCATGGCAGCCGCTGTTAGTGACTTTAGGGTCAGAAACCCTTATCTTGGCAAGCTCTCACGATCCCAAACCCCGAATTTTGAACTTGTACCCACTAAAGACCTAATCGCCAGCTACTGTTCGAAATATCCGAAAAGTTTTGCAGTCGCATTCACCCTTTCGCATGATAAGCAAGATCTTGAGAATGTCTCTAAAAAGAAACTATGGGACAAAGGTGTTGCCCTAATGGTTGGAAACACGACTGAGGCCCTTGGTTCAGACACCGCAGCCGTTCTACTTGTTTCAAGGGAGAGCATTACTGAACATGAGGGGCCAAAATCCAAAGTAGCAAAGTTGATTGTGGAGGCAATCACTAACCACTTTGTCCACTAGCGCACTAGGCTTAACTCATGACGCTACGCACATTTACTTCAGAATCTGTCACTGAGGGGCATCCAGACAAGGTCTGTGATCAGCTCTCTGACAGCATCCTCGACGCCATCCTTGAACAAGACCCCAGCGCAAGGGTTGCTGTCGAGTCTTTAGTTACCACTGGTTTAGTTCACATTGCTGGTGAGGTAACCACTTCCGGGTATGTCGAAATACCGCAGCTAGTTCGAGACAAAATTGTTGAGATCGGATACAACAGCTCTGAGATCGGATTTGACGGCAATTCCTGCGGGGTCTCCGTCTCGATAGGAGCGCAATCGCCAGACATTGCACTAGGCGTAGACAACGCGCTTGAAGCGCGTAGAGGCGAGGTCGATCGCTTGAATGGACAGGGTGCCGGAGATCAAGGCATGATGTTCGGCTACGCAACTTCAGAAACTAAGGCTCTCATGCCAACTCCAATTCTGTTGGCGCACCAGCTTGCCGAAAGATTGAGTCTGGTTCGACGTGAATTGGGACAGGGACTGCTACGTCCAGATGGAAAGACACAGGTGTCTGTTGACTACGACGGCACGCGACCAGTATCTGTAAGCACGGTGGTGGTTTCAAGTCAGCACCATCCAGATTTAGCTCAAGATGAATTAGCCAGCATAGCTTTGGAGCGAGTAATCAAGCCAGTGTTGAGAAGTAGCGGCCTGGATTTCTCTAATACCCAATTCATTATTAATCCATCCGGAAGATTTGTGATTGGTGGACCTCAAGGAGATGCCGGACTAACTGGTCGCAAGATTATCGTCGACACTTATGGCGGAATGGCTAGGCATGGCGGGGGAGCGTTTTCGGGTAAGGATCCTTCCAAGGTTGATAGATCAGGTGCCTATGCGATGCGTTGGGTTGCTAAGAATGTGGTTGCCGCTGGACTAGCCGATCGAGCAGAGATCCAAGTCGCCTACGCAATTGGTATGGCGAAGCCCGTCGCAGTCTTCGTTGAAACTTTTGGTACCGAGAAGGCCCCTGTTGAGCAAATTCAAGATGCAATCAGCAAGGTATTTGACCTGAGACCCGCAGCCATTATTGAAGATCTTGATCTCAGGAGACCAATATTCAGTAAGACTTCCGTTTACGGACACTTTGGACGAGAGTTGCCGGAGTTCACATGGGAACGCACAGATCGCGCAGCCGATCTGATCGATGCGATTGGTCGTTAGCCTTGGTTTCCGCCGTTCGAGTAGCGGTTGAGTCTCCGCTGTTGCAGCTTGATCGTGAGTTCGACTTTCTCGTGCCGGAGCATCTTGCTAGCTCGATCACTTGGGGCTCCAGAGTGAAGTTCAGGCTCGGTCGCGCCAAGACAGAGACCACAGGCCTTGTGGTTGAGCTTCTAGAAAAGAGCGAGTGGGCAAAGACAGAAATTACCTCAGTAGTTGGGGAAAGGCCCTTTATAACCAAGGAGCTCTTCGAGTTTTGCAAAACTGTCTCGCTGCGCCAGGTAGTTGCTTTAGGCGAGATACTGCAACTGGCATGTCCTGCCCACATGCCAAGAACTGCGCTTTCGCCTGTTGAACAAGTGCCGCTTGGCTCTGTGTCCACTTCAAACGAGGCCCTTCTCACTAGCACCCAGGTGATGCTTTCAGATGGTCTGGTTCCAGCGTGGGCAAAGCTGTTCGCAGAGAGGGCCGCTGAACAAATGGCCGCAGGAAACTCCTCAATCTTGATAGCCCCCGAGGCTGCTGATGTTGAGGCGATAGTGCAAGCGGCTAGGTCGATTAATCTAGAAATCATCGTTTGGGAGACAACGCCAAAGTCCACTAGATATCAAAACTTCCACAAAGCTCTTGGGCAAGTGCGAGTGATTGTTGGTACCAGAAGCGCTGTCTATGCGCCAGTTGCAAACCTTGGATTAGTTGCAGTAGCTGATGACGCGGATGAGAGCTACCGCGAAATTGGCTCGCCACACACAAACCTTCGAGATTTGGCTTTACTGAGAACTTCCAATAAAGCCAGCGTCCTATTCGCAGCTCCTTATCGATCGGTTGAAATTCAGCGATTAGTTGAACTTGGGTATCTAAAGGAGCTCGAGAATTCATCGAAGCCGCCGCGCATTGCCTATTCAAGTCCAGGAGATCGCATAGATGATGCGAGCATCAAGCTAGCTAAAGAGTCTCTAAAAAAGGGAACGCTGCTGGTTCTACTACCCAGAAAGGGATCTTCTGCGGCTGCATATTGTCAGGACTGCGGTGAACGATTGCGCTGCCGATGTGGTGGTTACGGGTGGGAGAGAAGTCGCGACTTGTTTGAATGTCGAATCTGTAGTAAGCCAATAACCGAATGCGCGAACTGCAGAGCAACTAGTTTTCGGCGTGGTCGCTCGGGTAGTGCCAGAACAACTGCAGAGATTGGCAAGATGTTTGCAAATGCAACAATTTATGAAGCAACCCAGGAAAAGAAGCCTGATGTTTCAGAACGCGTCAACCAGATAGTTGTAGCAACCCCCGGTAGCGCGCCGAGGCTAAAAATGGGTTATAGCGGGCTTTTGATTCTCGATCCCGACATTTGGCTCTCTAGTCAAAACCTGCACTCTGAACAGAATGCGTTGCGAGATTGGTGTGAGGCAATGGAGCTAATTCATCCAGATGGCAGAGTCGTCATTGCGGGTTTATCAGACCAAATTGGTAAACCACTAGCTCTCTGGCAACACAGAGAGATAGCTCGATCTGCATATCATGACGCTAAGCAACTCAGACTGCCACCTGCTATTCGGTTGGTTCGGATTTCAGGCACTCAGAAGCAACTGCAGATGGCGACCGCTGCGCTTTTGAGTCACAGTTGTGAGCAAATCAAGAGCGATGGAACAACAGCTCTGTTTCGCTTTGAGTATGCAAAAGGCCCCGACGTAGCTTTAGAACTTAGAGCTATCGCAACCTCAGCTAAAGCTGTGGTGAGGGGTCAAAGAAATGTTCGTGGCTTTTCAGTTGTGATGGATGATTTGGAGGGTATCTAGTGAGGATTCTTTTTGCAGGTACTCCAGATGTTGCAGCCATTGTCCTGAAAGAACTGGCCCAGGAGCATGAAATTGCAATGGTCATCACTCGAGAAGATTCAGCAGTTGGTCGTAAGCGAATCATGACACCATCCGATGTTTCGATTGCTGCAAAGGATCTCGCAATTCCGATTCTTAAAGCGAACAAGATAGGATCGGATGAGTTGCAGAGCATTCAATCTGCGTATGTTGATTTAGCAGTAGTCGTCGCCTATGGTTCTTTGATTCCCAACAGCGCTCTGGCTCTATTTCCATGGTGGAATCTTCATTTCAGTGTCTTGCCGACTTGGCGAGGCGCAACACCGCTGCAGCACTCTCTGATTTATAAGAGTGGTCAAGGAATTTCTCTCTTCCAGCTTGAAACAACGCTTGATACAGGACCTATCATCGAAAGTTCGGAAGTTGACCTTCCCGAAGATAAGCCAGCTGGCGAAATTATGTTGGATCTCGCGTTGGCTGGCAGCAAGATGATTTTGCGCAATCTCGCGGAACCAAAAGACCCTAGACCGCAAGTGGGAAGCCCTACATTCGCTCCAAAAATATCACGAGCTGAAGCGCGTCTCGATTTCAAAGAGACAGCTCTTGTACTCCAGAGAAAGGTCTACGCATTCAATCCCGAACCTGTCGCATGGTGTAAAGCTGGCGAGAGAGATTTACGAGTCTTAAGAGCGGCCGCCATAGGTTCAGTTGATTGGAACTCACTGGCTGACAAGAGGCTATCTCCAGGCGAAATTGAAATCTCAAACGGAAAAGTCTTAGTTTCCTGCGGCTCGGGCTCCTTGCTAGAACTTTTAGAGGTGCAGCCGGCCGGTGGAAAACTAATGCTGGCCGCCGACTGGTATCGAGGTTACGCAGGGAAAAACCTTGAGTAAGGCCAGGGTCGCTGCTTTTGAACTACTAGCAAGAGTTGCAAATGATGACTCATACATAAACTTGCTGCTACCCAGTTTCTTAGTTAAAAGCGGTGTCTCGGAACAAGATCGAGGTCTGATTCAAGAGCTGAGCTATGGAACTCTTCGTTGGCAACTGCAGTACGATTCGATAATTGACTTGCTATCAAGTAGCCGCCAAATCGACACCGAAGTTCGGATTGCATTAAGGCTTGGACTCCATCAGTTGTTTCGCATGCGTATTCCTTCGCATGCTGCCATCAATGAATCAGTTGAGTTGATCAAGCGCATTCAACCACGGGCTTCAGGATTCGCTAATGCAATTCTTAGAAATGCAGACAGAAGAGGCCTTGCCAACCTTATCGAGGAGATAACAAGTGGCTTAGGGCGGGTAACTACTTTTTCTATTGTTCACTCTCACCCAGAATGGGTTGTGCGCGCTCTCATGGACGCCCTTGCCCTCGATAACCGAGATTCTCTGGAGGCGTTATTGGAGTCAAACAATCAAACTCCTTCAGTAAATCTTGCGGCACTCACTTCGAAAGCAAGGGAGCGTTTGATTCAATCTAATGTTGAGAAATCAACTGTTTCTCCAATTGGATATGTCTTGGATGGAAATCCTGAGCCATTTCTTGCAAGTGACGTCCGAGTGCAGGATCAGGGATCTCAACTTGTTGCGTTGGCACTGTTGGAGCTATCGAAGCCAAGTGCTAGATACCTAGACATGTGTTCAGGGCCTGGCGGAAAATCCGCGGTAATTCTCAGCGGTCTTGACAGTGAGGGGCAGTTGGTTTGCTACGAGCCAGCTCAGCATCGAGCCAAACTTGTGGAGGAAGCTGTTGGATTCGATGAACGAGTCGAAATTGTTGTAGCAGAAGGACAAAGCGTTAAGAGAGAAGCATTCGATGCAGTTCTACTTGACGCTCCGTGCAGTGGGCTTGGGTCTCTACGAAGAAAGCCTGAATCACGCTGGCGCAAGTTGCCAACTCAGCTTCCCAATTTGAATCGGATTCAATCTGAACTATTGGATGCGGGCTTGGCTTCCCTTCGATTGGGTGGGGTGCTGCTTTACTCAACTTGTTCGCCAGTAGTCTCCGAGACCAATTCCCAGGTAGTCGATGCCCTCGAAAGACACCCCGAAGTTGAACTAATTGACCTAAAGCCAATACTGCGAAAAGTTAGCCCAAACACAACGCTCAATGAAAGTCGCAGGACAATTCAACTTTGGACTGACCTGCATCAAACAGACTCAATGTTCATGGCGGGCTTTCGAAAGGTAGGGTAGAGACGTGCTGATTAGTCCCTCGATACTCTCTGCAGATTTCGTGAATCTTGAACGAGACTTAAATCGGATTCGTTCAGCGGATTCTGCGCACATCGACGTGATGGACAACCACTTTGTTCCAAATCTGACCATTGGCTTGCCGGTTGTAAAGCGCATCCAGGAAGTAAGCCCGATTCCTTTGGACGTGCATTTGATGATTTCAAATGTGGACATAGAAGCACCCAAGTATGCCGAGCTAGGGGTGGACTCCATCACTTTTCACATCGAGGCATCAGGGAATCCAGTTAAGACAATTAGACGCCTTCGGGAGATGGGTACCAAAGCGGCGATAGCGATAAAGCCCAATACGCCTGTGGAAATTACTTTTCCATTACTTGAAGAGCTGGACATGCTCCTGATAATGACCGTTGAGCCAGGGTTTGGCGGACAAAAGCTTCTAGAAAGCACACTTTCCAAGATCTCAGTTGCCGCGGAACACATCACAAGCTCCGGCCTGTCAGTGGTTCTACAAGTTGACGGGGGAGTTACGTTACAGAACATAGGCAGGCTTGCTTCATTAGGTGCAAACTGTGCGGTTGCTGGCTCAGCGGTCTTCGGAGCGGGGGAACCCGAGCAAAACATTCTGGCGCTCAAAACCGAAGCTTTGAAGGCAATTTCATAACCGCTAACCTATGCCCATGAAGTCATTCAATGCGCTCTATTCAGAACTCGAGCAAATTTCAAAGGTAATGCCTCCAGATAGCAATTCTGCGCGGCTTTTGGCTGAGGGCGTGCATGGCATAGGAAAGAAAATTGTTGAAGAGGCAGCTGAGGTCTGGATGGCCGCAGAATATGAAAACAATGAAGATCTAGCCCTAGAGGCGTCCCAATTGATCTATCACTTGCAACTCTTGTTAATTGCCAAGGGAATTACCTTGTCCGAAGTAGAGGAGAAACTCTAATGCTGAGAGTCGCAATACCAAATAAGGGAATCCTTTCTGAAAGCGCAGTTTCAATTCTCAGGGAAGCCGGTTATGCAACACGTCGTGATTCAGCCGAATTACACCTAGTTGATGAAGCAAACCAAGTCGAATTTTTTTATCTGCGACCTAGAGACATAGCAACCTATGTTGGCGAGGGTTCCCTTGATGCCGGAATTACTGGGTTGGACCTACTTATGGATTCGGCCTCGAAAGCAGAGGAAGTTGCTAATTTAGGATTTGGCGAGTCTACTTTCAGGTTGGCCGTGGCTGCAGATTCTAATGTGACTGCCGTGAAGGAACTTGCGGGCAAGAGAATAGCTACTGCCTATCCAACACTGCTTGAACGTTATCTCGAAACAAACAAAGTGCTAGCAAACATCGTCAAACTTGACGGTGCGGTTGAAACGGCAATAAGACTCGGGGTTGCCGATGCTGTTGCAGATGTTGTTTCGAGCGGAAACACTCTGAGAAAGGCAAACCTACGCGTTATCGGGCCAGTAGTGATTACTTCAACTGCTCGACTAATTGCAGCGCCTGGTAAGTCTGATCAAACTAAGCGATTGCTCAGGCGAATTGAAGGAGTGATTGTTGCCAGAGAGTACGTTCTGATGGACTACGACTGCCCAAAGGCAATAGTTGAGAAAGCGATGAAGATCACTCCTGGAATTGAGTCTCCTACTTTATCGCCCTTGGCGGATGAGAATTGGGTTGCCGTTCGCGCTCTGGTTCGAGCTTCTGATACCCACGCCGTTATGGATCAACTTTCAGACATTGGAGCCAAGGCAATACTTGTGACGTCACTCCATGCAGCGAGAATTTAGTGCCAGCGCTACGAATCATTCCTTGCCTTGACGTCAAAGACGGCCGAGTGGTTAAAGGCGTTCAATTCAATGACTTGCAAGACGTGGCAGATCCGGTCGAATTGTCCAAGAAGTACTTTGTAGAGGGTGCTGATGAAATAACCCTCTTAGACATTTCTGCATCGCTGGAAGGCAGAACCACAATGCTGCAAGTGGTTGAGGAGTGCGCCGAGTCAACTTTTGTTCCACTCACGGTTGGTGGTGGAGTCCGAAGCGCGTCTGATGTAAAGAACTTGTTAGCGGCCGGGGCAGATAAGGTCTCGATTGGTTCAGCGGCAATTGAGAATCCTCAACTTCTGCAGGAGGTTGCGGACATGTTCGGCTCACAGGTTTTGGTAGTTTCTCTAGATGTAAAGAGAGGTTCCACCAGTTCAGGATTCGTAATGACGCGACTTGGCGGTACCGAACTAACTGAAATTGATGCATTGGACTGGGTTCAAAGGGTGGCAGAACTTGGTGCTGGCGAACTGTTAGTGAATTCCATGGACGCAGATGGAACAAAGCAAGGATTCGATCTTGAGCTCATGCGGTTAGTTAGAGAGAGCTGCAACATTCCAATCATTGCCTCTGGTGGAGCAGGAAGTCTCGCTCACTTCCTAGAAGCTACTGAGTGCGGCGCGGATGCATTACTTGCAGCAAGTGTTTTTCACTCTGGCTCCCTTACGATTAGTCAAGTGAAGGCAGCACTATCCGAACATGGAGTTGAGGTGCGTGTCTAATGCTGGATTTGAGCTCGCTTAGGTACGACAAGGAAGGTCTTATCCCAGTCATAGTTCAGGACCATAAGTCAAATGAAGTTTTGATGCTTGGCTATGCCACCCATGATTCACTCAGAGAGTCATTGGAGCTTGGAAAGGTTGTCTTTTTTTCGAGGTCAAGAAATACACGTTGGCTTAAGGGTGAAACGAGCGGCAACTACCTTGATCTCGTGTCGCTACAGGCAGATTGTGACAGCGATGCAGTGCTCGCCAAGGTCAGACCTCACGGACCAACTTGCCACTTAGGCACTAATAGCTGTTTCTGTGAGGACGAATGATTACGCTTCAAGTAGTTCAAGAGCTTGCAAGAACTTACAACGTTGTGCCTGTAACAAAGCGGCTATTCGCCGGGACAGAGACCCCAGTCGGGTTGTATCACAAGCTTTGCGGTTCCAGACCAAATACCTTTCTTCTAGAGTCGGCAGAGCAAGGTGTTTGGGGTCGATTTTCATTTATTGGGATTGGGAATCGTGGGCAGATATCTGCTGGAGATTCCACGTCCTGGTCTTCTGCCATGACCGCGCTGCCGGTTGGCGATCTTTCCAGCGAACCCATAGATGCACTAAGGCAAATGCAAGAGCAGTGGAAAAGTGCTCCAAGTGATTATCCTCTAACCTCAGGTTTGGTCGGATTTATCAGTTGGGGACTAACGGAAAAGCTTGAGAATCTTCCAAATCGAAAGCGTTCGGCTTACCAACTTCCGCTTTACTCTTTTTTGCAGTTTTCTGAGCTAGTGATTGTGGATCACCTTCGGTCGGAATTGGTGCTGGTGAGTCTGGTTTTCCTTGATGGGCATGGTTCAATCGAAAAAAAGTATGAAGAAGCCATCACCCAGATTTCGAATCTAGAACAAAAGCTGAGAGAGCCAACTCCTGCACTAATTTCTGGCACGGAAACAGCCGCCGAGGATTATTTGTCAAACACAACTCAAGCTGATTTTCTCTCCTCAGTTGAAAAGGCAAAAG
>CAYXWU010000016.1:14206-16950 GCA_964468885.1 uncultured Aquiluna sp. | reverse complement strand
GTCCAGTCTGCGTCACCTGGCAGTAAGCTGCCATTTTTCCTCCTTGGGCGCGTTTGCCCAACTGCATGATTTTGGGATTGTTTTGGGGCTAGGCCCCGACAACCCCCCAAGTTTAGGTGAAAGCTGGCCCTAGGGGCAAGTCCCAGTTAGCGGCAGCGGGAGCACAAGCCAGTTAGTTCGACCTGGTGGGAGACCCCTGAAAACCCGTGTTTTTTGGCCATTTTCTCGATCTGCTCTTCAAAGCCTGAGAGCTCAAACTCAACGGCTTTGCCGCAGCTGAGGCAGGTGAGGTGATGGTGGTGTTCAGGTTGGCAGATTCGGTATCTGGCTTCCCCATCCGTTAGCAGGCTGTCTGCAACGCCTTGTTCAACCAGCTCAGTTAGAGCCCGATAGACGGTAGTTAAACCAAGCTTCTTGCCTGCTTTTTCAATCTTCTGGTGCAGCTGCTGGGCTGACAAGAACTCTTCGGTTTTGCTCAGCTGATCAATAACAGCTGTCTTCTGCCAAGTATTGCGCCTTTGAATCATGCTCTAGCCCTCACAAAAGCAATACCCCTTGCAATTAGATAAATAAGGAACGAGATGGTGGTGACATAGGGGCTGATCGGAAGTGTCCCGCCTAGAGCCAGCAGAGTTCCACCAACCATTGCAACTAGCGCAAAGATAACACTCAAGATTGGAACTAAGACCTGCGATGAGGAGAGCCGAAGGGCAGCTGCCGCTGGCGTCACCAGTAGTGCCAGGACCAACAGTGCGCCAACAATCTGAACAGCTGCGGCAACTGCTAAACCAAGCAGAAGAATGAAAACAATTCCCAGCAATCTAGTTTTCACGCCTCTTGCTACAGCAACTTCTTGATCAAGCGATGCGAAACTCAGTGGTCGCCAGATTATGAGCAGGGTTGTAATTACCACAAACGCAATCACTGCCATCGCGCCAAGCTTGGGGTCATCAACGGCAACAATCTGACCAGTTAGAAGTCCAAACTTGTTAGCGGCCCTGCCCGGATAAAGAGCGAGTGCCAAAATTCCAATACCCAAACCGAAAGGCATCAAGACGGCGACGATGGAATTTCTATCTCTTGCTCGATCGCCGAGCAGAGCAATGATGAGCGCTGCCAGAAAAGACCCAAAGACAGATCCAAAAACAACATCAAGGCCAATCAGCAAAAACACAGCCGCGCCAGCAAATGAAAGTTCCGAGATTCCGTGCACAGCAAATGAGAGTTCTCTGTGCATTACAAAGACACCAACTAAACCACCAATAACTGCAAGTAGTGCGCCGGCAAGAATTGAATTGAAGACCAGCGGTATTAGTTGGTCGTAATCAGAGAAGTTGATGATGTCGGAGAAGTCGATCATGCCCAGTGCTCCTCGTCATGGTGCTGGTGATCGTGTGCTCCTAAAACGACAATTCTTCCTTGGTTTCTCACAACATCAATTTCAGTTCCGTAAAGCTTTGAAAGAACATCGCTGCGCATAACTTCATCGGTTGTTCCGATTGAGTGCTTGCCTTGAGCCAGATAAATAACCCTGTCCACGTATTCGATGATTGGGTTGAGGTCGTGGGTCACGAAGATAACTGCTGACTCAAGTCGTTTTCGCTGCTCGTTGATTAGATCGCTGATTCTCTTTTGGTGGTTCAGGTCCAATGCGCTCAGCGGCTCATCAGCTAACAGCAATTTTGGGCTTGAAATGATTGCCTGGGCCACGCGAACCCGCTGCATCTCACCGCCAGATAATGACCCAACTCGCTTATTTGCAAGCTCAGCAGCATCAACTTCTGCGAGCGCCGCCATGACCAGCTGCTCGGCGTTTTTCTGTCCTGCCAAGCCAAAGCGGTGACCGTCAAGACCAAATCGAACAGCATCTTTGACGAGCAACGGGAGTCCTTGGTCACTTGCTCGATGCTGAGGTACGTAGCCAATCTGGTGATTTTGCTTGCCTGGTTTTTCTCCGAACAAATCGATGCTTCCACTGCTGAGTGGCTGGGAGCCAATGATTGTCTTGAGCAGCATCGATTTACCAGAGCCGTTGGCCCCGATCAAAGCAATGAACTCTCCGCTTTCAACACTCAGCGATAGCTCAGACCAAAGCGTCCGCTCACCAAAAGCGAGCGAAGCATTTTGGATTTGAAGCAGTGACACTAATAAACAGCTTCTTGAATCTGATCCAGGATGCTTGCCATCCAGTCCAAGTAATCCTGGCCTGGATCGGTTATTAACTCACTCAACTTCAAAACGACAACTCCTTCTCTGTTTGCCAGTTTCTCGAGTTGTTGACTAACCGGATCGGCTGTTTGTTGGTTGACTACCAATACAGCAACTAGTCCATTGCGAATTAGGTCCTGGGCGCGCTTCAAGGCAGCTGCGGGAACTTCCGTTTCCTCTTCAACTGCATCGGCCAATGCTTCGGGCGTTAGGTTGGTAAAGCCTGCATCTTCAAGCAGAAGATTGCCAACGCCCTCGGTTGCCAAAAAGCCGGTTCCCTGCAGCCTCTCTCTTACCGCTTCAATTCTGATTTCGAGATTTGAAAGTTCTGAAAGGAAGAAGTCGTACTTCTCAGTTAATGCAGCAGAAGATTCTGGACGAAGTTCAATGATTGACTCTTTGATCATGTCAGCTGCTTTAGCGACCATTTCCAACTCATACCAGATGTGTTCGTTACCGTGCTCGTGATCATGGCCATGCTCTTCGCTGTGGCCTTCTTCGGCGTGTGCTTCTCCAGAATGAGCTTCACCGGCGTG
>CAYXWU010000016.1:0-14106 GCA_964468885.1 uncultured Aquiluna sp. | reverse complement strand
CGGCGTGTGCTTCTCCAGAATGAGCTTCACCGGCGTGAATGTGCTCGCCTTCTACAAGCTTCAGGAAGATTCTCTCGCCCTCACTCGCCTCAACAAGTTGCGTAAGGAAGTCGTCATAACCACCACCATTAGCAATTACTAAGTCTGCTTCGGAGACAGCAAGCTGATCTCTTGCGCTTGCTTCATAAGAGTGAGGGTCTTGCATTGGGTCAGTGATAATTGCTGTCACCTCAACCCATTCACCACCAACAATTTCAACTACCGATGCCCAGACGTTGGTTGACGTGACAACCTTGATCTTGCCCGTCTCGCCTTCACGAGTGAGGGTTGGGGTTGGGTTGAGCGGATTACCGCTGTTAGTCCAGTTGATGTAGAGGGTGTAGAGGCCAGCTGCCATAAACGCGACAACCAGTGCCGCACCAATTGATTTGATCCATGAGCGCATAGGGATAGTCTAGGGCTTATTGAAAATGATTGTCAATAACTAATCCAGCAGCAGTGCTGGTTCTTCAATGACGCTGGCCACATCCTGGACGAACCTGGAAGCCACGTCCCCGTCCACCACCCGGTGGTCGAAGGTGGCGCCGATGGTGGTCACGTGCCTGACCACGATCTCATCATCAACAACCCAGGGCTTCTTTCTGATTGAGCCAAGAGCAACAATCGAAACTTCACCCGGGTTCAGAATTGGTGTTCCAGTGTCAACACCAAACACACCGATGTTGGTGATGGTAATTGTTCCATTCGCCATATCCTCGGGGGTTGTCTTGCCATCTCGAGCAGTTGCTGCAAGTTGTTCAATTGCTTGAGCAAGTTCTAGCAAATTCATCTTGTCGGCATCTTTGATGTTTGGAACGATTAGCCCTCTTGGGGTTGCTGCGGCAATTCCAAGGTTGACGAAGTTGTGAACAATGATTTCACTATCGGTCCAGGTTGAGTTCACCATTCGGTTTCTTCTTACTGCCCAGATCATTGCCTTCGCCATAATCAAAAGTGGTGTGACCTTAATGCCAGCAAAGTCAACTGAGTTCTTTAGTCGCTTGACATACTCCATAGTTCTTGTTGCATCAACATCAACAAAGATGCTGACGTGAGGAGCAGTGAAGGCGCTCTTCACCATCGCCGTTGCGATTGCTTTGCGAACACCCTTAACAGGAATTCTTTCCTCGCGCTCAGTTGGTTGAGCGGGTGTTGTTAGGTTTTTAAAGACAGAAGCTTGCGATGCTGCACCAATTACATCTTCACGTGTGATTTCACCATGCAAACCGGTGCCGGTGACATTTGATAGTTCAACACCGAGTTCTTTTGCAAGTTTTCTAATTGGCGGCTTTGCCATTGCTGAGTCTGCAGCAACTGCAGCTCTGACCATTGAAACTGGAATGGCGGTTGAGATAGGTGCTGCCTTGACGGCTCTTCTTCTTGACTTAGCATCACCGGTGTCGCCATAACCAACCAAAGTTGGAAGTTTATATTCAGCTCCAGTGTCTTCTTCTTTCACAAGTTGCGGAGCACTGCCTGCGACACTGACAGCAATGATTGGTGTCCCAACTTCGACTGTGTCGCCTTCATTTACAAGCAGCTCAGAAACTTCACCCTCAAATGGGCAAGGAAGTTCAACGACGCTTTTGGCCGTTTCAATTTCACAAATCGTTTGATTGACAGAAACCTTGTCGCCAGGGGCAACCTTCCAGGAGACAATCTCGGCCTCGGTCAGACCTTCTCCGACATCTGGCAGTGGGAACTTGGCGATTGTCATGGATTTACCCTAGTAAGCCATCACTCGATCGACTGCCTCCAGGATGCGGTCGGCATCTGGCAGGTACTCCTCCTCCAGCTTGGCTGGTGGGTAAGGGGTGTCAAAACCACCCACTCTCAAGACTGGGGCCTCCAGTGAATAGAAGGCCTGCTCGGCTATGCGGGCTGCAATCTCGCTCGAGATGCTGACGTTGGTTGGTGCTTCATGGGCAATGACAACCCTGCCGGTTTTTTGAGCTGAGGCAATCAGGGTTGGGTAATCAATTGGTGAGAGTGATCGAATATCGATTACCTCAATGCTGAATCCCTCTTCTGCTCCAATCTCAGCAGCTTGCAGTGCTGTTGAAACCATTGGGCCGTAGGCAAGAAGAGTGACATCGGATCCCTCTCGCAGCAATCTGGCTGAGTGCATTGGCATCGGTGGAATGTCCAGATTCACTGGACCCTTCTGCCAGTATCTGCGCTTTGGTTCTAAAAAGATAACTGGATCTTTGGATTCGATAGCTTGCTGAATCATCCAGTAAGCATCATTGGGATTTGATGGAGTAATTACTCGAAGACCTGCGGTGTGAGCAAAATATGCTTCAGGACTTTCTGAGTGGTGTTCGACTGCCCCAATTCCACCACCATAGGGAATTCTGATGACAACCGGCATTGAGAGATAGCCTTCGGATCTGGACGTTAGTTTTGCCAGCTGAGTAATTATTTGATCAAACGCGGGATAAATGAATCCATCAAACTGAATTTCAGTAACAGGTTTGTATCCGCGCATCGCAAGACCAATTGCAGTTCCAATAATTCCTGATTCTGCAATTGGGGTATTGAAGATTCTGTTTGGACCAAACTCGTCGAGCAAGCCTTCGGTAACCCGGAATACACCACCAAGCTCGGCAACGTCTTCGCCAAACATTAAGACCTTGTTGTCTTTTTGCATTGCCCTCTGCAGACCCATGTTGATTGCTTTAGCAATTGCCAGATCGCGATAGTTACTCATGCGACCCCATTTGCTCTTCGTATGCTCTCAGCCAAGCCTTCTGCTGCTCAATTTCTGGATGCGGATCTGAGTAAACAAAATCAAAGATGTGGTCCAGTGGAGGCTTTGTTAGAGCAAAGGTCTGCTCTCTGATTTCTGCAGCAAGCTGATCGCCGGCATGAGCAACTTCTTCAAAGAAGTCATTCCCAATACCTTGCTTGCGCAGGAAAATCTCAAAGCGCTTGATTGGGTCTTTCGCTCGCCACTCATCGACTTCTGCTTCATCTCGATACTTGGTTGGGTCGTCGGATGTGGTGTGAGCACCGATGCGATAAGTGAGGGCTTCAAGCAAGAAGGGCCCTGATCCTTCGCGAATTTCATCCATGTGATATTTCGTTGCGGCGTAGCAGGCAAGGACATCGTTTCCATCGATTCGCATGCCAGGAACACCAAAGCCCTCACCTCTTCTATATAGGGGAACCTTGGTTTGAGAATCGATGTTTGCTGAAATGGCCCATTGGTTATTTTGAATAAAGAACATGATTGGTGCTTCATTGACTGCAGCAAATAGCAGGGCTTCGGAAACATCGCCCTCAGCCGTTGCGCCATCGCCAAAGTAAGAAATGACTGCTAGGTCTTCTGCTTTATTGCCGGTGCCAACTTTTCCATCCAGCTTCACACCCATGGCATAACCAACCGCATGCAGAACCTGAGTTCCTAAAACAATTGCATATAGATGGAATCTGGTCTCTTCTGGATTCCAGCCTCCATGATTCACACCACGCATCATTTTTAGAATTGACATCAGCTCAACACCGTGGGTGATTGCTACTCCGTGTTCACGATAACTGGGGAAGATGTGGTCGTTTTTCCCAACCGCATATCCAGAACCAAT
Source organism: uncultured Aquiluna sp. (assembly GCA_964468885.1). Taxonomy (GTDB): domain Bacteria; phylum Actinomycetota; class Actinomycetes; order Actinomycetales; family Microbacteriaceae; genus Aquiluna. The sequence continues at coordinate 10,483 of CAYXWU010000016.1, read as the reverse complement.
CTGAGCGGCTTCTTGCCCGATTGCTGGAACCCACAGTCCCAGCTGTCCTTGCCTTTGAAGGGCAATGGCTTCTTGATCGAATCTTCTGATTCGGGCCATGTCGCGGTACAGAGTTTTCAGCTGAAGCTCAGAGAGCGAGTCGATGATTGCTCCGTAGCGAGCAAACTCCTTGTCAACGCCATAAACGCCCTCTGGGGAGAGAAGCTGCAGCATCGGTTCCGGAGTTTTGGGATTCATCAGGGCTAATCTACCGAGGCACTGACAGAATTGGATTTATGTTGAGATTTTTAGTGACCTCCTTGGTCAATGCCGTCGGGCTTTTTGTGGCAACCCAACTAATTCCGCAGGTGAATGTTGTTCCCTACGGTGGAGACGGCTTGTGGGAGACAATCGGCACATTTCTCTTGCTTGGTGGTCTGTTTGGAATCGTCAACGCGGTGGTTGCTCCTGTGATTAAGGTGTTGGCAGCCCCGCTCTACATCATCACTTTTGGGCTGATCGCATTTGTCATCAATGGAGCGATGCTGCTACTTGTCTCATGGTTATCACGACAGATCGGTGTTGATGTGATCTCAATTGAGGGGTTCACAGAAGAGGGTCTGTCGATTGCCAGCCTGGGCTGGGCAATTCTGGCTGCCATCGTGATGGCGCTAGCCAGCTTCGTCACCCGATTTGTTCTAAGAATCCTCAAGATCAAGTAGTTCTTTTTCTATCTAGCTAGTCAAGGCCAGTGAATAAGTGGTCTATGGGGCAAAATGGGCGCGTGAGCAATCTTTCTCCGCAACCGCTAAGTCCACTAGATGGTCGCTATCGCGCAGTGGTTGCCCCGCTCTCTGACTACTTCTCGGAAGCCGCTCTGAACAGAGCAAGAATCAGGATTGAAGTTGAATGGCTGATATGGCTCACCGATAAAGATTTGTTGAAAATCGGAAGACCGCTCACGGATTCTGAAAAACAAAATCTGCACAAGCTTCACGAACAGTTTGATGACTCAACAGTTAGCAAACTGCAGGAGCTTGAGAAGAAAACAAGACACGATGTAAAAGCAGTTGAATACCTGATTCGCGAAAAGCTATCTCACATTGGTAGAGGCGATCTCAATGAACTGGTTCACTTCGCCCTCACCTCTGAGGATGTCAACAACCTCAGCTATGCAATAAATATTCGCGATGGATTCGACAACGTCTGGATCCCAGCAGCCAAAGCGCTGACTGACGAGTTGCGAGCACTATCTAGAGAGCATGCCGATGTCGCCATGCTCTCTAGAACCCATGGTCAACCGGCAACCCCAACCACACTTGGCAAAGAGCTGGCTGTGTTTGTGCATCGATTTGATCGACAGCTCAATCGAATTGATGGTCAGCCACTTCTTGGCAAGTTTTCTGGTGCAACGGGTACTTACGCTGCCCACGTCGCCGTTGATGAAAGTGTTGATTGGCAGAAACAATCAGCCGCTTTCCTAGAAAGCCTTGGCGTTGAACTAAACCCATTTACAACTCAGATTGAATCGCATGACTGGCAGTCGGAGCTATTCCAAAAGGTTTCTCACTTCAACCGAATTGCCCACAACCTGGCAACCGATATCTGGACCTACATCTCACTTGGCTACTTCAAACAAACCCCGCCTGCTGGATCAACTGGTTCTTCGACGATGCCACACAAAATCAATCCAATTAGGTTTGAAAATGCTGAGGCAAACCTAGAGCTTTCAAATGCAATTCTTGACTCACTTGCCGCGACCTTGACCACTTCAAGATTGCAAAGAGATCTAACCGATTCATCTGCTCAAAGAAACATTGGAGTTGGTGTTGGTCACTCTCTATTGGCAATTGAAAATATTCGTGCTGGCCTGAAGGAACTTGCCGTTGCTCACTCCGCCATGCTGACCGACCTACTCGATAACTGGGAAGTACTTGCGGAAGCAATCCAGACTGTCATCAGAGCTGAAGTTGCCAAAGGAAATTCAAAGATTGAAGACCCATACGCTCAACTCAAAGAGCTGACACGTGGGAAGCGAGTGGGCCAGGAAGAGATCCTTGCTTTTATAAACGGACTAGAAATTTCGCAAGAAGCCAAAGACAGACTGATGCGACTAAAGCCACAGGATTACATCGGGATTGCAACCAAGCTAGCTAAGGATATTTAGCGAAGCCTTGGCTTGTTCGGGTCTTGCTCGTCAGGTTTGAAACTTAAATCCAAAGTCGCAACAAGCACAATCGAAACAATAAATGCAATTAGCGCGCCAATGATTGCATGTTCAAGTTTGCGTGTGCCGAAGGCAACGAGAATGCCCACAAAGATGGCAGCTGAAAAAGAGAAAACTAAATAAGATTTGAGATTCGCAAAACGACGCATTCGTCTAGCCTAACTTCTTTCCTTCACCGAAAGCGGCGATGCCCCAGTGAACGCCAAGCAAAATCAGATAGGCACCAAAGAAACCAACACTTGAGACAACGTCAGGCGCTACAAGCAAAAACAGTGCAGCTAATGCCAACGAGAAGAACGCACTGATCAGATAGTCTCGGCCACTTCGCTCGCTAAAGCCCTCCTTCGAAGCCAAATAAATCTCAATTGCTCCAACCACAATCGCCCAGCCGGCGACGATAGTTAGGAATAGACCAAGCTGCGAACTGGCTGGCGAATAGCTGTCACCCGACCCTGCAACTGCATACCAATCTGTTCCGAAACCGCCCGATTGAATGAATGCAACAAGTCCAAACAATCCACCAATCAAATTTACAATTGAAAGTGCGAAAAGGTTTTTTGTGGCCGATTTCCGCTCAACCAAAAAAGTTGAAACAGATGTAAACAGTGCAAATGCTATGAAAACACTCAGTCCAATCACTGCGGCATGCGACTGACTGAAAGTAATGAAAAGTCCGCCAGCGAGCGCAAAAACTGCTCTAGGGAAATGGGAGGTTCGCACGAAGCTAGCTTGGCATATTTACAAAGCGTGAGTACTGACCTTGGAACGCAACTGTGACAGTTCCGGTAGGTCCGTTTCTCTGCTTGGCCAGAATAAGGTCTGCTTCACCAGCTCTTGGGTGATCTTTTTCAAATAAACCTTCGCGATGGAGCAGGATGACAACGTCGGCATCCTGCTCCAGCGATCCGGACTCACGGAGCTGCGAAAGCTCCGGCCTTTTGTCCTTGGTCTGTTCCGCCTGTCGATTTAGCTGCGACAGTGCAACAACCGGGACGCCGAGCTCCTTTGATAGCAGCTTCAGTGCACGGGAGAACTCGGACACTTCTTGCTGTCTGGACTCGACCTTCTTTCCACTCGTCATCAGCTGGATGTAGTCGATTACAACCATCTTCAGCTGAACCTGCTGAGCGAGGCGACGGCACTTTGCTCTGATTTCCACCAGCGACATATTTGGACTGTCGTCGATGTAAAGCGGTGCATCGTTGATCTTTCCTCTTACCGCGGCAAGCTTCGCCCAATCACCTTCGGTAAGTGTTCCCTTACGCATGCTCTGTAAATAAATCCCGCTCTCTGCAGAAAGCATGCGCATGGCGATTTCTGAGCGACCCATTTCGAGTGAGAAGAAGATTGTGGCCTGGTTGTGTTTGATTGCTGCATTTCGTGCAATGTCTAAAGCAAATGTTGATTTACCAACGGACGGACGCGCAGCAACAATTACCAGCTGTCCCGAGTGGAAACCGTGGGTGTAGGTGTCAAGGTTTGTAAATCCAGTTGGAATACCGGTTAGATCACCGCCGCGATTTTGGGCAGCTTCGATATCGCGAATTGCGAAGTCAATGGATTCGCTCAGGCCAACGTAATCTTCTTTTGCAGTTTGACTTACGACGGCGAAGACTTCGGACTGGGCTTGGTTAACCAGATCCTCAACTTCTCCCTGGCTCTCATAGCCAGACTGAGCAATTCTTGTTCCAGCATCAATTAGTCTGCGAAGAATTGCTTTGTCAGCAACAATCTTTGCGTAGTAACCAGCGTTTGCTGCTGTTGGAACGAAACTTGATAGTGAATGGAGGTAATCAGCGCCACCAGCTTTTAATAAATTGCCTTGCTTATTCAAATAATCAGTAACAGCAATGACATCGGTTGGCTCTCCGCGTCCAAACAAATAAATGATTGCGTTAAAAATAATTTCGTGTTTTGGTGCGTAAAAATCGGAGCCTGTTACTGTCTCCAGAACATCGGCAATTGCTTCTTGCGATAAAAGCATGCCGCCGAGAGTTGATTGTTCTGCTTCGATGTTGTGCGGGATAACCCTGGCATCACCCATGGGTACCGGTGCCAACATCGACATTCTTTGCCCTCCAAATGCTCAGAACCTGTATAGCTTGGGACTAGGACATCTATCTTTCAAATTAGCCTGTGGATAACTGTGGATAAGCCTGTGTAAACACGCCGAATGGGGTTGTGGATAACCTGTGGATAAGTCACAAAACTTCTCAAAAGGCCCGTAAATTCAAGGGTTTTCTTGTGAATAAAAATTCGTGGAAAACTTTCAAGCCGCGGCTGAGGGTTGTGGATAACTTGGACAAAGTAGCAAAAAAGCCGACACGCCCAGGGGCGAATCGGCCTTTGCTTACCTCGAATTACTTCGCGCTAACCACCTGGATGGTGGCCTTGGCCACAATCTCACCGGTTAGGCGGATGGTCACGTCGTAGCGACCGATGGTGCGAATGGTAGTTCCAAGCTCGATCTTGCGCTTGTCTAGCTCGCCGTAGCCAAGAGCTGCAACAGCAGCAGCTACGTCAGCAGTCTTCACGGCACCGAATAGACGGCCGTTGATACCTGAGCGCATGGTGATCTTGATTGGAGCCTGCTCCAGCTTCGCCTTTAGCGACTTAGCTTCCTCTTCGCTGGCAATAGCGCGTGCGTTGCGAGCCGCGCGGATTGAAGCAACCTGCTTCTCGCCGCCCTTGGTCCAAGCAACTGCAAGGCCGTTCGGAATCAGGTAGTTACGTGCGTAACCATCCTTCACCTCAACAACATCGCCAGCGCTTCCAAGACCAGAGACTTCGTTAGTCAGAATTAGTTTTGACATTTATTTCTCCCTAGCGTCCTGCGCCTGCGTATGGCAGAAGTGCCATCTCACGTGCGTTCTTGATTGCCTTAGCGATCTTGCGCTGATCCTGCACAGTTGCACCAGTGATGCGACGAGCGCGGATCTTGCCACGATCTGAAATGAACTTGCGAAGTGTTGCGACATCTTTGTAGTCGATAACTTCAATCTTGATTGTTTTAACCGGTGCAAGTTTTGCGTACTTTGAAGACATCATCTTCTTGCGACGGTCTTGTCCTTTTCCTGCCATTTTTCTTTCTCTCCTAAGTCTTTAGAACGGTGCTTCGTCCACGGCTGCTTCTGCTGGGTTTGCCCAAGCATCGGCTGGATTGTTGGCTGCTGGCTTCTCGCCTGCCCATGGTGATTCGATTGCAGCTTCGCGTGCTCTGCGAGTAACCGCAGCAGTTGCGTAGCGAAGGCTTGGACCAATCTCATCGATCTCTAGCTCAAGTGAAGCACGTGCTTCGCCTTGCGCTGTTTGATATGCAGATGGGGCTTTTAGGCGGCCGGTAACAACAACACGTGATCCCTTAGTTAGAGATTGTGCGATGTTCTCAGCAGCTTCGCGCCAAGCGGTGCAGCGAACCCAAACAGTGTCGCCGTCCACCCATTCGTTGGTGGTGCGGTTGAAGGTGCGAGGAGTTGAACCTACTCGAACAGAAACAACTGCAATTCCGTTTTGGGTGTAGCGAAGTTCTGGATCATCGGCAAGGTTGCCAACAATCGTTACGTTAACTTCGCCGGCCATTATTTGGTCCTAGCTGGACGCTTGCCGCCTGGACGTGGAGCACGTGGTGCTCTGGCATCTGGCACGAACTCAATTGGGTTGATGCTGAAGACTGCGTCTTCTAGCTTCAATACCTTGGTTCTTAGCACGCTCTCAGAAAGCTTTAGCTGGCGGTCAAGCTCAACGACAGCCTCGTAACCGGAGGTTACGTTGACAACCGCGTAGATGCCTTCAGCGTGCTTCTTGATTTCGTATGTCATCTTGCGACGACCCCAGACGTCAACCTTGTCTACAGTTCCGCCACCATTGGTGATGACTTTTAGGTAGTTGGTCAGACCGGATGTAACTGACTTCTCGTCATATGATGGGTCAAAAATCACCATCAGTTCATAGCTATGCATAGCTAACCCACCTCCTTCGGACTAAACGGTCACGGCCTTTCCGTGACAGGAGGGTAAATGCATGGTTGCCCAGGGCAACCGCACTACTCTAACGGGCTTGCCACCAGCTAAGCAAGCGGTTTTTAGCGGCCTCCGGGCCTATCTCGCCCTCGTCCAGCCTCACCTCTAATAAATAGTCATAGGCCAGACCAACTTCTCGAGAAGGTCCGATTCCAAGAATTTCCATGATTTGGTTGCCATCGAGTTCGGGGCGAATCGAGTCAAGTTCTTCTTGTTCTCTTAGCTGAGCAATTCTTTGTTCCAGATCGTCATAGGCATGAGCGAGTCGCTCCGCCTTCTTTTGGTTCCTGGTGGTGACATCGGATCTTGTGAGGATGTGAAGACGATCTAGTTCATCGCCCGCATCTCTTACATACCTTCTTACAGCACTGTCTGTCCACTGCGAATCAGAATAGCCAAAGAAGCGAAGGTGGAGCTCAATCAACTTACTGACAGAGTCAACTTGATCATTTGAAAAACGAAGTTCGGTTAGTCGCTTCTTAGCGAGCTTTGCGCCAACCACATCATGGTGATAAAAAGTAACCAACTTCCCATCTAGTTTTCTAGTGGCAGGTTTTCCAATGTCGTGCAGTAGCGCCGCTAGACGAACAACAATGTCTTTTTCTAATTGGTAATTCTTTTCGTAATCAATTGCTTGCATTAAGACAGTGAGTGTGTGTTGATAAACATCTTTGTGTCGCATGTGCTCATCAGTTTCAAGCTTTAGTGCCGTTAGCTCGGGAAGAATAATGGCAGCAAGTCCTGAGTCAACTAGAAGTTCTAAACCGATAGTTGGGTTGTCGGTTAGTAAAAGTTTTGTGAGTTCGTCTCGAATACGCTCAGCAGAAATTATTCTGATTCGATCTTTGAGTTCAACCATTGCATCAAAAGCTGATGGTTCAATTGACAGATTTAGTTGAGAAGAAAATCTTGCTGCGCGAAGCATGCGCAGTGGGTCGTCTGAAAAACTAACTTCTGCGGTTGATGGTGTTCGAAGAGTCTTTAGTTGCAGATCTCTTAGTCCTTCGTGAGGGTCAACAAACACTCGGTCAGGCAGTCTTAGTGCCATTGCGTTGATGGTGAAGTCTCTACGCTTCAGATCGTCTTCTAAGTTGTCACCGAATTCAACGGTTGGTTTTCTGGTTTTTGGATCATAAGAATCTGCGCGATAGGTCGTGATCTCAACCCGCTCGCCCTTTATTTCAGCCGCAATGGTTCCGAATTCTCTTCCAACATCCCAAGTTGCATCGGCAAGTGGTTTGACAACTTTGAAAATGTCATCGGGATGGGCGTTGGTGGTGAAATCAAGATCGGTGGTCTTTATGCCAAGCAGTGCGTCTCTGACTGGGCCGCCAACCAGTGCTAGTTCAAAACCTGCTTTGGAGAATGCGGCAGCGAGTGTTTCAACCACTGGCTGCTGGGTGTTTTCAGCTAGCTGCGCTAGCGCTTTCGCCACCTCTTGCATGGGATTAGCTTGCCATAGGCCCCCAAGTAGAGTTGGGGTATGACTCCGGTTCGAATCAGAACCCAAATTGAGGTTTCCGCTGGTGGGCTAGTGATCGCCGCGGATGACCCGTCGATGGTTGCGCTAATTAGCCATCGCAACCGCGGTGGTAGCGAGGATTGGGTAATCCCCAAGGGCCACCAAGAAAAAGGTGAGGGTCTGGAAGAAACTGCCCTCAGGGAAGTTCAAGAAGAAACCGGAATCCAGGCAGAGATCATCAAGAAGATTGGTGAGATTACCTATTCATTCAGACTGGGGCCAGTCAGAATCAAAAAGACTGTTCACCACTTTCTAATGAAGCAAGTTGGTGGTTCTTTGACCCATGAAGAAGATCCGGAGGGCGAAGTACTAAAAGCTGCCTGGTTTCCAATCAGCAAGTTGGAAGAAGTTTTAGCGCATGACAATGAGCGCAAAGTGGCGATGCGAGCTGTGGACATGATGCCATGAAGAAAATAGCTCTTGCTTTGGTCTTTCTATTGATTCCGCTTCCCGCGAGCGCCGACCCAGAAGTGGTTCCCGGCTCCCAAATCAACTTGGTGGCAAGAGATGCCCGAATTCCAGTGACAGTTTCTAACCCGGATCTTGAGCCAGTAGAGGTTGTACTCAAGGCCGAGAGCACCAGCTTCCGCCTGGAGGTCTTAGAAGATGTCACGGTCTTAATCCCCGCCCAGAGCACAGAAGTAGTTGAGTTGCCGGTCAGAGCAATTGCCAATGGGCCGGTGCAGCTAAGAGTTTGGCTAGAGGTAAATGGAGAAAAAGTTTCTCAAGATCAGCTCATAACTATCAACGTCAACTACGACGTGGAGCTATTTTTGCTTGTGACATTTGGCGTTGTGATGTTTGCTCTCGTCATTGTTGGGGTTGCGAGAACAACTTTGAAACTGAGACGGAGAAGCATTGACTGAACATAATCCTTCAGTAACTCGCTCTTCGGTGATTATGGCGAGTGGCACAGTCGTCTCTCGCATCTTAGGTTTTGCTCGTGCTGTTTTATTGGCGGCTGCCATTGGTGTTACTACCGATGCTGCTGACGCATTTGGTGTTGCTAATCAATTACCAAACAGCGTATACGCAATCATCGTTGGTGGTGTTTTGAATGCGGTGATGGTCCCGCAACTTGTGAAGGCAAGAAGTAATAGCGATGGTGGCAAGGGTTACGTAGATCGCTTTGTCACTTTGGCAATCACAGTCTTTTTCTCTGTCACGGTTTTGTTCACAATTGCCGCCCCGGTGTTGGTTCGTATCTACACCTCCGGTTGGAGTGAACAGCAACTGGCGCTTGCTACGGCCTTTGCCTACTGGTGTTTGCCGCAGCTGTTCTTCTATGGTCTTTACTCGATTCTGGGTGAGGTGCTGAATTCCAGAAAAGCCTTTGGGCCCTTTATGTGGGCGCCGGTTCTAAACAATGTCGTCTCGCTTATCGGACTTGCACTTTTCATATTTATTTTTGCCGCTGACCCAAATGGAACCAGGCCAATTAGCCAGTGGGGTGCTGATCAGATTGCACTGCTTGCAGGATCTGCTACCGCTGGTGTTGCAGCTCAGGCACTGATTCTTTTAGTTAGCTGGCGAAGAATCGGATTGAAGTTGAATCTGAATTTTCAGTTCCGGGGTTTTGGTCTAAGGCCTGCACTCAAGGCAGCGTCTTGGTCGCTAGCAATGGTGTTAGTTACACAAGTTGGCGGAATCGTGCAAACCGCTGTTGCATCAACCGCTGCGGTTGGTAGAGGTAGTGGTGAGGCGGTTGCATCGGTTGCGGCAGCTGCGATTGCTTGGCTGATCTTCATGCTGCCACATTCAGTTGTCACTGTTTCAATTGCAACTGCCTACTTCACCAGAATGAGTGAGCATCACCAGTCGGGCGAGATGGAAAAGTTCAAAGTCGATCTCACCACAGCACTTCGAGTGATTGCGATGGTGAGTGTGATTGCCAGCGTGTTGCTAATTGTTTTGAGTTATCCAATTGCGAGAGTGTTTGCCTCTGAGTATTCATCAGCTGTTGCGCTTGGAAATGTGATTGCTGCGTTCGTCATAGGGCTTCTGCCATTTAGTTTTGTTTACATGATGCAAAGAGCTTTCTTTGCACTCGAAGACACTCGCACACCATTTATATTTACATCCATCCAAATTGCAATTCATGTCGCAGGATCAATAACGCTTGGCTTTTTAGCTCCTAAAGAACTACTAGTAGTTGCAATTGCACTGCTAACTACTTTTTCTGTTTCAGTCCAAGGAGTAATTGCCTACTCGCTACTGAAGAAAAAGATTGGCTCGCTAAGTGGTTATGGAATTAGCAAGTCCATATGGAAGTTTGTGGCGGCAGCCATACCAGCAACTGCAGTTGCGGTTGGAATTGTTTGGATGCTGGGTGGAGTGGGAGAGGGCTCCTATGCAATGAGTGGAATTGTGCCCTCGCTGCTTGTTTCAGCTTTGGTTGCATCGCTCTCTGGTGTTAGTTATTTATTGATGCTGGTTTTGCTCAGGGCAGCTGAGCTGAACGAGCTGACTAGAGCGGTTCGCGATAGATTAGGCCGCAGAGCCAGCTAGACTGCTAGAAATAAATAGATGGCCATCTATGTTGTGGTCTTCAGAGGATAAAAATGCGAGAAGTCATCATCATTGGTTCCGGCCCTGCCGGCTACACCGCTGCCATCTATGCCGCGAGAGCTCAGCTCAACCCACTGATGATTGCCTCCAGTGTTGAGCCCGGTGGCGAGCTGATGAAGACCACCGAGGTTGAGAACTTCCCTGGTTTCCCAGATGGCCTGATGGGTC
>CAYXWU010000015.1:0-17423 GCA_964468885.1 uncultured Aquiluna sp. | reverse complement strand
GAAAAACTTCTTGAGCGAGTGGTCAGCGAAGCAAAGGCTCGCATCAGTGCCAGGGACGTGAAAGATACTCAGCGACGCAAGAACGCACTTGAAAGTTCAACTCTTCCCGCGAAATTAGTTGATTGCAGGGCTAGTGGAACAGAAGGTTCTGAACTTTTCATTGTTGAGGGTGACAGCGCGCTTGGAACTGCCAAGCTTGCCCGTGACAGCGCATTCCAGGCACTACTTCCAATCCGCGGAAAGATTCTGAACGTTCAGAAAGCTTCCATTTCGGACATGCTCTCAAATACTGAATGCGCATCAATCATTCAGGTTCTAGGTGCGGGTTCCGGTAGAACCTTTGAGCTGGAAGCGGCTCGTTACGAAAAGATTATTTTGATGAGTGATGCGGATGTTGACGGAGCGCACATTAGAACCCTTTTGCTTACCTTGTTCTTCCGCTACATGCGCCCGCTGGTTGAAGCGGGTCGGGTATTTGCCGCAGTCCCTCCGCTGCACCGAGTAATTGTGGGGACTGGAAAAAATAAAGAGACCATCTACACCTACTCACAACAGGAGTTGACCGAACTGCTCAAGAAGCTTGAAAAGGCGAACAAGAGCTATGAGCAGCCAATTCAGCGCTACAAAGGTCTTGGCGAGATGGATGCAGATCAACTAGCTGAAACCACCATGAATCCTGAAAAGCGCATGCTTCGAAGAATCAACGTGAAAGATGCTGAGGCAGCAGACGAAGTGTTTGAGCTACTAATGGGCAATGAAGTTGCACCGCGTCGCGACTTCATCGTTGATTCGGCCGATGAATTTGATCGAGAGCGAATTGACGCTTAGTTGGCTCCTGCCACAAAGCTCTTAATCTTCTTGCCCGTTCCATCGCGTTTGGTCTCAATGGCTAATCCAGCAATTGGCTTGTCTGAGTCGTCAAACACCGTTGGTTCAGGGCCCACAAATTTGGCGAAGTAAAGCTGGTCTTCATTTTTCAAGAACTTGTGGCAACGAACACCCTTGGAAGCGCGACCTTGCTTTGGATAAGCCTTCATCGGAGTTATCTTTACTGACCCTGCATCGGTCTTTCCTAGCGATTGCGAGCTGTTTGCAGCGGTTACTAGGTGACCAGAGTCAATAGCCTTCCCAAAGTAAATCGCATTGCCATCACCAAGGCTTACTCCAGCCATGCCGGCAGCTGGCAATCCTTGAGGCCTGACTGCATCGGCTGCGAAAAGTAGAACGTTTCCAACGGATGTTATGAAACCAACAGTTGCTTTGTCGTCAGCCTCGCACGCACCAACCAATTTGTCTTTGTCCTTGAAAGAAATCAGCGACACTTCGTGCTTATCGGGCAGAGGCCCAGCAATTCGCTTGACCACTCCATTGGCTGTTCCGATTGCAATGGTTGCTTCTGCACTCCAGCTAATAACGCCTAAAACTTTTTGCTTAGTGCCGGCAAATTTGGCAGCCGATATCGGTTTACCTGCTGGCAGGTCGCTCACATGTATTTGGATAGCTTTTCCGTCTTCCAAAATCAGCCCAACATCGCTGCGAAGACTGGTGGCCAGGCTGACTCCATCTTTTGCCTGGTCCGATCTGCCAATCAGTCCGGTTGGACTGAGTGTTACGACAGTTGGCTCATCCTCAATTTCCTTTACAGAAGCAGGCTTTCGAACGATTTCGATTCCGCTCACATCAACTAGCTCTGTCCTGCGGGGAGTTGCGTGAATCTTTTGCATCTCGGAGAGCTCTTTAGAGATTGTTTTGCGCAGCACCTTGTCATCGCTAAGAATGCTCTGTAGTTCTTCAATCTCTTTTCTTAGTTGGTCTGCTTCTGCCTCTAGCTCCAGAATGCTGAGCTTGGTAAGCCTGCGCAGCTTTAGTTCGAGGATGTATTCCGCTTGCAGATCAGATAGGTCGAACACCTTAATCATTCTCTTTTTGGCCTCGTCAGCGGTATCTGAGGCCCGGATGACTTCAATTACTTCATCGATGTTCAAAACGGCCAGCTGCAAGCCCTCAATTAGATGAAGGCGGGCTTGACGCTTCTCCAGGCGGTTCTTACTGCGTCTAGTGGTTACTTCCAAGCGGTGCTCAAGGTAGAGCTTGAGCAGATCCATCAGCCCTAGCTGCTGTGGTCTGCCTTTGACTAGAGCTACATTGTTGATTCCAAAGTTTTCCTCAAGTGGCGTTAGTCGGTAAAGGGTGTCGATTACTGATTCTGGGTCAACACCACTCTTGAGCTCAATCACCAACTTAAGGCCGTTTTCACGATCGGTTAGGTCCACCACATTGCTAATGCCTTGAAGCTTCTTGCTATTGACTGCATCACGAATCTTTTCGATCACTCTTTCAGGCCCAACCGAAAGAGGGAGTTCAGTTATGACAAGACCGTTTTTGCGAGGCGCTACTGATTCGATGGCAATCTTTGCGCGCATTTTGAAGCTTCCGCGGCCAGATTGATAGGCGTCGTTGATTCCGTCACCCAGAAGAATTACACCGCCACTGGGTAGATCTGGTCCAGGAATGAGCTCCATTATTTGTTCTAGCGTGCTTTTCGGTTTCTGCAATAGCAACTGCAGGGCGTCAATAACCTCACCTAGGTTGTGCGGCGGCATGTTGGTTGCCATTCCTACAGCAATCCCGCTGGCACCGTTTACCAAAAGATTTGGCAATGCTGCTGGCAGCACTTCGGGTTCGGTTAGCTGAGCGTCGTAGTTTGGAATGAAATCAACTGTGTCTTCATCCAAAGATTCATTGAGCGCCATTGCTGCATTGGTCAGCCTAACTTCGGTGTAACGGGCAGCAGCTGGACCGTCGTCGAGTGATCCAAAGTTTCCGTGACCATCAATTAGTGGAAGTCGCAAACTAAATGGCTGGGCCATGCGCACCAGTGCGTCATAGATGGCTCCGTCGCCATGTGGGTGCAGCTTTCCCATTACTTCACCTGTCACGCGAGCAGACTTTACGTGACCGCGATCGGGGCGAAGCCCCATCTCGCCCATCTGATAGACGATTCTTCGCTGAACAGGCTTGAGACCGTCTCGAACATCTGGCAGGGCACGAGAGTAGATAACTGAATAGGAATACTCAAGAAAGGATTGGCGCATCTCTTCTGCGACATCTACATCAAGAATACGGTCTGTGTTTTTGGTCATATCTTCCAGCTGTGCGAAACTTGGCGGGTGCCTTCGACTCTACCCCGACCCCCTAAAGATTTAGCGGCCATTCGGCATGTGTTCAAATCTGCTCTGCTATCGGTGCAGGGGCAATCGAATCCTCTCAACTTGCCAAACAGAAACCGAGTTCTGGTTTGCTTTATTGATGGCCTGGGCGTTGAAAATCTGAAGCAGCGCTCAGGGCACGCACCCTATCTTTCATCCCAACTAGGAAAAGCAAGCATCACTTACGCCGCGTATCCAGCGACTACTTCCGTAAACATTGGTTGCTTCGCCACTGGTCTTATGCCGGGAGAGCATGGGCTGATAGGTCATCAAGTCTTTGATCGATTTCATAATGAGCGCATAAACCTACTGGTTGGCTGGAACGAGCGAACTGATCCACTGGTGTGGCAGCCGCATCAGACCATTTCAGAGCGTGCCGCAGAATTAGAAATAACAGCCAATGTGATTGCCGCTGATGAATACCGCACAACACCATTTACAACTGCCACGATGCGCTCTGCTAACTTCATTGCCGCGGATGACATTGAATCACGCGTAGACAGAGCGATTGAAGCTGCCAACAGCGGCGGTAAATCCATTAGCTACATTTACTTTCCCGAGCTTGATAAATACGGACATCAAAAGGGGTGGACCTCTGACGGTTGGGCAGCGCTGTTAGAGGCCATTGATGCTGGTATGCGCAGACTGGCAGCCAAGCTGCCTAAGAATACGGGACTACTTATCACCTCCGATCACGGCATGGTTGAAACATCAAAAGATCGGCAGTTAGTGCTCGACCAATACCTGGATGGCCTATCGCTCGAGTTTTTTGGTGGCGACACCAGAAGCAGTTATCTCTACTTCTCAAACAAGAGTGATGCGCAACTCGCTATCAATCAATTGGAACCACTTGAGTATGCTCTTGGAGCTCACCACAGCAGCGAATTAGTCGAAGCAGGTTGGTTTGGGGAGATCGGCAAAGAGGCAAGGGATCGATTACCAGAGCTCATTCTGATTGCCAAAAGCAACTACACGCTCTATCACAGCAAATTTTCAAAGCAACGCGCATTTGACATGATTAGCCATCACGGAGCTTTTTCAGATGCAGAACTAAGAATCCCTTTGATCAGAATCGGATTCTGAGGTTGTTCCCAAAACAATCTCATCCCAACTTGGCAGAGAAGTTCTTCCCTTGGCGGGGGCAGGCTTAATGGTTGGCTGCTCTTGCATGGCACGACGAGCGCGAAGTTCTTCAACAAGATCTAGGACGCTGGCGGTGTGCTCTTCTTGCTTTTCGTAGCGATCTTCGTTGTAGACAGGCGCTGGCTCTACCACCGGTGGCAATGTTGCCGTAACTAGATCACGATTTGAATGCAGGAGCGTCAAATTGGTGGCGCTGTTGTCAAGGGGTTCTAAGTGACGATTTTTCGGATCAAATCGCCAGCGCATCACAGTGTCTCCGCTGACTTCTAAGATCCACTGCTCATCCTGTCGATAAATTCGACTCTTACTGCCAGCGTGGTCGCGCTCTAAGACTTGACCAAATTCAGTCATGTGATTCCCATCAGCAATCGGAGTTGCCAATGCGGAATCTAGAAGATAGCGAAGTTCATCCAAGACAGGAGCGGCAAACGGCTCAAGATTGGAAACCGGAACGCCCATTTCCGAAGCTAAATCGTCAACAGTTTCACCATGGCGCAAACGGCTCTGAATCTCCTTCGGAGATATTTCGACGCGAGCGGTGCCGTTAGCGTTTCCACGGATAGCAGCTTTCAGATCTTCTTCTAAGAGGGCAGAGTGCCTGGTGCCGTCGGGTGCCTCAAATACCAGTCGATCACCGTCTCTTGAAATAAACCGCAGTTCCATGTGGGCTCCTTGCAGGAATTTTGGCACTTCCCAGTAGAGATTGGCTGCTGGGCCTAGGGCGAGTTCTGAACAGTTTCTGTAACAGGCGTGGCAGATTTGCAAAATGGCCTGCTCTGAGGCAAGCTTCTGCGCGAGATTGGAAGGAGGGGCAATGGCGACTGATTACGACGCCCAGCGAAAGACGGACGACGATACCGAGTCACTGGAAGCTATTAAGGAGCGAATTCCCGCCAAGCCCACTATTTCTGATGACGATGCTGACAATGTCGACTCCTTCACGATTCCTGACGTAGTAAACGAAGAGTTGGAAGTCGTTGTTCTTCCTCAGCAGGACAACGAGTTCACCTGCATTAGCTGCTTTCTTGTAAAGCCAAAGGCTCAACTTGGAAAGCGCAGCAAGCTAGGACCTATCTGCAAGGAGTGCAACAGCTAGTTGATCTGGCTTTCGCGTGCTTATCACGACATAAGGAGTTGGATCTGCTGAATCATTTATTTCAATCTTGAGTGCAGTCTTTACATACCCACGAATAAACAATTGTGCTCTCGCATCAGCACTTGGTCCAATCAGATTGCTCAGTTCTGCTTTATTCAAAGATTCTGTTTTTCCAATCACTCGAAGTGGGATTCGCATCCGCCCTGCTGATAATTCACTAGATACCAAAATAGTTGGAGAAGTCAGAACGACTAGGGCCAAAAGGCTTATCGAGCCTGCAACAGCAACCGCGATTCCAATTTCGGTGCCAAAAGGCAGCGCAGCCAGTAGCAGCATGGGAAATGACAAGGAACTAGCCAAAAGAATCCCAGGGGAGGGCCATAGACGCTCTCGATATCGCACCCAGATAGATTACGCTCGTGGGGTGAGTGTGGAAGTACTAATCGTCGCGGAAGAGGAATTTCTTCCTAGTTATGCCAATCCGGGTGATGCAGGAGCGGACCTTAAGTCAACAGAAGACATCACCATCCCTGCACGAGGCAGGGCACTCGTTCACACCGGAGTCAAGATTGCTCTGCCAGATGGATTTGTTGCATTGGTGCACCCAAGATCTGGACTAGCTGCCAAAAACGGAATAACAGTCTTGAATACTCCAGGTACCGTTGACGCAGGTTATCGCGGAGAGATCATGGTGACACTCTTCAATAGCTCCGATGCGGATTTTGAGGTCAAGCGGGGAGACCGCATTGCCCAACTTGTGATTCAGCAAGTCGAAAAGGCAAAGTTCGTTAGCGTAAGTGAATTGCCAGATTCCGAGCGTGGGGCTCGAGGTTTTGGCTCAACAGGAAGAAATTGAGTTTGGAAAAAGCAGAACCGGTCGACAGAGAGACCAACGGCCCATTTGACGCATCCGAAGTTGGCGTTCTGAATCCATATTTGGATTTTGGATCTATTCGGATCGCGCCTCGTTCTGATATGCAGATTCGTGCTGAGGTGGAGGACGCCAATAAGCGCGTAATTGCAATCACAATCGAGATCAAAGGTCACACCCTGCAGCTGCAGGCTTTCGCTGCAACCAGAAGTGAAGGGCTATGGCTGGCAACTGTTGAGGGGCTATCCAAGACCATCACAGAGCAAGGTGGAAGTGCCAGCAAAAGAACCGGAGCATTAGGGGTTGAACTGCTTACTGAAATTCCGGCGCAAAACAAGAAAAGTTTGTTTATCGGTGTTGATGGACCACGCTGGTTTCTTAGAGGGCTAATCAATGGTCCTGATTTAGTAGGGCCAAACTACGCCGAGCTAATTTCTGTTTTTCGCTCCACTGTTGTCAATCGCGGAGAGACGGCTCTGCCACCTGGTGACCTCCTTCCACTAAAGCTTCCGGTAGCAAACAATGGCTAGAGAAGACGATGTCGCAAAGAGACTTGGCCTGGGCAAAGGCGAGAACGGCTATCAACTCGATAGCAGATCTCTTCTTGCTGGAATCGGAGGACCGCTAGGAATTGCTGAGGCGGTTTTACCAGCAACTGTCTTTTCAATCGCCTACGCGATCACAAAAGAAGCACTGCCTGCAGTTGTATCTGCGGCGAGCTTGTCCATTTTGTTCATTTTGATTCGCTTAGTTAGAAGGCAATCGCTACAGCAGGCAATTATTGGTGCTCTTGCCATTGCACTTGCTTCATTTCTCGCCCTTCGGGACGGTGGTCAGGCGGCTGACTATTTCCTTACCGGGTTTTTCACAAACGCTGCATACGGTTCAGTTTTCTTGATTTCCGTGCTCATTCGCCGACCACTAATGGGATACGTCGCTCAGCTTTTATTTGGAATTACGAACTGGCGTACTTCTCGTGAATACAAGCGTCTTCGATTCATCACATTGATTTGGGTGGGATTTTTCAGCGCGAGGCTGTTAGTCCAGATTCCTTTGTATCTGGCTGGGCAAGTTGAGCTACTGGCGGCATCCAGGGTAGTGATGGGCGCTCCTGCCTATGCAGGCCTCTTAGCCCTCACTTGGATTTTGATGCGTCGAATAGCCGGTGACGAGAGCGGTAAATTAGAGGCAGGAACCAAGGAGTAGTTATGGCAAGCAGTTTTTCCGCAGAGAGAACACTTGATGTTGCAGGCAAGAAATACAAGTACTTCAGCATGGCTGAACTACCTGCAAAACAATTGCCATACTCACTGAAGATTCTGCTTGAGAACATGCTTCGCACCGAAGACGGTGCCAATGTGACAGCTGAGCACGTAAATGCCATTGTCAACTGGGACCCAAAAGCCGAACCAGACACTGAAATCCAGTTCACCCCTGCCAGAGTGATTATGCAGGACTTCACCGGTGTGCCATGTGTGGTTGATCTAGCCACAATGCGAGAAGCCGTTGCTGAACTTGGGGGAGACCCACAAAAAATCAACCCTTTGGCGCCAGCAGAGCTTGTTATTGACCACTCTGTGGTGATTGATGTTTCCGGTTCTGCGGATGCGGCCGAGAAAAATGTTGAGTATGAATACCAGCGCAACGGTGAGCGATACCAGTTCTTGCGTTGGGGGCAAACCGCCTTTGATAACTTCAAAGTTGTTCCACCGGGAACTGGAATTGTGCACCAGGTAAACATCGAATACCTGGCACGAGTAGTTATGACAAAGGAAGTTGACGGCGAAACCGTTGCTTACCCAGATAGCTGCGTTGGAACCGACTCCCACACCACGATGGTGAATGGACTTGGAGTCCTTGGCTGGGGCGTTGGAGGTATCGAAGCTGAGGCTGCCATGCTCGGTCAGCCTGTTTCAATGTTGATTCCGAAAGTTGTGGGATTCAAACTCACCGGTTCGATTCCAACCGGTGCCACTGCAACAGATGTTGTTCTTACTATTACTGAGATGCTGCGTAAGCATGGCGTGGTTGGAAAATTCGTTGAATTCTATGGTTCTGGAGTTTCTAAGGTTCCATTAGCGAACCGAGCAACCATCGGAAACATGTCGCCTGAGTTTGGATCAACCGTCGCAATCTTCCCAATTGATGAAATCACTCTTGATTACATGCGAACTACTGGAAGATCAGAAGAACAGATTGCCCTTGTCGAGGCCTACACCAAGGCTCAGGGACTCTGGCACGACAGCTCAGTTGAACCTGTCTACTCCGAATATCTAGAACTGGACCTTTCAACAGTGGTGCCCTCAATTGCTGGTCCTAAGCGCCCCCAGGATCGAATCGCGCTGGCGGATAGCAAGGCTGCTTTCGCGAAAGACGTAAAGACTTATGCCAGCAGTAGCACAAACAAGGTTTCGGTGAAGGGCAAAGACTTTGCTATTGACCATGGTGCAGTTACCATCGCATCAATTACTTCTTGCACCAACACTTCCAATCCATCAGTCATGCTTGCTGCAGGACTTCTCGCTAAGAAGGCTGTTGAAAAGGGTTTGAGCGCCAAGCCATGGGTCAAGACCTCGCTTGCGCCTGGTTCCAAAGTAGTGACTGAATACTACGAGAAGGCTGGTCTAACCCCTTATCTCGATAAGTTGGGCTTCAATCTGGTTGGTTACGGCTGCACGACCTGTATTGGAAACTCTGGACCACTGGCCGAAGAAATTTCAAGTGCAATTAACGATAACGAACTCGCTGTGTCAGCTGTTCTATCGGGAAATAGAAACTTCGAAGGTCGCATCAACCCTGATGTGAAGATGAATTACCTCGCATCTCCGCCGCTAGTGATTGCCTACTCACTGGCTGGAACCATGGACTTTGATTTTGATCACGATGCTTTGGGTAAAGACTCGGCCGGTAACGACGTCTACCTAAAGGACATTTGGCCAACTCCTGAAGAAGTTCAGAAGACCATTGACGAATCAATCAGCAGCGACATGTTCACCAAGCAGTACTCTTCGGTTTTTGAGGGCGATCACCGTTGGAAGTCACTACCAACACCTAAAGGCGCCGTATTTGACTGGGATGAAAAGTCCACCTACGTTCGCAAAGCTCCATACTTTGATGGCCTCAAAATGAAGCCAGAGCCAGTTAGCGATGTGACAGCGGCAAGGGTTTTGGTCAAGCTTGGTGATTCCGTCACTACTGACCACATCTCTCCAGCTGGTTCCATCAAAGTTGATTCACCAGCGGGTAAGTATTTGCAAGCCCACGGAGTATCCAGAGTTGACTTCAATTCTTATGGCTCGAGACGCGGAAATCATGAGGTCATGATTCGTGGAACCTTTGCCAACATCCGTCTTCGCAATCAGCTACTGACAGATGTGGAAGGACCTTACACTCGCGATTTCACAAGCGCTTCTGGCGATCAGAGTTTCATCTATGACGCATCTGAAAACTACAAAGCTAAGTCGATTCCGCTAGTGGTACTGGCTGGCAAGGAGTATGGAAGTGGATCATCTCGTGACTGGGCCGCCAAGGGAACTTCACTCTTGGGTGTTCGAGTTGTCATTGCTGAGAGCTTTGAGCGAATCCACCGCAGCAACCTAATAGGAATGGGTGTGTTGCCGCTGCAGTATCCGCAGGGACAAAACGCTACGACATTGGGTCTAGACGGAACCGAAGAGATCGATGTAATTGGAATTGAAGAGCTCAACCAGGGGACTACTCCAAAGAGTGTTCGAGTTGTAGCTAAGCCAACCGCTCATTCTCCTGCCGGAAAGCCAGTTGTTGAGTTTGATGCTGTGGTGAGGATTGATACACCAGGAGAAGCGGACTACTTCCGCAATGGTGGAATTCTGCAGTACGTACTGCGCTCACTGGTTGCTTAGCAACAGGCCTTGCTTAATTAGATCCAACGTGAGCTGGACTTGCCATGGCCTGGCCCCTAGCTCAACTAACTGCTGCCTGATGTCGGCTTGAGGCTCAAAGCACACTCTCCGCATCGTGTCTGGACTAAGCAGTATTTCTGGAGCTATCGCTAACTCGAGCGCCTTTTGAGTCAGCAGTGGGCGAACGGCTTGCAATCGGACATGCGCCTCTGGAAAGCGCTTCTCCCAGCTCCTGTGGTTTGGGATGTGATTTGGGTCCAGTTCCATCTCAGAAACTTCAAGCGAGGTTGAATTTGCAATTGCATCCCACCATTCGTTCAGCATGCTGCGAGAAGCCCGGCCCTGAAACTCTCTATTGCCAGCTAGATCTTTTTTCGAAGTGGGAAGTTGAGTTACGGCTGCCATGATTGAGCGATCTGGAATCAGTCGGCCTGGTGCGATGTCCTGCGATTTTGCAATTTCGTCTCGCGCGGAGTAAAGGGCTGCAGCAATCTGTAGACGTCGCTTGTCTCTCTCCTTGCTTATCCCAGGCAGATTTCGCCAAGCCTCTCTAGCGGCAGACTTTGGTTTGAAATTTAACAACTTCTCAAACTCCTGTTTTGCCCAGTCTTGCCTCTCGAGTTCCTCAAGTTTTAGCTGAAGCTTTTCATGTAGCTCGTGCATAACGTCTACATCTAGCGCTGCGTAGATAAGCATCTCCTGCTTGAGCGGTCTTATTGACCAATCAGCCGCACTGTGTTCTTTGGCCATTTCAAAGTTCAACAGCTCTAGCGCCAGGGAGCCAAGTCCAAACTTCTCAAAACCACAAAGCCGAGCCGCAAGCTCGGTGTCAAAAATGTCAGTGGGGAAGATCCCAATCTCGGCAAGACATGGAAGGTCTTGGGTCGCAGAATGTAGGAGCCATGTTTTTGCTGAAACTACTTGTGCCAAATTAGATAGCTCAGTCTCGGAAAAGCAAATTGGATCAATCAGAAATATCTGCTTGGATGTAGCAAATTGCACCAAATATGCACGTTGGCTGTATCTAAAACCACTAGCCCTCTCAGCATCAACTGCCAATACTTCTTCACTTGCCAATTCGGTAATTGCTTGTCCTAATTGGCCCTGATTCTCAACTAGCAAAAAAGGTCTTCTCGGCTCGAGAAGTTTCAACCGAGCCTCGCAACTTTTTGTTCACTGGGTGGCAGTCCAGAAATCATGGCAAGCAAGTCAATCCATCCGAGCAGGTGAGAGGTTAGGTCAAAGTTGACTGGCGCCCAGCTGGCTCTTATTTCAATCTCGGCGAACTGCGGTTGGGAAACTAGCGCTCCGTGGCCCGTTGATATAACGGTTGTCGTTGTTCCTGCCTCGTGGCCAAACTCTGCTCCGTGAGCACGCAGTGAATCTTTCAGCCATTCCCATGGCAAGTTGGCGGAATACTCATCCTTGGCAAGCTCAAGTTCGATTGGAGACTTGGCGTATCCGATAATTCGAAACTCAGAGTGCCAACCTTCTGGCTGTTGAGGATCTCTACAAAAGACCAATCTGCTAACTCCGTGATCCGAACTTACGCCGTGGTTGATTTCCACCGATATTGCAATTGCCTCTGGGGCAATGCCTTTAGGACTCGGGATTTGCTCTATAACCATCTCTTCTCTGGTAGACACCTGCTGCAAGCCCAGCAGCATGCCGGCAAAGGGCTCAGAAATGTCGTTGAGAGATAGTTCCACAATAGGAAAAATACCTTCGAATTTAGCCTTTGTGACCTAGCCACGCCCTAGGAGCTGGCCAACAACTAGATCACCAGCTACGTCTTGCAGTTTCGCAACCGACAAATTATGGAGTTCGGCGAACCTTTCAATACCGGAAGGCTCGATGGAGCTGACAAATCCATCCACCTTGTCTTCATCCACAAGTTCAACAAAACCATTGGGGCCAAATTCGCAGTGAATCTTGTGAAAGCCCAGGTTAATTAGCTCATCAATAGCTTGCGGGTATGTATCGACTTCTTTCAAGAACAGAACTTTTTCTCTATCCATTGCAAGTGAATCGTAGGTGCGCTGCTTGCGGCTTAATATTGCAAGTCCTGTGCTACTGGGATAACGATAATTCTCTAGCTCCGCTGTTTTACCGGAGGTAAGAACAATCTGACTTCTTGCCCGAAACCATTTCAGCAATTCAAGGTCAGTTTCATTACCGAGACCGCGTGAGGTGCCAGTAGTGGATACTGCACTGCCTACTGGGCTCACCACCAACGAGGCGGTGACATCACCGGCGGGCAGGTTAAAACTTTTCATTCACCTGAGAGTTCTTTGGTTTTTCTTTTGATTCGGAAAAGCATTCCACGCATACCTCGGACGCGAAGAGGAGAAATCAATTTCTCAAGCCCAAGCTCAGAAGGAAAGTCATCACTGAGTTCGAGGATTTCTTTAGCCGGGCGACCGTTCAAAGCAGAATTCAATATTGATGCAAACCCTCGAGTGGTTGGCGCTTCTTGAGGGGCTGAGAAGAAGATTTCAACTTTGTCTGGCGTTCCCTCGACAGCGATGAATACAGGCGCCTGACATTCTTCTACCCGCTCCATTAGGTGGGGATTCTCACCAAAGCGGGCAGGCGGTTCGGGCAAGGATTCGCTGTATTCGAGCAGCAGTTCGAGTTTTTGAGAATCCGGTGTAAGCCCGAACTCCTCAACGATTACTTGCTCTGGCTTCAAGCAAAGACTCCGGGTTCTTCGCCAACAGCGATTGGCACTCCAACCAGATTGCCCCATTCGGTCCAACTACCGTCATAGTTTCTGACGTCTTTCACCCCAAGCAAATACTTGAGAGCAAACCAAGTGAGAGACGATCTCTCACCAATGCGGCAGTAAGTGATGAATGGGTCTGTGGGAGAAAATCCGGTTTCCTTAAATAGAAGTGTTTCCAGTTCTGCTCGGGGCTTGAAAGTTGAATCCTCTTGAACGAGCTTGCCCCAGGGGACATTTCGAGCAGAGGGGATGTGACCTCCACGCGCCGCACCTTCGTTAGGGTAATCCGGCATGTGTAGTCGCTCACCCGAGTATTCCTGAGGCGACCTAATGTCCACCAATGGACTTGGAGCGTGCTTGGCAATGTCGTCACGAAATGCTCGAATCTTGACATCGTGACGCTCGACTACGGGGTAATTAGCTGCCTGTCGAACTGGCACTTCTTTGGTGAGTTCTCGATTTTCAGCTACCCACTTAAGGCGCCCACCATCTAGGAGGCGAACATTTTCATGACCAAAAAGCTTGAAGACCCAGAATGCATAGGCGGCCCACCAATTGGATTTGTCGCCATAAATAACAATGGTGTCATCACGGGATATTCCTTTTGCGCTCATGAGCTTGGCAAAACCATCACCATTTAGGTAGTCGCGTCGAATCTTGTCGTTTAGGTCCGTGTGCCAATCCAGTTTGATTGCTCCTGGGATGTGACCTGTGTCATAGAGCAGAATGTCCTCATTGGACTCCACAATCACAACCTGATTCAAGTTCTCTGCCAGCCACTCAGTGGTTACTAACACTTCTGGGTGGGCATACTCGCTAATCTTTGCCTCTTTGGTCATCTGTTGGTTCCAATCTGCCTAAACTATCGACTTGGTGGTGATCTAACTTGAGAGAACAGCGGCCTGCGGGCGTCAATTCCCTTTGCGAGGCTTTCCCTGAGATCTCCGTGGAAAAGCTTATGGCACAGCTCCAACCACCTCCTGAGTTCTCCAAGGCTCGCTTCGAGAACTACCAGCCAGATAGCCGATTTCCGTCCCAACAAGAGGCTTTGAAGGCAGCTAAACAATTTGTAACACCAAGCAAGAGCAAACTGTTTGGAAAATCAGAAGTGATGCCAGGCGTTTATTTGGATGGTGGGTTCGGGGTTGGAAAAACACATTTACTTGCTGCCATCTGGCATGAGCAAACAGGAAAGAAAGCATTTGGCAGTTTTCTTGAGTTCACCTCAATCATTGGTTATCTAGGTTTCAGCGAAGCGGTTCAAAGGTTTAGAACTTACAAGCTGATTTGTATCGATGAGTTTGAACTTGATGATCCAGGCGACACCATGATTATGTCGAGATTTCTCAAAGAACTAAGCGCTTTGGATGTCAGATTTGCTGCAACCAGCAACACGCCTCCAAATGCACTTGGCCAGGGGAGATTTGCCGCGGATGACTTCAAACGTGAGATTGCTGGTATTGGAGAGCGGTTTCTGATTTTGTCTGTCGATGGGGAGGACTTTCGACACCGCGATATTGAATCGCACTCGAGAAACCTAGAAGAAAGACAACTTGTAGATTGGCTTTCTATGCAGCAGGCAGGTTATCTCGATAAGTTCTCTGAACTGCTTGATCACCTAGCAAAGCTTCACCCAACGAAATTTAGACAACTTATTGCCGATGTGGGAGCGCTAGGACTTACCGATGTCTTTCCACTGCAAGATCAGGTTGCAGCTTTGCGATTGGTTGTCTTTGTGGACAGACTTTACGAGCAGCAGATTCCCCTCAGAACATCTGGAGATGTCGCTGTCACAGAGGTGTTTAGTCAGGAGATGCTGTCTGGAGGCTACAGAAAGAAGTACCTTCGTGCAGTTTCAAGACTCGGCGCCCTTTGCGAGCTTTACTGAACTTCTTCCTTTCGGTGCTTCGCGTAGTGCCTCCCGCGCAGCTGAGCAAGGTATGCACCAAAGGCTAAGGAGAGAAGCGAGCCGACAATTACCGCTAACGTGGCCTCCGCCTTGATTTCAGGAATGGACTCAAAAGCGAGATTCGTCATTAGCAATGAAACAGTGAAGCCGATTCCTGCGAGGCCTGCGACGGCTGCAAAGTCCAGCGGGTGAAGGCTCAGTCGGGCTGCTTTGTCAGCTATCAAATTTGCAACTATTGCAAACAAGGTAATCCCAACTATCTTGCCGATCGGAAGTGCAAGTGCGATACCCGTGAACACCGAGGAAATCTCGCGTTCAAAGGTTGGAAGAGCTATTGCAACTGCGAAGAAGGCAAAAATCGGCAATGACACCGTGTTAGTCCATGGCTGAATCTTTCCGACCAGCGAGTGAGCACGCGTAGCGGGGATGATTAGACCGAGTGCAACACCGGCTATGGTTGCGTGCACTCCAGATTGGTAGACCGCATACCAAATCAAGCCAAAGCTCAGGAATCTAATAGCGACGATTGGAAGCTTTGGCACCCTCTCCGCAATTGCGTGCGCCGCCAGGATTAGGGCCGCAGCAAAGAGCCACTCGATTGCGACATCATCTGTGTAGAAAATGGCGATGATGCTAATTGCGACTAGGTCATCAAAAATGGCAAGTGCTAGCAAAAAGACTCTGGCAGATTTTGGAAGACCTCTGCCGAAAATGGCCAAAACCCCCAAGGCGAATGCAATGTCGGTAGCAGTGGGAATTGGCCATCCGATCATGTAGTCAGTTCCCCAGTTGAAAGCGGTGTAGATCAGGGCTGGGACCACGATGCCACCAACGCCTGCAACCACTGGAACTAGGGCTGTTGAAAAACGCGAGAGGACACCGATGCTTAGTTCGTATTTGAGCTCAAGTCCCGCCACCAAGAAGAATGTGGCGAGTAATAGATCTGCGACCCAGTGCTCAATTGTCAGGGTTAGGTTGAGCGCTTCGAAGCCTACATAGGTGTATTTGAAATCCAACAGCCATGGGCCTAGGGGGCTATTGGCTATAACAAGACCAAGAATTGCTGCCCCCAGCAAGAGCAATGCCGCTGAACGATCGCTTTTCATAATTGGCAAGGATACCCGAGCCAGTTTCACCCGTAACAAGGATTTAACAAATTGAGCCTCTTCTTGAAACATCTGCAATTCACAATCTCAGCATTGGTCACTCAACCCTGAAGGGGAATTTATGTTGGACACTGGAACACTTACCTGGGCTGTTGTTGCAACTGCCCTTGTTCTGCTTATGACTCCTGGACTTGCATTCTTTTATGGCGGTCTAGTCAAGGCAAAGAGCGTTGTAAGCATGATGATGATGAGTTTTGGTTCGCTTGCTCTAATCGGAGTGCTATGGATTCTCTATGGATTTAGCATGTCTGCGGTTTCTTCACCGACTGACTTTTCTGGCAATCCTTTTGCCGTATTTGCGCTAGAAGGATTGGGAAATGATGAGCTCATCGGAGCTGCATTTGGTTCAACATTTGCAATCATTACGGTTGCTCTAATTTCGGGTTCGATTGCCGACCGTGCAAAGTTTGGACCTTGGTTGGTTTTTGCTGGTGTTTGGTCAACGCTGGTCTATTTCCCAGTCGCATCCTGGGTCTGGGGTGGCGGTTGGATCATGGAGCTGGGTAACTGGCTAGGAGCTCCATCTGTAATTGATTATGCAGGTGGCACGGCTGTCCACATCAATGCTGGAGCTGCAGCCCTTGCCCTGGCAATCGTTCTTGGTAAGCGATTTGGTTTTGCCAAGGGAATCATGCAACCGCACAATGTCCCACTGGTTCTTCTAGGAGCAGCTCTACTGTGGTTTGGTTGGTTTGGTTTTAACGTTGGAGCTGAATTCCTCAACGGTATGGAAAACGCAGGTCTAATTACGGTCAATACCATCGGCGCTACCGCCGCATCAATTCTTGGTTGGCTAGTGATTGAAAAGATCAAGGAAGGAAAAGCTACGTCCATTGGTGCTGCATCCGGAGCCATCGCAGGCTTAGTGGCTATCACGCCAGCTTGTGCGAATGTCACGCCATTCTGGGCACTGGTACTGGGTGTCATTGCCGGTGTGGTCTCAGCGCTGGCTGTTGAGCTTAAGTTCAAGCTCGGTTACGACGACTCACTTGATGTAGTCGGAATTCACTTGGTAGCTGGATTGATTGGTACTTTGTACCTCGGCTTTTTTGCCATCGACACTGGTCTATTCACTGGTGGGGATCTCGGACAGCTATTGGTTCAGACAATCGCAGCCTTCGGTGTGTTGATCTACTCGTTCGTCGCTGCACTGCTGATTGGACTTGCTATCGACAAGACCATGGGCTTTAGGGTCAAGAGCGAGGATGAGATTGCAGGAGTTGACCTGGTTGTCCACGGGGAAGCTGCCTACAGCTTTGGCCAGGACGAACGGGCCTAGCCGAATTCAGGGGATAGGGGGCGAGTTTCGCCCCCTATTTCTTTGCCATGGAGGTATTTGTGGCATAATTTCACCTGTTCGAAAGAACAATGCGGATGTAGCGCAGTTGGTAGCGCATCACCTTGCCAAGGTGAGGGTCGCGAG
>CAYXWU010000014.1:7044-18358 GCA_964468885.1 uncultured Aquiluna sp. | reverse complement strand
TTCTGCGGTGGTTGGCAATTAGGTAGCGAGCTGTTTTGTATAGCCATGGCAGCTCTAATCCTTGAGGAATTTTCGAACGTTTATTCCAAGCGATTTCAAAGAGGTCTGATGCAATGTCATCCACTTGGTCCGCGGGTAACCGCCTAGCCAGAAAACGGCTAATTTCAGTTATGTGAGCCCTGAAAAGGGCTCCGAATTCTTCGGCGGTCATTTCTCTCCCAACTAGACAATGTAGTGGGGAGGCTCATATTTTCACGGCTTTTGGAAACAGCCGGGGGCGTGGTCAAACACCAACCCTGAAGATTGCATCAAGGCATACATGGTGGTGGGGCCCACAAAGGAGAAGCCAAGCTTCTTCAGGTGTTTGCTCAGCTCCTCCGCCTCTCTACTGGTGGCGACCCAATCAAAATTGGTTCTGCGAGTGACGCGTTTGACAGGCGCAAAAGACCACATCAGTTCAACCAGGTCTAGTCCCAACTCTTCCACGACCTTGGCGTTATTGATGGCAGAGTTGATTTTGGCGAGGTTTCGGATAATTGCTGGATCTTTTAGAAGTCGGTTTACCTCTCTTTTTCCATATTTAGAGACTTTTGCTGAGTCAAAATTGTCAAAAGCTGTTCGAAAACCTTCTCTTCGTTTCAGGATGGTCAACCAGCTCAATCCCGCCTGAAAACCCTCCAGGCAAATAGCTTCAAACAGATCTCGCTGGTTTCGATTTGGTTGACCCCATTCGTTATCGTGATAGTCGATGTAGATCTGGTCGTCAGTTACCCAGCTGCACCGAACTAAACCATCAGCTAGTTTTCTGGTCTTGCTCATCGGTATTCGATTCCTTCTAGTTCTAGAAGCTTTCTCTTAGTCGGTAGACCCTTGCCCCCTGAGTAGCCGGTGAGCTTGCCACTCGAACCCATCACTCGGTGGCAGCCGATCAAGATGGCAATCGGATTGGCTCCAACCGCTCCTCCGACAGCCCGAGCTGCCTGTGGCTTTCGAATCAAGCGAGCGATGTCACCGTAGGTGGTGGTTTTGCCAAACGGAATCTTTTGAATTTGCTGCCAGACCGAAAGCTGGAACTTGGTTCCCTGCAGGTCGAAGACAAGCTCGAAGCTCTTTCGTTTACCAGCAAAGTATTCATTTAGCTGCTTGGCTGCGTTTTCAACTAAGGACTTAGCATGCTGGCTTGTGGCAAAATCCTGCAGTCGACTGCGACCGGACAGAAATTCCAGGTTGGTTATTCCTCGTTCGCTAGCTGCAATTGAAACCAAGCCAATTGGCGTTTGAACAATGCGGCGAGCAGCGATTTCTTGCATGGGAATAAGTTAGCGGACCTAGAAAGATCTTCTAGTTATCCACAGGTGCATACCAACACGAAATGGCTGACATTTAGTGGTGACAATAGGTCATGGGCATCGCCATTCTTCCTCTAACCCTTTACGGAATCCACTTAGCAGTCTCGGGGGACTTCCTTCTTCTTATGCTCATTTTTCTTAGTTCTGCAGTCTGGACACTCCCGAAATTACTTTCTGAGCAGAATCCCCGTTTGCAAGAAGTGCAAGAGACGTTAGGAACGGGAATATTTGATGAGAGAAACCAGCTATTCGTCTTACCACCCAAGCAAATTACTGGTGACATTACTCTGGTTGGATCAACGGAAGCTTGCACTAGATTTGTCAGCCAGCTTTTCCATGATGCAGTTGATGAAATATGGTGCTTGGGCGAACTTGGTTTGAACTGTTACAAGAGCATCGCCCCAGATTCAACAAACGAAATTCGCGATTTGATTGATCGCTCGAAGATTTCTCTGCCGTTCACGGTTATTGCAGATGAGGAATCATGGCAGAAATTTACCGTCTCACCTTGGCCACAGGATCGAAGTTTTCGGCTTATTTTGCTCAGCGCTAATGGTCCTTCAAATCAGAGCAATATTGTTCTGAGCATTACTCGTGAGGGTGTTCACGCCAAAGGGAACATCGGCGATCAAAATGTGGATCTGATTTTGCGCGATGAACTACTTACCAGTGAGCCAGCGGATAATCTTCGACAAGATCGAGCTTCTGCCAGTAGTTCCTTCGAGTTGGTCGGCCAAGCCAGCGGCAAACATCGCTCCTCGAGCAGCAATGAATCGAAGTGGTTCAACTTCCCAGCTCGGAGAGCGGTGATTGACAAAACAAAGCTTCGATTCAGGGCTCTGTCTTCCAAGAATCAAGTCCGCCAAAGTCTTCCCAGCGAGGTGAGAGGTTCCGACGCCATCGCCGACGTATCCGCCCGCCTGCGCAATCTTGGTCACGGGGTCTAAAGTGACTGAAGCCATCCAGTCACGGGTCACGCCCAGTGCGCCGCCCCAGCGGTGAGTGATGCGATAACCACCCAGAGTTGGAAACATTGTTTTTAGTTCTCTCTCTAGATGACTGTGAATTTTTTCAACGTTGTCATACTTCGCTTTGATCTTCGACCCAAAGTGGTAGGGAGCACCTCTTCCACCAAATGCAATCCTGTTATCTTTCGTTCTTTGGCCATAAATGATTAGGTTTCGGAAGTCGGCAAAGGTAACGCCTGGTGGCAAGCCAAGGTCATCCAAGACAGAACCAGGTATTGGTTCAGTGACAATCATCAGAGAGTAGAGGGGCAGTGAACGTCTCTTTTGTCCTGAGATGGTTGGTCGATACCCTTCGAGTGCGTCAACTACATATTCGGCTGTGAATTTGCCGCGACTGCTCTCAACATTTCCAGCCGAGAAGTTAGTTACCTCGGTGGCCTCAAACAAACTGCCACCTAGCTCAATAAAAGCCCTTGCCAAGCCTCTTACCAGTTTTGCGGGGTGGATACTGGCGCAGGCTGGATCAAAGACAGCGCCTTGACTTTTAGTAGCTCTGGGTGAGTCACTGCTGTTTTTTAGCTGCAGCTTGTCAACTTGAAACTTTTCGGATTGCTCAAGCTCTGAAAGGGCTCTTTGTTTTTGGGCATCTGATCTAATCAGGTTGTAGGTTCCAGTTTTCTGATAATCACACTCAATGCCGAGCTCTTTCGTTACAAGGCCAATCTCATCAACCGTTGAAATCATGGCGCGACGAATTGCTTGCGAAGCTTCGATACCAAACTCTTTGGCTAGCTTTTCACTGGACCAGGGAAACAGTGCCGAGCACCAACCGCCGTTTCGACCTGAAGCACCAAAGCCAGCTATCTCCTTTTCGAGAATTGCCACTCTGAGACCAGGCTGATTTCGAAGGAGATAAATGCCAGTCCAGAGCCCAGTGAAACCAGCTCCCATGATCACTACGTCAAAGTCGCGCTGTTCACTGGCCGGTCGCGGTTCCAGTGACTCGGCTAATGAGTCATGCCAGAAACTCAGCGAGCGATAGTTCGTCAAACCTATCCGTTTAGTCTCTTCCAAGCTTCCGTGAGCACCTTTCGCAGAATTTGCTCAATCTCATCAAATTCCTTAGGGCCGCAGGTTAGGGGAGGAGCTAACTGAATTACAGGGTCTCCTCGATCATCGGCTCGGCAATAGATTCCAGCTTCCAGAAGGGCATTGTTCAAAAACCCTCTAAGCAGCTTCTCTGATTCGGCTCGACTCAGTGTCTCTTTAGTCTTCTTGTCTTTGACGATTTCAACCGCAAAGAAGTATCCATCGCCTCTTACGTCTCCCACAATTGGCAGGTCGTAGAGCTTTTCTAGAGTTTTCCGGAAAATTGGCGAATTAGTTCTTGCACGCTCAATTAGGTTCTCTTTTTCAAAAATCTCAAGGTTTGCCAGCGCTACTGCACAAGCAACTGGGTGACCTCCGAAGGTGTAGCCATGGGCGAGAGTGGAGACTCCATCCTTGAATGGTTCGAAGAACTTCTCTTTGAGGAAAAGAGCACCTAGTGGCTGAGCGCCAGAGGTGATTGCTTTAGCTGTAATCATCATGTCTGGCTGAATGTCATATCGAATCGAGCCAAACCACTCTCCAGTTCTTCCATAGCCGGTGATTGTTTCATCCGCTACCAAGATCACGTCGTATTGGGTGCAGATCTCACGCACACGTTTGAAGTAGGCCTTAGGAGCCGTGAAGCAACCACCAGCATTTTGAATTGGCTCAACAAAGAAGGCGGCCACCGTGTCTGGTCCTTCAAACAAAATCGCTTCTTCAAGTCGGTTTGCAGCCCAAATTCCAAACTCATCTTCATTCGCAAATTCATGCGGCGCCCGGTAGTAGTTGGTGTTTGGAACTCTAAAAGCTGATGGAACGAGCGGCTCAAACATTTGCTTGAATGCCGGGATTCCTGTAATTGAAAGCGCTCCATGGCTGGTGCCGTGGTACGCAGTCATTCTTGAAATGACTTTGTGTTTTTGTGGCTTACCGGTCATCTTGAAATACTGCTTGGCAATCTTCCAAGCGGATTCGACTCCCTCTGTGCCACCTGTGGTGAAGAAAATTCGATTCATGCCCTCAGGTCCAATTGAAAGGAGCTTCTCCGCTAGTTCAATAGCTCTTGGGTGACCATAGGACCAAAGTGGCATGAAGTCGAGCTCCATCATTTGCTTTTGAGCTGCTGCCGCTAACTCTGGTCGAGCGTGACCCGCGTTGCATGTGAAGAGACCAGACAAACCATCGATTAATTTGTTGCCCTTGGAGTCGTATATGAAGTGGCCCTCACCGCGAACAATGATGTTCATATCGCCCTTGCTAAAGGGGGAGTGGCGTGTGAAGTGAAGCCAGCTGTGTTCCTTGCCGGACTTCTGCCACTCTCTGTCGCCAACGGCCTTGCCTTCTTGCATGGCCTCTAATAGTTCTAGCTTTGGCTCGCTAGAGCTTCTCTTGAGAAGTGGTTTGAGCAGGTTAGTTAGTGGGTTAGTCTTCTTGCTCTCTGAAATCGCCATTGATTATCACTTGTAACTTTCTATCTGGTTCCCCAGTTGTAGAACTGCTTGTGCAAACGAAGATAAACGAAGGTCTCGGAGCTCACAACTCCTGGCAGAGACCGAATTTTATCGTTCAGAAGCTCAATCAGTTGGTCATCGTCTTCACAGACAACTTCCGCCATGATGTCAAAGCTACCAGCCGTTAGAACCACATAATCCACTGAGGGGATCTTGGCGATAGCGTCGGCAACCTGAGCCGAATTGCCCACACACCTAATGCCAATCATGGCCTGGCGCGAAAAACCGAGTTTCAGCGGGTCCGTGACCGCAACGATTTGCAGCACTCCCGCTTCGGTTAGTTTCTGCACCCTCTGCCTAACGGCGGCTTCGCTGAGTCCAACTACTTTGCCGATTTCGGCATAGGACCTTCGACCATCCTTTTGCAGCTGTTCAATTATCAGCTTTGACACTTCATCCAGATGGGACTGGCGGGCTCTGTCCATGCGAGACATGCCTCGAGTATCACAGCCAAAGCCTTAGTTTGGTCTCAAATCCGTAGTTTTTTTATCAATAAGTTACGAATTCGGCAGGATTTTCCGTTAATTTTGCCGATAAGCCCATCCAGGTTTAGCATCTTCTAAAGCAACTCGATGAGGAGTAATAGTGGCCAAGAAGCTACAGAACTTAGTTGGCGGTAAGTATGTTGACCCAGCCTCCGGCAAGTACAGCGATGTAATCAATCCATCTACTGAAGAGGTTTACGCCAATGCACCGATCTCTGGTGCAGAAGATGTGCAAAATGCCTTCCAAGTAGCCCATGAAGCATTCAAAGAGTGGAGTCAAACAACTCCAAGTGAGCGACAGCTTGCACTCTTCAGAATCGCCGATGAGCTTGAGAAGCGAGCAGATGAAGCCGCAGATCTAGAGAGCGAAAACACCGGTAAGCCAAGAGCAACTTTGGTTGATTTTGAAATGGTCCCATCGGTTGATCAGATTCGCTTCTTTGCCGGTGCTGCTAGAAATTTGGAAGGTCGTGCAACAGCTGAGTATGCGAAAGACCACACTTCATCTATTCGTCGTGAACCAATTGGTGTGATTGGTCAAGTCACACCATGGAACTATCCACTCAACATGGCCGTTTGGAAGTTTGCCCCTGCAATCGCAGCTGGAAACACAATCGTGCTAAAGCCATCTGACACAACTCCTGTTTCCACTTTGTTGCTTGCTGAAATTGCCAACAAGTTCTTGCCGCCAGGAGTCTTCAATGTCATCACTGGAGACCGCGACACAGGTCGCATGATGGTGGAGAACAGAATTCCGCAAATGGTTTCAATTACCGGTTCTGTTCGAGCTGGTATGGAAGTAGCTAAGACAGCTGCCCTAGATCTAAAGCGAGTCCACCTAGAACTGGGTGGCAAAGCACCTGTCATTGTTTTTGCAGATGCAGACATGGAAAGAGCTGCCGCGGGAATTGTTGCGGCAGGCTTCTTTAACGCCGGGCAGGACTGCACTGCTGCCACTCGACTACTTGTTGAGGATGCAGGATATGACAAGTTCATGGCAGCTTTGCTTGCCGAGGTCAAGGCATCTGCAAAGGTTGGAAAGCCATCTGACTCCGACATCTTGTTTGGTCCAGTAAATAACGCTAACCAGCTGACTCGCGTTAAGGGATTCATTGACCGAGTTCCATCACACGCAAAGATTGAAACTGGTGGTAACCAGATTTCCGGTAAGGGTTATTTCCTTGAGCCAACCGTCATTTCAGGTCTAAAGCAAACCGATGAGCACATTCAGGATGAAATCTTTGGCCCAGTGCTTACTGTGCAGCGCTTTAGTGGCGACGAGCAGGCACTGACCTGGGCAAATGATGTGAAGTATGGACTGGCGTCTTCCGTCTGGACTAACAACCACACCAGAGCTATGCGCTTTGCCAAGCACCTTGACTTCGGAGCGGTTTGGATCAACACCCACATCCCGCTAGCTGCCGAAATGCCTCACGGAGGCTTCAAGCACTCCGGCTATGGCAAGGACCTGTCGGCCTACGGCTTTGACGATTACACCCGCATCAAGCACGTGATGCACTACATCGGAGACTAAAGGTAAAAATTCGGTTTCAAGGCGGCTCTGAGGCGGGAATGTGTGCGAAACTTTCCCTTACTTCGTGCCCTGATAAATAGGAGAGAGAATGAAGAAGCGAGAGCTACCAAACGACCCAATGCTCAGAGAGCTAATTGACTTAGCTCGTAAGACCCAGATTTCGCGTCGTGCGGCGCTCGCTGGTGTCGGTGGAACAGCTGCTGCAATCACGCTTGCGTCATGTGCGCCAGCGGACACTGCACTAACACCTGCCACTGACGTCTCTGATTCAGAACCAGTATTGGTCTGGCACAACTGGCCCGCCTACATGGACGAGGATGACAACGGTAACTATCCAACCCTTGAGCGATTCGAAGCTCAGTCTGGAATTGCAGTTGACTACAAAATTGAAATTGATGACAACGACACCTGGTACGCCAAGGTCAAAGACCAGCTTGAGCTTGGTCAAGACATTGGTGCTGACGTTGCCTGTCCTACCGGTTGGATGGCACAGCGACTAAAGAACCTGGGTTACATCCAGCAGTACGACGATGCCAACATGCCAAACAAGGTTGCAAACATTGCACCTTCTTACCTGGGAGCACCAGAAGATCCAGACCGCACCTACATCATTCCTTGGCAGGCTGGTTTTGCAGGAATTGGTTACAACAAGCAGGCATATAAAGACGCAACCGGCAAGGACGCACCTGGTTCAATGGCAGACCTCTGGGCTGCAGAACTGAAGGGTCGCGTCGGATTGTTATCTGAGATGCGCGACAGCGTTGGACTTGTCTTGATGAGCCAGGGCATTGACATCACCTCGGCTGACAGCCTCACAGAAGATGCATTTATGGCAGCAATCGAAGCCATCAAGCAGCAGATTGATTCGGGTCAGATTTACAACGTTCGCGGTAACAGTTACCTTGACGATTTGGCCACCGGAAACATCATTGCTGCAACTGCTTGGAGCGGTGACATTACCGTTATCAATTACGAGCAGGGTACAGAGGAAAATCCAGAGCCATACGGCTTCGTTTTCCCTGACTCCGGTGTGACTCTCTGGGCAGACTGGTTTGTGACTCCAATGGGAGCTACTCACAAGAAGAACGTTGAGAAGCTGATCAACTACTATTACGACCCAGTAAATGCTGCTGAGCTAGCTCTATGGGTGAACTACATCACGCCAGTGGTTGGAGCCCAGGATGCCGCTGCAGCCATCGACCCCGAGCTTGCCGAGAGCCAGCTGATTTTCCCAAATGCAGAGACTCTTGCTAAGAGCAAGGCGTTCCGCGCACTTTCTGGACAAGAGGAGCAGCGCTTTTCTTCTGCTTGGCAGAACCTGCTGCTTGGCGCCTAGTGTCAGTCGACTTCGGAGCCGGGGGAAAAGACCTCGAGTTAGTTGGACTCCGAAAAGAGTTCCCTGGCTTTGTTGCGGTTGAAAATCTTGATTTGAAAGTTCCAGCAGGGCAGTTCTTCGCCCTGCTGGGACCTTCGGGTTGTGGTAAGACCACCACCCTAAGAATGATTGCTGGATTAGAAACTCCAACTAGTGGTCAGATTCTGATCGGTGGCACAGATGTGATTGATCTCAAACCACATGAGCGTCCAGTAAATACAGTTTTCCAGAACTACGCTCTTTTCCCTCACATGAGCGTGATTGAAAACGTTGCTTTCGGTCTTCGTCAGCGAAAAGTGTCTGATCCGATCGTGAAAGCGCAAGCAGCGCTAGACATGGTGGAACTTGGCCACATGGCTGAACGCCGCCCAGCACAGCTATCTGGTGGCCAACAGCAACGTGTGGCGCTTGCTCGCGCATTGGTAAATCGCCCAGCGCTGCTTCTGCTAGATGAGCCGCTTGGAGCCTTGGACCTAAAGCTTCGCAGGCAGATGCAGATTGAACTCAAGTACATCCAGATGGACATTGGACTTACCTTCTTGCACGTCACTCACGACCAGGAAGAAGCAATGGACATGGCGGACATTGTGGCTGTGATGAACAAGGGTCAGATCGAGCAAATGGGTGCACCAGAGAAGCTCTACGATCGTCCTAAGACTGCCTTCGTGGCTAAGTTCCTCGGTCAATCCAACATTTTTGTCGGTGAAGTTGCTGAAACTAATTCTGAGTCGGTTTCGATTAACTTCAGAGGCAACAAGATAGCAGCGCCGATTTCCAGATCTGAAAAGACAACTGGAAAGATTGCAATTGGTGTTCGTCCTGAAAAGACTCAATTCCACTCCACGAAGCCGGAGGCAAACTCGACCACAAATGTCTTGGGACCTGGAGAGATTTCTGACATTCGGTTCACTGGTGTTTCGAATCAATACCTGATTGAAATCCCTGAAATTGGAGATGTCATTGTCTTTGCTCAAAACGTCGGTAAGTCCCCGGTAGTTGAACTCGGAGCACAGGTTTGGGTTAGCTGGCAGGTTGAGCACAGTTTTGGGCTGGCCGATCTGCCCACTGGCATGGAAGACATCTAATGGCTTTTGTTGCACTGGGTGGAACTACATCGCCTGCCAAGCAACAGGCTCCAAAGAAAGCTGGTCGAGTTGCCCTGTTGCTGCTTTTGCCAGGTATTGCCTACCTAGGGCTCTTCTTCCTAACGCCTTTAGTGTCATTAGTTATCACTTCGCTGAAGGTGCCGAGTGCAACCGGAGACATTGGAAGATATGACTACGGCGCAGAAATTGGTAATTACCTCTATGCAGTTGAGCAGTACCTACCGCAAATAATTAGATCCTTTAGTTTTGCGCTAGTTGCCACCGTTATCGCCCTGTTAATTAGCTACCCAATTGCGTACTTCATTGCCGTCAAGGCAAGGAACAAACCTTTACTAAAAGGCTTACTTCTTACCCTGGTAATCGCCCCATTCTTTATTTCAATGCTTCTAAGAACATTTGCCTGGAAGCAGATTTTTTCAAATGACTCATGGATTGTGAACACCCTAAAGTCATTTGGAATCTTTGGTGCCGACAGTTATATCATCGGCACGGACTTTGCGGTCATTTTTGGACTTGTTTATAACTTCATACCATTTATGACCCTGCCAATCTTTTCGAACCTAGATCGACTTGACATTCGACTACTTGAAGCAAGTGGTGACCTTTACGCCAACCCATTTACGACCTTCAGGAAGATCACCTTCCCACTTTCCCTACCAGGCGTCATTTCCGGAACGCTTCTCACCTTTATTCCAATTAGTGGTGACTATGTGGTTGCCAGCCGAGATTTCTTGGGCGGTCCGGATACGGCAATGATTGGGAACGTGGTGGAGGCCAACTTCCTTAGGATTCAGGATTACCCCACAGCCTCTGCTCTTTCGGTGATGCTGATGGCAGCAATTGTGATACTGGTGTCGGCTTACGTTCGACGCAGTGGAACGGATGACCTGCTATGAAGTTTTCACTGGGCAAGTACCTGTTACCAACTTATGTTTTTCTCACCTTCCTTTTCCTAGGCATTCCAATTGCTTACACTTTCGTCTTCTCGTTCAATGATTCAATCAAGTCAAACATAATTTGGCGAGGCTTCACCTTGGACAACTGGCTAAATGTCTGTAGTCAACAGGAAGTCTGTGATGCCTTTGCGAATTCGTTAATCATTGCAGTTTCAGCGACGCTAATTGCTACCGTGCTGGGAACTATGATCGCTATTGCGCTAGTTCGCTATAAGTTCAAGTTCCGTTCCGCTACCAATTTATTGCTGTTCCTTCCACTTGCAACTCCAGAAGTAGTTATGGGCGCTGGTCTGGCAGCGCAGTTCCTTGACTTCGGCTGGCCAAAGGGCATGCTCACCGTAATAATTGCGCACACAATGTTTACATTGAGCTTTGTGGTTGTAACAGTCAAGGCGCGTGTGGCAACGCTTGATCCAGCCCTGGAAGAGGCGGGTAGAGACCTCTACGCCAATCCAACCCAGGTCTTCATGAAGATCACTTTCCCGCTCTTGCTGCCTGGAATTTTGGCAGCAGCTATGTTGGCATTCGCACTAAGTTTTGATGACTTCATCATCACTCAGTTCAATTCTGGTTCGATTGATACATTCCCGAAGTTTGTCTACACCGCCGCTGCAAGAGGCATTCCTGCAGAGGCAAATGTGATTGGTTCAATGGTCTTCATCGTCGCAATTGCAATTGTGGTGACCGTGCAGGTGCGCTCATCAATCAAGCAGCGCAAACTAGCCAAAAAGTGAGTGGACAGCTTCTCTAAAGTGCTTGTCGTGACGCTTTAGATCACGCTCTGATGTTTCTGGACTCATTAGTGCCATGTTGTGAAACGGGGTCATTAGTACTCCACGATTGATGGCGTGCAGTTGCAGGTACTGCTGCAACTCAAAGTCATCGTCGTCAGCAGCCTCTCTTCCAGTCAGTGGGGGAGTAGAGCGGAAGCTGTATTC
>CAYXWU010000014.1:0-6944 GCA_964468885.1 uncultured Aquiluna sp. | reverse complement strand
TGCAGATATCCAGGCTTTGGCAGCACGATTCCAATGTTGGTGAGAGCAGGCTCCATCAGCATTGCAGCAACTTCACCGGTAGCAAACGCTTTTTCAGCTGCCTTTAGATCGTTGTATGGAATAACGACAGTTGTCTTATCCAATTCAACAGGCATTCCAACATTGTCTCGGCGGGGAACAGTGTTGCCCTCGTCGTCCATGACGGCAAAAGTCTCATCGACTGTTCCGTGATAGCAGTAATCATGGACAGCAATTTTTGGTCGGCCAGTAACGTGTCTGGAATAGCGCAGCAAATGACGGTTGGCATCTGTGGCACTCAGAGTGAATTGCCACTTAGGGACACCAAATCGCTCTGCGAGAATTTCGCCGTTAATTCGGGCGTCTTCGGTTGGGAGCATGAAGGTGAAGCCCCTGGCGGATTGTTTCTGAACTGCCCGAACTGTCGCATCGGGTGCGTGGCCGCACATAGAGCCGGTGTCACCGAGGCAGAAGTCCGAGTACTCCATGCCGTCTAGGTCCGTGAACCGAGAGCCCTTGGCCTTGCTCACATACAGGGGAAAAGGACCAGGCCACTTGGTCATCCATATCATTGGCACACCGCCAACTAGACCGGTTTTGGCTCTTTCGAACGCTTCTCTAGAGCGAGGGTGGGTCGAGATAAATCGATTGTTCTCCAGTCGCATTAAATCTTTGAGTTTTTCGCGATCTGCGTACGCGGAAGACATGAATCACCTTTGATCCTTGATAAACCAACAAGAGCCCGTTTTTCGGGCTCACTCCCACCCTAAATGATTTTTATAGCTTTGCCAAACCGGCAGCTAATACGTCGAGGGCATCGTGTATCAACTCATCAGTAATTGCAAGGGGAGGAAGGAATCTCAAAACATTGTTGTAAGTTCCAGCATTCAGCACCAATACACCGTTTTGGTGGCAGTGCTTTAGCAGCGCTTCTGTGGCAGCTGGGTTTGGATTCTTGGTTCCTGGCTCAACTAATTCAATTGCTTGCATAGCACCGCGACCACGGACATCACCGATTACTGGGTAGTTGTTTTTCATCGCGTTTAGTCGGCCAGAAATGATTTCTCCAATTTCTAGTGCACGATTGAACCAGTTTCCGCTTTCGTACTGCTCCATAACTGCAACACCAGCAGCCACTGCAGTTGGTGAACCACCGAATGTTCCACCTAGACCACCAGCGTGAGCTGCGTCCATGATTTCTGCTCGACCAACCACACCTGAAAGCGGCATACCACCGGCAATACCCTTGGCAACCGTGATTAGGTCAGGCTCAAATCCTTCTTCCCACTCACTGGCAAACCATTTTCCAGTTCTTGCCATGCCGGACTGAACTTCATCGGCGACCAGCACAATGCCGTTAGCGCGAGTCCAGTCTTGGAGAGTTTTGAGGAAACCTGGCGCTGGAACAACAAAGCCACCTTCACCCTGAACTGGCTCAATAAATAAAGCGGCAATTTGTGCGGCAC
The DNA here is from genome assembly GCA_964468885.1 of uncultured Aquiluna sp. Lineage (GTDB taxonomy): Bacteria > Actinomycetota > Actinomycetes > Actinomycetales > Microbacteriaceae > Aquiluna. The sequence continues at coordinate 5,460 of CAYXWU010000014.1, read as the reverse complement.
CAACGCGCTTTTCCAGGTAAGTGATTGCTCTACTAGCCGCTTCTGGCCCAGTCATCTCAGCTGGGTCGCGGAATGGATAGCTCATTGGTGCGTGGTGCACACTGCCAGCAAGTGGCCCAAAACCAGTGCCGTAAGGGTGCACTTTGAAATTCATCGACATGGTCAGGTTAGTTCTGCCGTGATAGGCGTGATCAAACACTGCTATCTCAGTGCGACCAGTTGCCTTGCGGGCAATCTTTACTGCGTTTTCGACTGCTTCTGCACCAGAATTGAAAAAAGCTGCCTTCTTTTTGAAGTTACCAGGAGCGTGCGATGTAAGTATCTCGCCTGCTCGAACGTATGGCTCGTATGGGGTAACAGTAAATAGGGTGTGGGTAAGTTTGCTGACCTGCTTTGAAACAGCTTCAACCACGCCGGGGTTGGTGTGACCGATAGTCACAACACCGATTCCAGAGCCAAAGTCAATGAATTGATTACCATCAACATCTTTCAGTATCGCACCGTGTGCCTCATCGATGAAGGCCGCCAACATGGTTCCCACGCCGGCCGAGATAACTTCAGATCTGCGCTGCTGCAGTGCAAGCGACTTAGGACCAGGGATAGCGGTTACGATTTGTCTTTTTTGTTCAAGGCTCATGTCATCAGTCTAGATTCTCGCTTTAGTCTTTCGATACAGCCATGCCTAACTCCTAGCAAGCTTGCAGGCTCGGGCGGGTAGCCTAGAGGGGTGCTGGACGCGCTTTTATACATCCTGGGAATTTTGCTGTTCCTGGTTGGAATTGGGCTATCGGTTGCACTTCATGAACTAGGTCATTACCTACCCGCTAAGCGGTTCGGTGTCCAGGTAAGACAATTCATGGTCGGTTTCGGTCCAACGTTGTTTTCCCGTTTCAGGGGCGAAACCGAATTCGGCATCAAAGCTTTTCCACTTGGTGGCTACATCTTGATGAGTGGAATGTACCCACCCGTCAAAAAGCAGTACCGAGGTTTATTTGCTAATTGGATCAACGACGCGCGAAAAGAGATTGCCGCACAGGAGCACACTGAAGAACAGCGAAAGTTCTACCAGCTAACCGCTCCAAAAAAGATGACCATCATGCTGGGTGGGCCAGTGATGAATCTCTTGCTTGGGGTTTTGCTAATTATGGTTTCACTCTCCGGTATCGGGACACTCCAAAATTCACTCAAGGTCGACGAGGTCTACCAGTGTCTTGAGATCGATGCGCGTGGAAATTGCGAAGCAGGTGTTCCACCGACCCCAGCCAGTTCTGCTGGATTGCTTGCTGGAGATGAAGTAATTGCAGTTGACGGCCAAAGCGTCAACAGCTGGGCGGAAGTAACGAAACTCCTGGGTAATTCTTCTAGCAGTCAGTTGACTGTCTTGCGAGAAGGCTCTGAGAAGCAGCTCACCATTGAGCCTGTTTTCATGGAGCGTGCTGTTTACGATTCCTTTGGAAATTTGCAACTTGATGAGCAAGGCAACCCCATTACTCAATTGACGCCTGTACTCGGTATTCGTTTGCAAGGAGTAACCAAGCCACTGCCAATTTCTGAATCATTGAACTTCGCCGGTGCCTCGATGGTTTCTATGGCTGGCTTCATTGTCGAGTTACCGCAGCAGGTTTATCAGGTTACGCTGGCCACGCTTGGGCTTGCCGAGAGAGATCCAAACGGAGCAGTGTCAATTGTTGGAGTGGGGCAGTTGGCCGGTGAACTCACGGCAGCAGATATCGGATTAGATGCAAAACTGGCATCTCTTCTTCTTTTGTTGGGATCTTTGAATCTGGTTCTCTTTGTTTTCAATCTGGTTCCGCTTCTACCGCTAGATGGCGGTCATGTGGTTGGAGCAATTTACGAGGGAGCAAAGCGAAGAATTGTTCGGGCCGTTAGGGGCGAAGACCCAGGACCTATTGACACCGCTCGAGCGCTTCCTCTGGCCTACTTTGTCTGGTTAGTTCTGATTTTCACGGGACTTTTGCTGATTTTGGCGGATTTGGTGAACCCGATAACGCTGGGGTAGGAAGTTTTTGAGCTGCCAGGTGGTTAAATCGGTAGCAGTAATGAAGGGAAATTCGTGCCGGCAGTAAACCTCGGCTTACCAAAGTCTCCACCTCCAACTCTTGCTCCTCGTCGAAAGACTCGGCAGATTATGGTTGGAAAAGTTGCAGTTGGTGGTGATGCACCAATTTCTGTGCAGTCGATGACAACCACACCAACCACAGACATCAATGCGACACTGCAACAGATTGCTGAACTCACTGCCAGTGGTTGCGACATTGTTCGAGTGGCGGTTCCTTCCCAAGATGATGCCGACGTACTGAGAATCATCGCTAAGCGCAGCCAGATTCCAGTAGTGGCAGATATCCATTTCCAACCTAAATATGTCTTTCAGGCGATTGAGGCAGGTTGCGGCGGGGTGCGAGTTAACCCTGGCAACATCAGAAAATTTGATGACCAGGTCAAGGACATCGCAAAAGCTGCCAAGGATGCAGGTGTTTCTCTTAGAATCGGCGTGAATGCAGGATCACTAGATCCAAGGCTGTTAGAAAAATATGGTAAGGCAACCGCAGAAGCATTGGTTGAATCAGCGGTTTGGGAAGCATCGCTATTTGAAGAGCACGATTTCCATGACTTCAAGATTTCTGTAAAGCACAACGATCCAGTTGTGATGGTGCGCGCTTACGAAATGCTTTCGGAGCGAGGAGATTGGCCACTGCACCTGGGTGTTACCGAGGCCGGCCCTGCTTTCCAGGGAACAATCAAGTCTTCTGTTGCGTTTGGCGCACTCCTAAGCAAGGGCATTGGCGACACGATTCGAGTTTCACTCTCTGCGCCACCGGTCGAAGAGGTCAAGGTCGGGTCACAGATTTTGGAGAGCTTGAATCTTCGTCCTCGAAAGTTGGAAATTGTTTCTTGCCCAAGCTGTGGCAGGGCACAGGTTGATGTCTACACCCTGGCTAACCAGGTGACGGAAGGGCTACAACACCTGACTGTCCCGATTCGCGTTGCGGTAATGGGATGCGTTGTTAACGGCCCTGGTGAAGCACGCGAGGCCGATCTTGGTGTCGCCTCCGGCAATGGCAAGGGTCAGATTTTCGTGAAGGGAGAAGTCATCAAGACAGTCCCTGAGAGCGAAATAGTAAAGACTTTGATCGAGGAAGCTAACCGAATTGCCGCAGAAATGCCGCCCTCAGAGGCCGGTACAGCACAGGTAACTGTCGGTAACTAGCTAACATTGTGCCCATGCCTATACGCCTGAGCACTCTTTTCCTTAGAACGCTGCGCGAGGACCCTGCTGACGCAGAGGTTGACAGCCACAAGTTATTGGTGCGTGCTGGCTACATAAGAAGAAATGGCCCAGGAATTTTTGCCTGGTTGCCACTTGGCCTACTTGTTAAGAATCGCATCGAACAAATCGTGCGCGAGGAGATGGCGGCTGCTGGTTCTCAAGAAGTTCATTTCCCAGCTCTACTGCCAAAAGAACCATACGAGGCAACCGGTCGCTGGGAAGAGTATGGCGACAATATTTTTCGGTTGAAGGATCGCAAGGAAGCGGACTACTTACTCGCACCTACCCACGAAGAGGTCTTCACGCTACTGGTGAAGGACCTTTACTCCTCTTATAAGGATCTGCCACTTTCGATTTATCAAATTCAAATCAAATATCGGGATGAGGCTAGACCTAGAGCGGGCCTACTTCGCGGTCGCGAGTTTGTGATGAAGGACGCTTACAGTTTTGATGTTGATGATGCAGGACTCGCAACCAGCTATCAAGCACAGCGAGATGCTTATGAGCGGATTTTTAAGCGACTAGGTCTGGACTACGTGATTGTAAAGGCGGATGCCGGAGCAATGGGAGGATCCAAGTCGGAAGAATTCCTTTGTCCCGCTGATATCGGCGAGGACACCTTTGTCAGATCTCCAGGCGGCTTCGCAGCCAACGTTGAAGCGGTCAAATTTGCAGCATCAGCAGATGTTGATGGCTCTGCCAATCCTGCGGCTGAAGTGCACCCATCTCCAAATACGCCAACAATTCAAACTTTGGTCAACTTCTCCAATACCAACTATCCACGCAGTGGTGAGCCATGGAGTGCTGCAGACACACTAAAGAATGTGGTCCTGGCACTAACTTCACCAGAAGGCAAGCGAAGACTAGTGGTAGTTGGAATTCCTGGAGATCGTGAAGTTGATAATAAGCGCGCAGAAGCATGGTTTGCGCCAGAGGAAGTGGAGCAAGCCACTGAAGCAGACTTTGCAAACCACCCGCAACTAGTCAAGGGCTACATTGGACCCACTAAATCTGGCAAACAATTCTTGGGAGAAAAAGCTGAAAGCAAGCTTCCTTACTTTGTTGATCCGAGGGTGGCCAAAGGAAGCGCTTGGATTACCGGTGCGAATGAGAATGAAAAACATGTTTGGCACCTAACCTACGGCCGCGATTTTGCAGCAGATGGAATTGCGGACATAGCTGAAATTAGAGCGGGTGACCCAGCACCAGATGGATCAGGCCCGCTAGAGCTTGCTCGCGGTATTGAGATTGGACACGTTTTCCAGTTGGGAAGAAAATACGCGGAGGCTCTTGATCTCAAGGTGCTGGATGAAAACGGCAAGTTAGTGACTGTGACCATGGGGAGCTATGGCATCGGTGTTACGAGATTGGTGGCAGTGATTGCCGAACAGTCGCATGACGACAAGGGACTGATCTGGCCAGAGTCAGTCGCCCCAGCTCAGTTACACATCGTCGCAGCTGGCAAAGAAGAGAGCATTTTCGAAGCAGCCGAACAACTAGCGGCAGATGCTGAAGCGCAAGGCCTAAGCGTAATCCTGGATGACAGAAAAGCCTCACCTGGCGTCAAGTTCGCTGACGCTGAACTACTTGGCATGCCGTGGGTAATCGTCTGTGGCAGGGGAATTGAGCAGGGCGAGGTCGAGCTTTGGGAAAGAGCCAGCGGCGCTAGACGGAATCTAAAGCTAGAATCTGCTCTAGCGGAAATTACGCGCAGAAAATGAAATAGAGGCAGGCATGGATATCGATCTAAATGTCCTTCGTCTGCTGGAGCGCGAAAAAGAGATTCCATTTGATGAACTAGTTGTCATCATCGAACAAGCAATTTTAGCTGCTTACTACAAACACATTTCCGATCAAACTAGAGGCCCTCGCGCTGAATTGGATCGAAAGACTGGTCATGTCAGTATCTATGCGCCAGTTCTAGATGAGAATGGTGAGAAGGTGGGGGAGAGGGAAGTAACACCGGAAGGATTCGGGCGAGTTGCTGCCTATGCCGCAAAGCAAGTCATCGCCCAGCGCATGCGTGAGCTTTCCGACGAAGGAATTCTTGGTGAATTCAAGGGCAAAGAAGGCGACATTGTCTCTGGACAGATTCAGCAAGGAACCAAGCCCTACATGGTTTATGTGAATCTCGGATCAATCGAGGCACTAATGCCACCGGAAGAACAAGT
>CAYXWU010000013.1:9841-18736 GCA_964468885.1 uncultured Aquiluna sp. | reverse complement strand
CCACCCTAAGTGTTCTAGCATCTAGGGAGATAACTCCGCTCGATGCAGCTAGCCTAATTGAGCAGAAAATGGGAGAAATACCAAATGCCAGAGGCTAAGCCAGAGCGCAAGCTACTTCGTCTAGAAGTGCGCAATAGCTCTGTTCCGATCGAGCGAAAGCCGGAGTGGATCCGCACTACCGCCAAAATGGGTCCTGAATATAAACAGCTGCATACTTTGGTCAAAGATCAGGAACTTCATACAGTTTGCCAAGAGGCAGGTTGCCCAAACATTTTTGAGTGCTGGGAAGACCGCGAAGCGACATTCCTGATTGGTGGCTCGCAGTGCACTAGAAGGTGTGACTTCTGTCAAATTGACACAGGTCGACCGGCTGCCTTTGATGCAGATGAACCAAGAAGAGTTGGCGAGTCGGTAGCAAAGATGCAACTTCGCTATGCGACCGTGACAGGTGTTGCTAGAGACGACTTACCTGATGAGGGTGCCTGGCTATATGCCGAAACCATCAGACAAATTCACCAGCAGTCCCCTGGCACTGGTGTCGAGATCCTGGTGCCAGATTTTTCAGGCAATCCAAAACATCTTGGTCAAGTCTTTGATGCACTCCCAGAAGTTTTTGCGCACAACGTTGAAACAGTTCCGAGAATTTTTAAGCGAATCCGTCCGGCTTTTGATTACAACCGCTCAATGGATGTCATCACTCAAGCTAGAAACTATGGGCTTGTAACTAAGTCGAATCTCATTCTTGGCATGGGTGAAGAGATTGACGAAGTAGTGACTGCCTTACAAGATCTCCACAATGCTGGAACAGACATCGTGACAATTACGCAGTACCTGCGCCCCAGCCCAAGGCACCACCCCGTCGAGCGCTGGGTAAAGCCACAGGAATTCGTTGAGCTCGCAAAGATTGCCGAAGGCATTGGCTTTTTGGGGGTTCTAGCAGGACCACTGGTTCGCTCGAGCTACCGAGCAGGCAGATTATGGGCAACCAGCATGATTGCGAAGGGTCGCCCAATCCCAGAGAACCTTCGCCACTTGGCCGAGAAGGTCGAATTCGCTCAAGCCAGTGCAATTGCCTAACTAAACTAGGCGCGTGGCTAAGAAAGAGAAGCAACCTGGCAGGCTGAAGCAGCTTTGGCAGGTTTACAAAATAACCGCTAAAAACGATCCCTCCAGTGTTTGGGTATCCCTACTTGGTTTCTTGTTGGCAGTAGCAGTAGGACTGGTGATGGGCTACTTCGTCTTCGGCGGAGAACCTTGGTCCTTCACGCTCTGGACCATCTCTGGAGTGACCAGCGGAATCTTGGTTGCCATGATAATCATGTCCAAGCGCGCCGAGCGCAGTGCGTACAAGCAAATTGAAGGTCAGCCAGGTGCGGTGTCGGCAGTATTGAATTCACAAATCCGTCGCTCTTGGCGAGCAAACCCAACTCCGATCGCGATTAGTCCAAAGACTCGGGAGGCCGTATATCGAATGATTGGGCGTCCTGGGGTTGTCTTGATTGGAGAGGGTGAATCAGTAAGGGTTTCCCAAATGCTGCAGGATGAAGCCCGCAAGGTTCAGAGAATTGCGCCCGGGGTAACAATCCATCAAGTTAAGGTGACTCTGGATGATTCAGGAGTTCGCCTTTACAACCTCTTGAAAACCATTTACAAGCTCAAAAAGAGCCTTCGCCGGGCCGAAGTGACCGCGGTTGCCAACCGACTGGAGTCACTGGGCGGGCTTTCTATCCCCATCCCCAAGGGCATTGACCCGATGAAGGTCAGACCACCTAAGCGCAAGGGTTAACATTCCTGAAACAATTCCCCGCTAGGTTTTTCCTCGTTCCCTCCGGGATCTAGGCCACCGAAGAGAGAGAAACCTATGTTTAAAAACGCATCCGAAGTACTCAAGTACATCAAGGAACACGATGTGAAGTTCGTTGATGTTCGTTTCACCGACCTACCGGGAGTCCAGCAGCACTTTAATCTTCCTGTATCTCAAATCAACGAAGACTTCTTCGCTGATGGTCAGCTGTTTGATGCATCATCAATTCGTGGATTCGCATCCATCCACGAAAGTGACATGCAGCTAATTCCAGATGTCTCAACTGCTTGGATTGACCCATTCCGCGTTGAGAAGACTCTGATCATTAATTTCGACATTTATAACCCTCGCAATGGTGAGCTCTACCACCGCGACCCTCGTCAGGTTGCTCACAAAGCCGAGCGTTATCTGCAGTCCACCGGCATCGCCGACACTGCATTCTTTGCGCCAGAGGCCGAATTCTTCATCTTCGATGAGGTTCGCTATGAAGTAAAGTCCAACACCGCTTTCCACCTCGTTGACTCAATTGAAGGAACTTGGAACTCTGCACGTGTTGAAGAGGGCGGAAACCTTGGTAACAAGACTCCATTCAAGGGCGGGTACTTCCCTGTTCCACCGGTTGACCACCTCGCTGACATCCGTGATGCAATTGTGTTGGAGCTCGAAGCAGCTGGTCTCAACGTTGAGCGTTCACACCACGAGGTGGGTACTGCCGGTCAGTGTGAGATCAACTACCGCTTTGACACACTGGTCAAGAGCGCCGATGACATTTTGAAGTTCAAATACATCGTCAAGAATGTTTCTCACCAGTTTGGTAAGACGGCAACCTTTATGCCAAAGCCACTATTTGGCGACAACGGTTCCGGAATGCACGTTCACCAGTCGCTCTGGAAAGACGGCAAGCCACTGTTCTACGACGAGACTGGTTACGGAGGCCTCAGTGACATCGCTCGCTGGTACATCGGTGGACTTCTAAAGCACGCACCGAGCTTGCTTGCATTCACAAACCCATCCATCAACTCTTACCACCGCCTAGTGCCTGGTTTTGAAGCGCCAGTGAACCTGGTTTACTCGGCTGGTAACCGCTCAGCTGCAATTCGAATCCCGATGACTGGATCCAATCCAAAAGCAAAGCGTATTGAGTTCAGGGCTCCAGACAGTTCCGGAAACCCCTACCTTGCATTTGCAGCGATGCTGATGGCAGGTCTAGACGGTGTAAAGAACCGAATCGAACCACACGCTCCAGTTGATAAGGACCTATACGAGCTCCCACCAGAGGAAGCAAAGAACATTCCTCAGGTACCGGGATCGCTCGAAGCTGTCCTGCAGAGCCTAGAGCAGGACAACGACTACCTGATGCAGGGCAATGTCTTCACCGAGGACCTAATTGAAACCTGGATCGACTACAAGCGGGAGAAGGAAATAAAGCCAATGGCGCAGCGTCCTCACCCTTACGAGTTCGAGCTCTACTACGGCGTCTAATTCATAGTGCGATGGGGCGGCTTTGGCCGCCCCATTTTCACTTAAAAGAGCTCTTCAAAGACTTTTCTGGCTCTTCTGGTTGATGCCAGATAATCCTCTTCCAACTTTGAGGCTGAGCCTGGTGTGTATTCCAGTATGCGAGCAGTTGCTTCAAGTTGACGACGATCGGTTGGCAAGATGTCAACCAGCTTGTCAACGGCCAATACAAGTGCACTCCTAGCCCTCGCAGAAATCAGCCAGCCACTTCGAAGCTGTTCAGCTTGCTGGACAGATAGAAGTTTGAGTTCTACCAGCTGATCCAGTGTCTCCAGGGTCCCAAGCGATCGAAGTTGCGGATGTAATCCTGCATAACGAAGTTGGAAGAGCTGAACTAGCCATTCAACATCGCTGATGGAACCACGCCCGAGCTTTAGGTGGCGAGTGGGATCCGCACCGAGTGGCAGTCGCTCGCCCTCAACTCGTGCCTTAATCCGGCGAATTTCACTTAATTTTTTGTCATCCAGTTGATCGGGATAGCGATGTGCATCTATGAGCAAGGTGAAGCTTGATTGGAGGGCTTCGCTACCCGTGATAATCCTCGCTCTGAGTAATGCTTGGAATTCCCAGGTGTCGGCCCATTTCTCGTAGTAGGCATGGTAGCTAGCTAAAGATCGGATCCTCGGGCCATTTTTACCTTCGGGTCGCAAATCAAGGTCAAGTTCAAACTCAAGCAGAGCATCTTTACTTAGCTGCATTAATTGCGAAGCAATTTTTTCAGCCAGCGACTGCGCGCCCTCGCTCTCTGACAGGTAAACCAGCATGGCATCAGCATCGGACCCGAATCCTAATTCGCCTCCTCCCCATCTGCCCATTGCAACTATTCCAAAATCAATTTCCGCACCCGTTTGACTCTTTGCCAGCTCAAGCATGCAGGTTAGATAACTATCAACTAGTTCCGTAAGACCTTTAGAAACTTCGCTCATTGCCAGCTCACCCAAGACAGCACCAATCGCTAGACGAAGCACTTCCCTGCGCCGAATTTGGCGAATTAGCTCTGCAGCAGTCTCAACGTCCTCGCGGTCAATAATTGATCGCATTTCCAGCACCAATTTCTCTGAAACTGTTGGCTGAAGTGATGAAGGGTCTCCAAACCATGCCGATGAATCAGGAATGTGTTCTAGAAGCCTGGCAATAAAGCTCGAAGAAGAAAGAACTCTCATTAGCCGCTCCGCAGCACCAGAGGAGTCGCGAAGCATTTTCAGGAACCAGTGTGTTTCACCAAGTGACTCACTTAGTCTGCGGAAACTAATTAGTGCCCGATCAGGGTCAATTCCCTCTGCCATCCAGCGAATTAGAACAGGCAAAAGAGTCTTCTGAATAGTTGCTCGCCTAGAAACCCCACTCGTCAGAGCTGAAATATGTCTAACTGCGCCCGCTGGGTCGCTGAAGCCAAGTGCCTTTAGGCGACTGTTGATTGCTTCGTCGCTTAGTTGAACTTCCCCGGCAGACAAACTTGCGGTTGCGGCCAAAAGTGGTCGATAAAAAACGGAGTCATGAAGTGAGGCCGTAGTTCCTCTAACCTCTTCGAGGCGACTTTCTAAGTCCTCAGCTGACCATGCAATGTTGAGTCCTCTAGCGATCCTTCGAAGTTCTGAACGGTCAGTTGGAATCAGGTGAGTTCTTCGCAGTCGAATCATCTGTATGCGATGTTCAACTACGCGCATCAGTTGGTAACTGTTTCTAAGAGTTTGCCGGTCCTCCCGAGCTAATAGACCCGCAGTGCTCAACTGGTCAAGTGCCTGCAAGGTGTTGGGCACTCTGAGCGACTCATCACCTACACCGTGCACCAGCTGCATCAACTGAGCAGTGAACTCAACATCTCGGAGACCTCCCCGTCCCAACTTGATGTCTTGCTGAATTTCTTCTTTGGTCAATTGTTCAAGTACGCGCTTGCGAAGATGCCGAGTGCTTTCAACTATTCGACTTCGCTGAGGATAGGTCCAAATCATTGACTTAATTTGGTGGATGTAGTTCTCCCCCTGATCAGCATTTCCCGCTGCAAATCTTGCCTTGAGCAAGGCTTGAAACTCCCAAGGCTCTGCCCACTTCTCGTAGTAAGCCCGATGAGCTTCGAGCGTTCGAACCAGCGCACCAGCTTTTCCCTCTGGTCGCAAATTGGCATCGACCTGCCACAGCCCAGGTTCAGCATCAGCCTCATAGAGACAAGCCGCTAAACGAGTAGCCAGTTTGGTGCTAGTGTCCAGGGATTCTGCATCACTTACATATATGACGTCAACATCTGAGACGTAATTGAGTTCTTGCGCGCCAGTTTTTCCCATTGCAATGATGGCAAGTTGATTTTGCTCGACTTGCTCCTGCGATACCCGGCCCTCAGAAACTAATTCTTTTGCGGCAAGTTTTAGCGCGGCAGAAAGAGCAGAATCTGTAAGGTTCGAAAGAGCGCGCGCGACGTCCTCATAGGCAGCCAGCGGATCCGGTGCAGATAGGTCAAAATCGGCAATCCGTAGCAGGACGGAGCGGTAACTTGTGCGAAGGCTTGAGCGATCCTTAGCACTAACATCGCTGTCGACGGGCAACGTAGCTTTCGCTAGAAACAGCTCCAACTCGTTTGGCTGGCGCCGCAAAAACTCCGCTAATGCATCCGATGCTCCCAGCACTCGAATTAGTCGCAATGCTGCATCAGGATTTGAAATGATCCGCTTTGTTGATTTTGAATCCACTTCTGCAAGCTTTAGAAGAGAATCGAGTGCGCGATCCGGTGATGCGGACTTAGCTAGCGGGTCTAGAGCACTGTGTCCCCAATCACCAACAAGCTCCACCAACTTGTCGAGCTTTGGGATGCTCTCTGACAGCTCTTCAAAGCCCAGCCGGGCTAATTCGCTTAGTGGATTGGTGCGCGACATCTAGAGAGTTCGCAGGTTTTGCTCAATCTCAAACGGAGTTACCTGAGCGCGGTATTCAGCCCACTCGTTTCGTTTGTTTGCCAGTACATAACTAAATACCGATTCACCCAAAACCTCGGCAGCCAATTCAGATGACTCCAGTTTCTTGATGGCATGATCCAGCGACTGAGGAAGTGATTCATTTCCAAGCGCGCGACGCTCCATATCGGTCAGTGACCAGACATCGTCCTCTGCTTCGGGAGGTAGTTCGTAACCATTTTCGATTCCCTTTAGGCCCGCGCCTAGCAGAAGTGCATAGGCAAGATAAGGGTTTGCAGCGGAATCCATCGCACGGTATTCAATTCGAGTGCTTTGGGCCTTCTCTGGTTTGTGCAGTGGAATTCGAATTAGTGCACTGCGGTTGTTGTGTCCCCAGCTTACGTAACTTGGTGCTTCTCCCCCGCCCCAAAGACGCTTATAGCTATTCACAAACTGATTAGTTACCAGGGTGATTTCTGGCGCATGGCGCAGAATTCCAGCTGTGAACTGGCGAGCAGTGTTAGAGAGGTGGTACTGCGCACCAGCGTCGAAAAATGCGTTTTTATCTCCTTGGAACAGCGAGAAGTGAGTGTGCATACCGCTACCAGGGTGATTAGTGAATGGCTTGGGCATGAAAGTCGCATAAACACCTTGTTCAATCGCAACTTCCTTGATGACAGTCTTGAAAGTCATCACATTGTCCGCCATTGAAAGAGCGTCAGCGTAGCGCAAGTCAATTTCGTTTTGCCCTGGTCCACCCTCATGGTGGCTAAATTCAACCGAAATGCCAAGCTGTTCCAACATCGTGACAGCTCTTCTTCTAAAGTCGTGGGCTGTACCACCGGGTACGTTGTCAAAATAACCTGCGTTATCTACAGGCTGTGGCAATCCGTCTGGTCCCAGTTCAGTTGATTTCAGAAGGTAAAACTCGATTTCAGGGTGAACGTAGAAGCTAAATCCAAGCGAAGCTGCCTTGTCGAGTGCTCGCTTGAGAACATTTCTTGGATCAGCGGCAGCGGGCTTTCCATCTGGGGTCGCAATATCGCAGAACATGCGAGCAGCTGGATCTACCGTTCCGCGCCAAGGAAGAATCTGGAAAGTACTTGGATCTGGAATCGCCAGCATGTCTGCTTCGGAGGTTCTGGCCAGGCCTTCAATTGCTGAACCATCGAATCCAATGCCTTCAGCAAAAGCACCTTCAATCTCGGCTGGCGCAACAGCTACCGACTTCAGCGTTCCTGCCACATCGGTGAACCAAAGCCGAATGAATTTGACCCCGCGCTCTTCGATAGTGCGCAATACGAACTCTTGCTGCTTGTCCATTAGGCCTCCTGAACCTCCCTCTAGGCTAGTGGCTGTGCAAGAAATCCGTATTGGCTTTGGTCAGATAAACCCTGTAGTGGGCGACTTTGAGCACAATGCTGAGCAGGTGCTCAGCCAGCTGGCAGAAGCCCATGGAAAAGTTGACCTGGTTGTTTTTGGAGAACTTGCCTTATGCGGTTATCCGCTGGGTGATTTAAGTTATCGCTCAGACGTAATTGAAAGAACCCAGCAAGCATTAGACAGCTTGGTAGCGGAGTCCACGAGATTTCCAGGGCTCACAATTGTACTTGGTCACGTGAGTGCAGCTTCGACGAAAGACTCAAGCCAGTCAGCCTTTGCCATTGCACATAACTCGGCAACTGTATTTGGAAACGGTCAAGTAATTGGGCGCTACGACAAACAGCGACTTCCTACCTACGACGTCTTCGATGACTGGAGGAATTTCGTTCCTGGCAATCAAGAATTGATTTTTGATTTAAATGGTCAAAAAGTTGCTGTAGCGATTTGCGAAGACATTTGGGACTCCGGCTCTCCTCAATCAGAGCGCTTCAAGCAAGCGGGAGTGAATTTACTGCTAGTGCCTAACGGTTCACCCTACACCCGCAATAAGCGCTCGGAGAGAAGATTCGCAGCCCGCAACTTTCAGCGCGGATTCGCAATTGCCTACGCGAACTTATCCGGTGGGCAGGACGAACTGGTATTCGACGGCGATAGCTTCCTAATTGATAAAGACGGTCAAGAGATATTCCGTTCTCCTTTTGATGAGGGTATGCACACAACCTCGCTCGAGCTAGTTGAAGTTTTGGATGACGATCCGGAAGTACTCTTTCGAGCTCTAGTTGTTGGTCTGAGGGATTACTGCTCTAAGACTGGCCAAAAGAAGATTGTTCTCGGGCTTTCCGGTGGAATAGACAGCGCACTCAGTTGTGTTATCGCAGCTGAAGCTATCGGCGCCGAGAGTGTTTTAGGTGTTGCCCTCCCCTCCAGATATTCCTCCGAGCATTCCCTGACCGATGCCCGCGAGCTGGCTAATTCAGTTGGATGTGAATTCAGAGAGATTTCAATTGAAAAACCGCATTCAAGTTTTGAGTCAATTCTTCAACTGAGCGATCTAGCAAAAGAGAATTTACAAGCTCGACTTCGCATGGTCACACTAATGGGCATCTCAAACTCAGAGGGCAGGCTTCTACTCAGCACCGGCAATAAGTCAGAAATAGCGGTTGGGTATTCAACAATTTATGGCGACGCTGCTGGTGGATTTGCACCAATCAAAGACATCTTCAAAACAGATGTCTGGTGGCTTGCTCGCTGGTATAACGAAAGGGCTGGAAAAGCTGTTATTCCAATAAGTTCAATTACCAAAGC
>CAYXWU010000013.1:0-9741 GCA_964468885.1 uncultured Aquiluna sp. | reverse complement strand
ATCCGCACCGGCACATTGCGTGAATACAAAGAACAGGGCAAGAAATTTGCCTGCCTCACCTCCTATGACCAGCAGACTGCGGAAATCTTTGACGAGGCAGGGATTGAACTAATCCTGGTCGGAGATAGCGCCAGTAATACTGTTTTGGCTAACGACACGACCATTCCGGTAACCCTTGAAGAGATGATTCCCTTTGGCAGGGCGGTAGCACGCTCCGCTAAGAATGCATTGGTCATATTTGATATGCCTTTTGGTTCTTATGAAATAAGCGCTGACCAGGCTCTGCAGAATGCTTTACAAGTTATGAAACAGACTTCAGTGTCCGGAGTGAAGATCGAAGGCAAACGGATAGATCAAATCAAAAAACTAGTTGAGAACGGCATTCCAGTTATGGGGCACGTTGGGTTTACTCCCCAAACGGTCCATGGACTATCCGGTTACAAGGTTCAAGGTCGCGATAGTGATGCTGATCGAGTTTTTGAGGAAGCTAGGGCGATTGAGGAGGCGGGAGCATTCGCAATTGTTTTGGAAATGGTTCCAGCAAAACTTGCAAAACGCATCAGCCAAGAGCTAAAGATTCCAACCATTGGTATTGGCGCTGGCAACGAAACTGATGCTCAGATTCTAGTTTGGACGGATTTTGCCGGTCTTGGAAAGAAGTCGCCATCGTTTTCTAGAAGCTATCTTTCTCTTCGTGAGAGTCTGCTTGGCGCTGCAAAGGCCTACTCGACAGATGTGAAGAAGGGAAATTTTCCAAGTAGTCAGGAAAGCTTCAACTAATCTTCTTCGTCTTCTTCAATAATCTTTTGTGCTCTTTCTTTGACAATCTCTTCGGCACGCAAAGCCTCTTCACGAGATGTGAACGGACCAATTCGATCCAGCCCTAAAGACTTTGGGCCCTCCTCCACCTGACGGGTGCGAGTGTTGAACCAGAATCGCTTTTCTTGCACAGCTATCAACCTACTGCCAATTACAATTTGGCCGATGCCAAAAGATTCCAATCGCAAGCTTCGGCCGGGAAAGATCGGTCCGATGCGCGATGTACCGGCTTCGATTGCTCGACCTGAGTATGTCGGTAGACCAGCACCTGCTAGCCACGTTGGTGGCGACCGCTACGACTTTGAAACGATTGAGAAAATCAGAGAGGCAAGCCGGATTGCTGCGCAAGCCTTACGGGTTGTATTGGACTCAGCAAAGCCAGGTATTACTACCGATGAACTTGACCGTATTGGCCATGAGTTTTTGCTGTCGCAAAACGCGTATCCATCAACGCTTGGCTACAGGGGGTTCCCAAAGTCTTTATGCACTTCAGTGAATGAGGTCATCTGTCATGGGATTCCAGATGAAACTGTTCTTGATGAAGGCGACATCGTTAACGTCGACATAAGTGCATTCATTGATGGTGTGCATGGTGACACCAATGGCACAGTGGCGGTCGGAGATGTGCCCGAAGAGGTGACTCTGCTGATTGAGCGCACGCATGAGGCCATGCACCGCGGCATAAATGCGGCACTGCCTGGCAGAGAAGTCAACATAATTGGAAGGGCAATTGAGACTTACGCCAAGAGATTTGGTTACGGTGTTGTTCGAGACTTCACAGGCCATGGGGTTGGAACGAGCTTCCATACAGGCTTGATCATCCCCCACTATGACGAACCCAAATACAACACTCTGATTGAGCCGGGCATGGTTTTCACAATCGAGCCGATGATCACCTTGGGCACGCACGAATGGGAACTGTGGGATGACGGCTGGACTGTCACCACTGCCGACAAATCCCTGACTGCACAGTTTGAGCACACTATTCTCATCACTGAGGATGGACCCGAGATTTTGACGGAGGCCTAATGGCGAGAAAAGCAATCGGCATCGACATTGGTGGAACCGGCATCAAGGGTGCACTGGTGGACACCAAGAGTGGCGAATTGCTCTCTTCTCGCATAAAGATGGAAACTCCCAGCGGTGGAGAGCCAGAGGCAATCGCCGATGTGGTTGGTGAAATTGTCACTCAACTAACTAATCGCTCCGATAGAAACATCGGTATTTGCTTTCCTGCCGTAGTTCAAGATGGCTTTACGAGATCTGCCGCTAACGTCAGCAAGCGCTGGCTTGACCTAGACGCACAGTCTCTCTTTTCCTCAGCCCTCCACACCAAAGTGGAAATTCTCAATGACGCCGACGCGGCGGGTTTTGCAGAAAGTGTCTTTGGCGCTGGTAAGGGCAAGCGTGGACTTGTCATTATGACTACTCTTGGCACTGGTATCGGAACCGCACTTATTCACAATGGCGTTTTAGTTCCCAATTCAGAGCTGGGTCATCTGGAGATTAACGGTGCTGATTATGAGACTAAGGCTTCGTTTGCAGCTAAAGAAAGAGAAAACCTTTCTTTTGAACAGTGGGCTGAGCGACTGCAGAACTACTACTCAGAATTAGAAAGACTGTTCACGCCAAATTTGTTTATTGTGGGCGGCGGCATAAGTAAGTCACACAAAGAGTTTTTACCACTTTTGAAACTGAAGACTCCAATAGTTCCAGCCAAGCTAAAGAACTCAGCAGGAATTATTGGCGCCGCAACAATCGCAAATAGAAATTTTTGATGGGTCGACCGATACGCCGGGTTCTGTCGCTTTCGCGGACGGTCATCTATCTCGGCAACTGATTACTCAGCTGCTCTAGCAACCTACCCGAAGGCTTGGACGAGCAGTCCTCAAGCGCCTTCTGCTTGGTCTTGCTCCAAGTGAGGTTTGCCTAGCCGACGAAGTTACCTTCATCGCTGGTGGTCTCTTACACCACCGTTTCACCCTTACCCTTGCGGGCGGTTTACTTTCTGTTGCACTATCTCTCGGGTTACCCCGGGTGGGCGTTACCCACCACTTTGCTCTTTGGAGCCCGGACGTTCCTCGACAATGTCGCGACCGCCTGGCCGACCCATCGCTATAAGCCTACTTTTGCTGCAGATGTGCGCAATAGTTCAGAGCAAAAATCTCAGCGTATTCAATGCCAAAGAATCTATAAACACTGATTCCGCCGGGCGAGGTATTGAGATTCCAAAAGATACTGTCACTTCCCCTGAGCGCTGCGGCGGCGATAGCCCTCGTTGGCATCATGTGGGTTGAAATAACAGCGCAGCTTCCTCGAAAATCTTCAATAATTTCAGAAATTGATTGCCAAACTCGATCTTTCATTTGGTTTACTGACTCGCCTGCTGGCGGAGATACTGTTAGTGATCCACGCCACTTAGAAACCAACTCTACGGAATCGGTTTCAAGAACTGCCATGTCCATCATTTCCCATTCCCCAAAACCAATTTCCCGCAGTCTCTCATCTGACTGCATGTCAATCTCCAGCGCCTGCGCAATTGTTTGAGCCGTTTGGGTTGTCCTCGCCATCGGCGAGTGGAAAACCATTGCAGGCTTAGGAAGTGAGAAGAACTCAACTAATTTGGGGATTTCGGCAGCTGCCCCTGCAGCCTCCTGCTCACCAAGTTTCGATAGGACTGGATCTGTCCCATCCCCGCCAGAAACTAAATTACGCTCTGTGTTTTCTGTGTGGCCGTGGCGAACCACAATGATTGTGGTTGGTTCAAGGTACTGCCGAGGGGCACGAATTGACCTTGGCTGAACTGATGCAAGCTCCATTGCCGACTGGGCTGATGAACTGAAATTTCCACTATCCAGCGCTGCATTGGCGTTGGCATCTGCTTTGAAGTTTTGTTCTCTAGGAATCCACTCGAGCTGATAATGAAAATCTCTAAGTAGTTCTTTGGCCTGATCGGCGAGTTCGCGAAGCTGAGGATTGTTGATTTTCCAATTACCCGCTAGTTGCTCAACCACCAACTTGGAGTCCATCCGAATCGTAATTGAGCGGTTCGAGGTTTGACTAAGAAATCTCAATCCAGCAATAACGGCGGAGTATTCAGCTTGGTTGTTGGTAGCGATACCAAGTGCCTCGCCGAAATCAGCGATTATGTTGCCAGCCTCATCGGCAATGTGAACACCATAGGCAGCAGGCCCTGGATTCCCTCGGGAAGCGCCATCGGCATAGACAAAAATCATGCTCGAATCACAATCGCAGCACATTCAGGACAAAAGGCAACCTCGTCCGCAGGAACAGCAGATATATCGGCTATTGCAGTTGAATTCAAATTCATGTTGCAAGCATTGCAGGCAGATCTGACCATGCGACCAACGGCCGTTCCCTTGGCAAGCTTTTTATCAAAGAGGTCGAGCAGGTCACTTGGCATGGCGTTACGTAAAGAAGAAATTTTCTGATTCAGCTTTTCGTTTTCCGACTTCATCTGCTCAAGAGTGGATTTGAGTTGGCTGCGCTCCCCTGCCAACTTCTGTTCTGCCGCAGATTTTAGGTTCTGGATCTCCGATAAAGCTGATTCTTGCCCTTGCAATTCAGACAAAATTCCTAGCTCTGTATCCTCCAACATGTTCTTTCTTTGCTCAAGACCATCAATTTCATGTTGAATGCCGGTGATGTCTTTGCTGCTGCTTGAGGCATTTAGCCGCTGCTGATCGGTCTGGATTCTCTTTTCAACCAATTCCAGATCAGACTCAATGCGTCTTTTTTCAGCCTGCAGTGACTCCACTTTCATTACTTGGTTGCGTGAAAGCTCGGCCAGATCGGTAATTTCCTTTTCCAAGGCAGTCAGACTCTCACCCGAGGAGAGTTTCTTTGCTTCCTCAACGAGACGGCGCTGATCAAAAATTAGTTTTTGAACCTGCCATAGCTGCTCTAGTTGTTCAGCACTTGCTTTCACTGCATCACCGCAAAATCCCAAGGATCAGTTCGCAGATCAGAAACAATGAACTCAACATCGCGATGAATGCCGGCAAGCTGCGCTGCTGCTTGGTCAAGCCACACCCACTCCGCAGCCCAATGGGCGATGTCAATAAGGGCTGGTCCATCTGAGAGTTTTGATTGCTCAATAAAGTCTTGGGCGGGATGGTGACGAAGGTCACTGGTGATAAATAGGTCAATTCCTGCCAGGCTGGCCATACTTAGAAAGCCATCGCCTGCGCCCGCAACTAGTCCAACTCTGGAAATTAGCTTTTCGCTACTACCCGCAACTCTGATTCCTTGAGCGGTAGCTGGAATTGCCCTCGCAATCTTCCTTGCATATTCAATCAATTTGATTTCTTCTATGTCGCCAACAATGCCGTGGCCGCTAACAGCATCCAAGGGTGCGAGGTTTCGTAGCTCCAAAGCTTGCGCTAGGGATTGAGATACTCCCCCTTGCGCTATATCGGCATTGGTGTGGGCAGAAAAAATTGCCAGACCGGACTTGATTGCCTTGGTAACTAGGTTGCCCTTGAGCGTGAGCTCTCCAAGCTCGTGCACGCCTCGCAACAACATTGGATGGTGCGTTAGCAGTAACTGACAGCCGGATTGAATGGCTTGGTCGACAACCTCTGAGGTGACATCGACTGCTAGCAGAACTTTATTTATCTCTTGAGAAGGATTCCCAACCATGAGGCCTGGTCGATCCCAATCCTCGGCAGAATCCCTAGGCCAGAGTCTTTCAAAGCTGGCAAGCAGGTTGCTGAGAGTCATAGCTAAAGCCAATCAGAAAAGATCAGAAACTGCAGGAAATTCGAGTGGGCCCTACCGGGCTCGAACCGATGACATCCACGGTGTAAGCGTGGCGCTCTACCAACTGAGCTAAAGGCCCGGAGCGATACTACTACAGACTGCTGGCTATAGCAGCTCTAGGGCTGAACGATACTCGGCAAGATTGCGGGGCTGTCCAGGGGCGGTGACAAACTTTGCCACAACCACTCCATCGGCATCAATCACAAAAGTGGCTCTAGTTGCAAATCCCTTGTCATCTAAAAACACCCCATATTGCTTGCAGACCTCGCCGTGAGGCCAGAAATCAGCCAGAAGCTGGAAGCCATAATTTTCTGCCTTTGCAAAAGCCGCCTGGGTGTATTTGCTGTCAACGCTAATGCCAACCAGCTCGACTTTGGCATCTTGGAAGATCTGGATATTGTCCCTGAGCTCACAAAGCTCACCTGTGCAGACGCCCGAGAAAGAGAAGGGGTAAAAGACGAGTACTACTGGCTTTCCGAGGTAATCGCTGAGTTGGAACTGTTCCCCGTGCTGGTTGCTGAGGGCAAAAACCGGTGCTTTTTCTCCGACTGAAATGCTCATTGTCTGCTCCTTTGGGTCTTCCAGACCATGGTAAGCGAAAGGGTGGCTAGCTGAATAGACTTTACCTGCTCACAAAATGGGCAATCGGAAAATGGCCACGAAAAGAGGCTTAGCTTGTCATTGAACAACCAGGACGCATTCTCGGTAAACACTCCGGACAAAGATCCTCAAGAAACAGCCGAGTGGATTGAATCCCTCGATGCTCTTGCCAAGACCCAAGGTAGAGGTCGCGCTCGAGAGGTAATGCAGAGCTTGCTACGACGCTCACACGATCTTCAGCTGAATGTTCCGCTGGTGCCGACCACCGACTACATCAACACAATCAGTCCGGAAGATGAGCCGCAGTTCCCCGGTGACGAACTAGTTGAGCGTACCTATCGAGCATGGATGCGCTGGAACGCAGCCATCATGGTTCACCGTGCGCAAAGACCAGGGATTGCTGTTGGTGGTCACATTTCAAGTTTTGCTTCCAGTGCTTCTTTGTATGAAGTTGGATTCAATCATTTCTTCAAAGGTCACGACCACCCAGGTGGAGCAGATCAGATATTCATTCAAGGGCACGCATCTCCCGGTCCTTATGCAAGAGCGTTTTTAGAAGGAAGAATCTCCGAAGCGGAAATGGATTCTTTCCGTCAAGAAAAGTCACGTCCAACCAGAGGCCTTCCCTCTTATCCACACCCAAGATTGATGCCGGACTTTTGGCAGTTTCCAACTGTTTCGATGGGTCTGGGACCGATCAATGCTATTTATCAGGCACAGTTCAACCGCTATCTGATGGCGCGTGGATTCAAGGACACCTCACAGCAACACGTCTGGGCATTCCTCGGTGATGGTGAGCTTGATGAAGTTGAAAGCCGCGGAGCTTTGCAGCTTGCAGCAAATGAAAACTTGGACAACCTAACCTTTGTTGTCAACGCAAACTTGCAGCGTCTTGATGGTCCAGTTCGAGGTAATGGAAAAATCATTCAAGAGCTGGAGAGCTTCTTCCGTGGCGCTGGCTGGAATGTAATCAAAGTGATTTGGGGCCGCGAATGGGATCGCTTACTTGCTAAGGATGCCGATGGTGCTCTGGTTGAGCTGATGAACAAGACTCCAGATGGTGACTACCAAACCTTCAAGACCGAAGACGGTGCTTTCGTCAGGGAAAACTTCTTTGGTCGCGATCCGCGCACCAAGGCACTGGTCTCAGACATGACGGATGCTGACATTTGGGCACTGAAGCGCGGAGGTCACGACTACCGAAAGATTTATGCCGCTTACCAAGCTGCCATGAACCACAAGGGCCAGCCGACTGTCATCATCGCCAAGACAATTAAGGGATACGGCCTAGGCAAGAGCTTCGAGGGTCGAAATGCTACCCACCAGATGAAGAAACTTAAGATCGAAGACCTCAAGCGCTTTAGAGATGAGATGCGGATTCCTATCAGCGATGCTGAGCTAGAAAAAGATCCCTACATGCCGCCTTACTTCAAGCCAGCAGACTCAGCTCCAGAAATTCACTACATGCACGAGCGCAGAAAACAACTCGGTGGTTATCTTCCGGAGCGCAGAAGCAAGTACGTGTCTTTCAAGTTGCCCGATGAAAAAGCTTATGAAGTTCCTCGTAAGGGATCTGGTAATCAAGAAGTTGCCACAACGATGGCGTTTGTTCGCATGCTCAAAGACGTTATGAAAGCCGAAGACACGGGACAGAGAATTCAGCTGATCATTCCTGATGAGGCTAGAACTTTCGGAATGGATGCCTTCTTCCCGACTTCAATGATTTATAACCCGCATGGCCAGCACTACATGTCGGTTGATCGTGAACTGCTGCTCAGCTACAAAGAGAGTGAGCACGGCCAGATTCTTCACACCGGCATCAATGAAGCTGGGTCTGTCGCAGCTTTCACCGCTAGCGGTTCTTCGTATGCAACCCACGGTCAGCCAATTATTCCGATCTATGTTTTCTACTCAATGTTCGGGTTCCAGCGCACAGCCGATTCAATCTGGCTAGCTGGAGATCAGATGGTCAGAGGCTTCATGATCGGCGCAACTGCCGGACGGACCACACTTACAGGAGAGGGTCTTCAGCACGCTGATGGACACTCCCCAGTGATTGCTTCAACCAATGCTGCGGTGATTTCTTATGACCCGGCCTATGGTTACGAAATTGCGCACATCACCAAAGCTGGCTTCGAGCGCATGTATGGAGGGCAACACCCGGATCCAAACGTCATGTATTACATCACCGTTTACAACGAGCCGATGTTACAACCGGCAGAACCTGCGAACTTGGACGTTGATGGTTTGCTTAAGGGAATCTACCTTCTCAATCAAAACCAGAAACCTGGACACAAAGCTCAGATTCTGGCATCTGGTGTTGCTGTGCCATGGGCACTCGAGGCGCAACAGCTACTTGCCGATTGGGGTGTTTCAGCGGATGTCTGGTCGGTTACCAGCTGGGTTGAACTACGTCGCGATGGAATCAAAACCGATGAGCACAACTTCTTACAACCAGATGAACCAAAGGCCACCGCTTATGTAACTCAAAAACTTGCCAAGGCTGAAGGTCCATTCCTGGGTGTCTCTGATTACACCCATACTTTGCAAGACATGATTCGTCCTTGGGTGCCAGGTGACTATGCAACGCTCGGTGCTGATGGCTTTGGCTTCTCTGATACCAGACCTGCCGCCCGTCGTTACTTCAAGATTGATGGACCATCAATTGTCGTTCGTGTATTGCAGCAGCTAGTTGAGCAAGGGAAGTTGGAACGCTCAGTATTAACTAAGGCAATTGAGAAATACCGCCTTTATGACGTAAGCGCTGGAACGAGTGGATCGGCCGGCGGTGACGCCTAAGCACCTGCCGTGGCTTAAATCAATTGCGGGAGATCTCGCAACTGCAACCCTATCTCGACTGGAAGAGACGCTTCCGTGGTATCGAGAAATGCCGCCGGCTCGAAGAGCAGCGGTAGGTAATGTTGCTCAAAGCGGAATTAGCAGTTTCATTCAGTGGTATGAAGATCCAACTTCACAACCTTGGGTGGCGGCCGATGTTTTCGCACAGGCTCCAAGAGAGCTACTCAGATCAATTTCTTTGCAAGAAACTTTGCAGCTAATCCATGTTGTCGTTCAGATGGTGGAAGAGCGAGTAGTGGCCGAGCACCCTGAGCTTCAAGAGGCAGTTCTTCGCTACTCGCGCGACATAGCTTTCTCAGCGGCAGATGTTTATGCGCGAGCCGCTGAGGCTAGAGGTTTGTGGGATGCCCGCCTTGAAGCATTAGTGGTTGACAGCATTGTTAGCGGCGAAACCTCGCAGGAAATTAACTCGCGGGTTGCGGCGCTGGGCTGGCGTGCTGATGGTCCGGTTGCTGTTCTACTCGGAACCAGGCTCGACTCACCGGATCCAGATCAAATTAGAAAGATTGCTCGAAAAGCAGACTGTGATGTTCTAATCGGCATCCAGGGCAAACGACAAGTGGTAGTGATTGGACTGCTCAATCAAGTAGATAGCCCCGCTGGCAAAATTATGCAGACTGCAATGTCGCTTGGTGAGCTGTTTGGTTCTGGCGATCTAATGCTTGGACCAACTGTTGCAGC
>CAYXWU010000012.1:0-20007 GCA_964468885.1 uncultured Aquiluna sp. | reverse complement strand
CCTTTTGCTAACTCTTTACGGAGCCTGCCAAGACGCCACGGACCAGCAGGCGAGAAGAAAGGAGGAAGACAATCAGAATTGGGATAGTTGCGATTAGGCCAGCCAGGGCAATCTCTGGTCCTCGGATCGGTAGGTCTGTTGCTCCAACTCCAGGATTAATGGCAGGGGTCTGAGAGAACAAAACTCCCATTCCCACTGGCAAGGTGAGCAACTCGCCTTTTGTGACCACCATGTAGGGGAGGAAGAAGTTGATCCAGTTGGCCTGGAAGCTAAAGAACGCAAGCATGCCGATGAGCCCCGTGGATAGAGGAACAGCCACTCGGAAGAAGGTTCCCCATTCTCCGGCCCCGTCGACCTTGGCTGCGTCATACAGCTCTTTTGGAATGGTAGTTGTGAAGTAGATGTAGGCAAGAAATACACCGAAGGGGTAAAAGGTTCCGGGCAGGATAATTGCCCAAGCCGTATTGAAAATTCCGAGCTGTGTAACCTGAATAAACATCGGAAGCACGAATGCCACCTGAGGCACAATCATGGCAACTAAAGTCAAAATTAAAAGTGGCCTCTGGAAAGGAATTTTCGTTGCCGCCAGTGCATAGCCGGCAAGCATGGCTACAGCCGTTGCAACTGAAACTTGGATAGCGGAGTACCAGACTGAATTCCAAAGCCAATCCAAAATTCTGGCCTCTTGGAATAGAGCCAAATTATTCCACGCAGTCACGTAACCTTCGAAGCTGCCAAATGCCAATGGCGGTAACTGCTGCAATTCGGGCTGAGACTTAGAAGGTGCAATTAGCATCCACGTCATTGGAATGACACTGAAGACGGCAAAACCAAGAAGGATTATCCATTTTGCCAATTTTGAGGCAGAGGATTTACCCTGCGCTAAGAGATCGGGTTTGTTTGGTGTTCGGGCTTGAATTTGGGTAGCCATTACTCTGCCTTCCGCTTCTTGCGACGAAATTGGACTTCATCAAAGAAGTCAGTGCGATAAATCACGAACAGCGCAAGCACAAGACAAATTACAAGCAGAATGAAGGAAAGAGCCGATGCCGCAGCCAGGTTGCTGCCTCGGAACGCAAGCTCATAAGCAAGCTGGTTCAATGCCCAGTTGTTTGTCAAACCAAATGCAGATGGATTAAACGCGAGCAGATACGGTTCAACAAATATTTGAATACCTGCAGAGAACGCAAGAATCATCATGTAGATCAGATACTTTTTGATGAGAGGTAATTTGATTCTGAGGGCAGTTTGGAAGCTGTTGGCTCCGTCAATCTTCGCGGCCTCGAGTAGTTCATCAGGAATTGATTGCAAGGATCCGTATTGGATGATGATCCAGTTACCAGCGCCTGTTGTGAATGCAATCAAAGCAAAAATCCAGGCAAGGTTTCCCGCGTTAAAAACGTTTCTGCCTTCTACCCAGCCGACTTCTCGAAAAATATCTTGAAATGGGCTGTAGTTAGGTTCGAGCATGAAGTACCAGACGAGAACTGCAACGGTTCCGGTAATCGTCGCTGGAACTAAATACAAAAGTCTGAGGGGCACTGTGTAACGCGCCTTGATTGTATCGAGTAGTAAGGACATGCCAGAAACAACGATGAGCATGGCTGGTAGGTAAATCAATAGAAAAGTAGTGACATTGAAAACCGCAGGTAAGAAACGAAAGTCACCAACAACGAAAAGATAGTTCCCAAAACCTATTCCAGGACTAACTCTTGAAGGTTGCAGCGAAGTCCAAAAAGCCAAGACCAGTGGATAAACGGCCCACAGCATGAGAAGAATGAAATAAGGCAAAAACATCAATATTCCATTGATGCGACTTGCGCCCGTTCGAGAAAATCGCAAAGCTCACTCCACTCTGAGTGTTCAAGTGGGTGTGACTTTCGCCACACCCACTTAAACTCAACTAACTATTTTGTGACAGTGTACCCAGCAGCAGGAGCTAGGTTTTCTAGAGCCGTGATGTAAGCGCGCACCGAAGCTTCGATGCCCTTTCCACCACTGATTCCAGAATTCAACTCACCAAACTGTCCCTGCATGTCGTAACGCACTGGCTTGTTGTCCTGTCTGATCTTTGATGCTTGAGCGATCATCGCAGCAGTAGGGTCAGCAGCATAGTAAGAGTCAGCTGCTAGACGCTTGCTCCAAGCCTCGAAAGCAGGCTGTGAGCCTGGGAAGGTCACTCCTGTTTCCATTAGACCTGGGTCAGTGGCAAGCCACTGTGCTGCAGCTGCCGCTGCCTGTGGGAACTTGGAGAATGCTGATGCAACCCAAATTCCACCACCCCACTCACCAGACCAGTTGGTGGACTCGCCGGCCCACGTTGGCATTGGTGCTGCAGTGATACGACCCTCGGGAATTGCCCATGAGTCAGCTGGTCGAATCACAAACTCGCCCCACCAGGATGGACCGATGTGCATTGCAACCTTCTGCTGTTGTGCCACCTCTGAGATAAAGCCGGCATCGAATGCTGAGCGAGTGTCAAGAACGCCTGCATCAACCAAAGGCTGGACTAGGTCCCATACTCTTGAGCAGTTTGGACTGTCGGCGTTGATGTTCACAGTGGCTGGATCGATAACGTTCACCATTGGGCAACCACTTGGCCAGAGGTAACCGGCGTAGAAGCCTTGATCACCAATGGCACCAGCTACGTAGCCAGTTCCCTTTAGCTTCATTGCCGTTGCGGCAAATTCATCCATAGTTGTTGGAACGGCTAGTCCTAGCTCGTCAAAAATAACCGTGTCATACCAAAGCACAGTCTGAGCCAGGTCATTCTTGAGGCAGTAGTAACTACCGTCAATCAAACACCAGTCATTAGATGTGTTGTATGCGGCAAAGACCGAAGGGTCTAAGTAGTCGCTGAGATTCAGAGCAAATCCAAGGGCTGGATCTTGATAAATCGCGACATTGTTTGGCTGGTCGAAGGTAACGTCTGGGGCACCTTCACCAGTTTGCTTAGCTAGGGTGACCTTAGAGAGGATCTCCTCTTGACCAACCACCTCGCATGTGATTTCGACTTCGCCAGCCATAAGTTCTTTGTACTTCAAACAGGCTGGTTCGCGAACTGCGTCAACCCAAACCAACAGCGATTTAGGGCCTTCGGCATCTTGCTTTACCTCGCCAGAACCAGTGTCAGTAGTTCCTGCGGCACATCCTGAGAGCGTTAGAGCACCGACTATTACGAATGCTCCGAGCCATCTTCTCTTCATTTCCACTTCCCTCCATGGTAAGTTCCGGAGCGAAGTCGGAAGAGCGACTTTGCTCCGAATTCTTACGACTGTAATGGAACAACAGTCGTTTCGTATAGAATACAGGATATTGTTACATTTCCGTTTCCTGGGAAAGTAAAGGGTTGGCTCTATGAAACTGGTCCGAATTGGCGCCTTGGGAGCCGAAAAATCAGGCGTTTTGGTCGACGCTGATCATTTCTATGACATTTCTGCGATGGGCGATCTGGGAGAGGTTTTCTTCAGCCGCTACTCCCAGTCCGACATCGCCTCTTATGTGGAGGCGCTGAAAGCCAAGGGTGTGGAACCCCAGTCGATCAAGGGCAAGCGCTTTGGTGCGCCAATAGCTCGGCCTCATCAGATTATCTGCATTGGCTTGAACTACGCGGACCATGCAGCGGAGACGGGTGCTGAAATCCCCTCCGAACCCATTATTTTCACGAAGTCTCCGAACACCCTGATTGGGCCGAATGACGAAGTCCGAATTCCCAGAAAATCAAGCAAAACCGACTGGGAAGTGGAGTTGGCGATTGTAATCGGCAAACAGTGCCGATACCTAAAGGACGAAACAGAAGCACTTGAGCACATTGCGGGTTACATGATTTCAAATGACGTTAGCGAAAGAGAATTTCAAATCGAGCGTCAAGGGCAGTGGTCAAAGGGAAAGTCGAGCGAAACCTTTAATCCAGCCGGGCCTTGGTTAGTCACACCAGACGAGGTTACGGACCCCACGAATCTTTCAATGCTGCTGAGTGTGAACGGAGAAACCCTTCAGAAAAGTTCAACTGCTCAGATGGTGTATAAGCCTGCGTTCCTTGTTCACTACCTGAGCCAATTCATGGTCTTGGAGCCTGGGGACGTGATTAACACAGGTACACCACCAGGAGTAGGCATGGGACAAAAGCCGCCTCGCTATCTAAAACCTGGCGACGTCATGCAACTAGAAATTGAAGGACTCGGTCGGCAACGTCAGCTCTCTGTTGCTGCTCCTTAGAGTGATTCCGCCTGGCCTGATTCGATAGAACGATACAGGGCATGCACCAGCTTCACCGTGTCTACGTTGTCAGAAATAGGACTACGCAACTTGCCCTCGCCTGAGATATCAGCAAGTAGTGAACCCATAGTTCCAATAAAGGCATCGGGTATCCACCGCTGTGTCACAGGATATGGAACCCAACCATCGGTTTCAATAATGGAAGACTTTATTTCTAATGTGTCGGTTCTACCAACCGGATAGTCATACAGAAGCCCGAGTGTCCCTCGAATTGAACCGCCAGATCCATCGATTCTGAACTCAGCAGTATTGTCACCGCCATGATTCGAGTGATTAGAGTTCACTAAAGCAACCACACCACTGTCATAGAGATATGTGCTCACGGTTCTGGTCTCACCAACTGGAGCCTGTCCCTTTGTCCGACCAGCTACAGCAAAAACTTTTTTAGGGTTGCCAAAGAACCAGCGAACAACATCGTGATAGTGGATTGAATGGACCATGATCTCAAGCCTCTCCATTGATTGAGCCCAGTCCCAAAGATGCCAAGGAGTATCAAGGTTCACCGTTATGGAAAAACCTGAAACCTCTCCCACCCAGCCTTTGCTTAACATCCAGTGAGCGGCGGCCATCCCCTCATCAAAACGAAGCTGCTGATTTACTCCGACCTTTAGCCCGGTAATTTTTGCCTTCTCCGCCATTTCTTGGGCCTTGGCGACAGTGGTAGCGAGAGGTTTTTGGGCGAGAACATGCTTTCCTGCTTCCAGTGCTGCAAGCAACAGAGACGGTTGCTCGGATGCAGGAACTGCAATGTCAACCACTTCAATGGAACCATCAGCAAGTAGCTCATCTGCCGTCCTGTAGATCTTGGGAATCCCAAACTGCTTCGCTAATGCCTCGGCCTTGGCAAGATCTATGTCGGTAATGGCGGCGACGGGAAGTCCGGCTTTGGCATATGCGGGCAGGTGTGCCGCCGCGACAATTCCACCAGCACCAATCACACCGACACTTCTGTGGTGACTTCTTGGTATCACTAGTCTGCAGGCTTCAGAAACTTCGCGAAATAAATCAATCATTTGACCATCTCCTCTACTCCACCTTTACGAGCCTCATTTGCGTCACGATACTTGACTGTTTGCAAGTGTTCACAATAGAGAACTATCTGTTCATCATCTGCACGAAAGACTTCGTAGGAGACTTTAAACAAACCCATGTCCTCATATTTAGGTTCTTTGCGTAGCAAGGTGCGCATTGTGTAAATAGTGTCACCGACAAAAACTGGCTTGATAAATCGGAGTCTGTCGTAGCCATAACTGAATGTGTGAACGTTGTTGTGAGCCATCAGCCCCATACCGAAGGAAAAAACTAGAGCCCCAGGCACGATTCGTTTTCCAAACAGACCTTCCTCACGAGCAAAGATGTCATCGGCTACGTAAGGATGCATGTCGAGCAGAAGCGCATTAAATAACATCATCTCGCCTTCAGAGATTGTTCTTCTTATTGAACGATCTACTTCGCCGACGTGGTAGTCCTCATACTTTTTGTCGTCCTGGTTCCAAACTGGAACTTGATAGCGCTTGGCTGCATCTGGATTGGGATTGCTCATCACTAGCCTCGGATTTCTGCGTCAATTGCTGCGGTATGTTCTCCCACTCGAGGAGCACCGCGCTTGGTCTTTAGGGGCTTACCGTTAAATCTGACCGGTGCTCTGGTGGTTTTTAAAACAACGTCACTACCGTCATCCGCGGAACGGTGAATATCTTGCACCATTTGAATTGCTTCAAAGCCATCGTGCCTGACAAGCTCGGGAAGTGTTAGAACCGGAGCGCACCAAAAATCGGCTGCATCCAGTAACTCCAGCCAGTATTCAGTTGGTTTGTGTTTCAGATGATCGGCTAGCAAGGCCGTAATTGTGGGCTGTTCGCTCCACCAAGAATCTGGATCTTCGTATTTCTTCAAAGAATCAAGCCCAATTAGTTCACCCAGTTTTGGAACCGAACCCATTGCCAGAGCCAGATAGCCGTTGGCAGTTGGATAGGTTCCATAAGGTGCCTGAAGAAATGCATGGGCCGTGTGCTTAGGTCCTCGTCGAACCACTACGTTCGGATTGCTCAGGTGAGCACTGATTAGCTCAAATTGAAGATCAAGCATTGACTCCAGCAAACTGGTGTCAACTCGTGATCCTTGGCCCGTTCGCTCTCGCTTTAGCAGAGCAGCAGTTATGCCATGAGCCATGTGAATCGAAGTGATGATATCTGCCAACGCAATGCCCACTGGGATCGGTGGGCTGTCAGCACTTCCGCTCAGCCAAGGTAGGCCAGAGATAGATTGAGCAAGGAGATCTTGGCCCGGCCGCGTGCTAAATGACCCGTCGGCACCATAACCCGTTATTGAGCCGTAGATAATCTTTGGATTAATCTTCTTCACTTCCTCATAGCCCAGGCCGAGTCTTTCCATGACCCCTGGTCTGAAATTCTGAACAATGACGTCTGCTTTCTTAATCAGCTCCAGAACCTTTGACTTGTCCGAATCATTCTTGAGATCCGCCGCGTAGCTTTCCTTATTGCGATTGGTGATGTGAAAGGAGAGAGTGTCACCGTCCTCAACAATTCCACCGAATGCCAGACCCCTGCCTATGTCGCCAGCTGGGGGTTTTTCTATCTTGATAACTCGGGCTCCCAAGTCACCAAGTCTCATTGCGGCCATGGGACCTGCTAGAAACTGCGAGAAATCTAAAACTAGATATCCATCAAGTGGTCTTGTTTCGCTCATTTCTTATCCCAGATCCAGCTTGTAAAAGTGCTGGGCAGTCTTGTAACAGATGTCTTCCTGCTCTGCTTGCGAAAGTTTCGAAATGGTTTCAATCTGAGCAGCCCAAACACCAACAAAGTCGCCCGCAAGAAGAGAAACAGGCCAGTCGCTACCGAGCATGATTCTGTTGGAACCAAACTTCTCAAGACAGTAATCAACATATGGTTGCCAGTCTTTAGCTGTCCATCCTTGGCCTGAAGCTGTGTTGAGTCCGGAGTGCTTAACGTAGACATTTGGTCGCTTGGCAAGATCTGCCATGTCTCTGGCCCAATCCTCCCATTGTTTCTGCGCAATGTTTGGCTTAGCCATGTGATCAACAACTATGCGCAGGTTTGGATGAGTATCCGCAAGTTCGACCACGGCCCTAGAGTGATCAGAATTAACGCTCACCATGTCCAGCGCCAAATCCCTGCGAGATATGTCTGAAATTGTCTCCTTGCAGCTAGCCTGCAGTATCCACTTGGGATCCGCATAGGTGTGTGTGAGATTGCGATAGCCCTTGATGTATTTGTTTTGGCCAAGCAGATCTAGAGATTCCCTCGCCTCAACAGGCTTGTTGAGGGGCACCCAACCAACCACGCCTCGGACATGGTTGTGCGATCTGGCGACACTGAGCATATAAAAAGTGTCGTCGTAGGTATCTGCAGCCTGGACAAGAACAGTCGCCGTTACTCCTGCCTCTTTCAAATCCTTCGCTACATCCTCAGGCCTAAAGTCATTGTTGAGAACTCCGTATTCTGGGGTAATCCAGTCATAGGCGCGCTCACTCATAACCCAGAGGTGCTGGTGGGTATCAACGTAGTGTGCGATTGTGTTTGCCATTGCTTTTTCCTTCCTATGGTTATGCCGATTTCTTTTGAACCAAATAAATGTGGGTAAGAACCATAACAAGCTCGCCTCGCTGATTCATCACCTCAACCTTTTCATCCACCAAACCAAACTCTGCTGGGTTTTTCTTATACTCACGCTTTTCTGTAATTGTCGCCTGAGCGGTAATTGTGTCGCCTATAAAGACTGGCTTGAGAAAGCGAATTCCCTCATATCCATAGCTCATCGCAACTTCATTTACTTCGCCCGCGAGCATTCCAACGGCAACGGAAAGAATCAGCGTTCCGTGCGCGATGCGCTCTTTAAACGGTTGGGTCTTACAAAACTCTGCATCCATATGATGCGGATAAAAATCTCCTGTCTGACCAGCATGTAAAACTATGTCAGCCTCGGTAATCGTTCTCCCGTGTGAGGCTTTGGTACTACCGATTAGGTATTCATCAAAAAAAATCATTTTTTACTCTGCTTTGCTAAGAGAATCTCCCCGTGCTTAACCATTTCCGACCAATCAGCACTCTCGAAGCGTCCAGCCAAAAGTGTGCGATGAATAACTTGAGAGACATCGAACTGGTAATCGGGCCAGCCAACCAATCTCGGCCTAACCCATGCTCCCTCGATCGACCTGAGAGTGTTTCTGAAAAAATTGTTGGTCAGCGAATTCATGCGCGGCGACAACCAAGCCCTGAGGTTTCCTGGCTGGCCATGCCTTTCTGTATAGGGGCCGTTTTGTGCAGGAGCTGAGGAGAGAAACGCGGCAATCTCAGCTGCCAGTTGCTTGTGCTCAGAGTAATTTGATACGGCAATTCCTGCCCCGCCGAGTTGACTTCCAGTCGCCCTACCATCAAAAGAGGGAACATCGTCGTAGTTCAAGACTCTTGCCCTAAACCCAGCTCTTGAGTAGTTGGTGTAACCGTAAAGCGGTGCCGCATACCAAAACTCATCTGTATCGACTAGACGTTCAGATATCTCAAATGGATTACTTGTCGCACAAAACTTTGGCACCAGAGCGGCAAAGCCAAGAAGAAAGTCCATGACCTTTTCTGTTACATCCTTATCAAGCATCTGCCCTGAGCCGATTGGTTTGCCAAACTGCGCGCTCAGCGTTGCAAAGGTGCTGAAAGCATCAACTGGTTTGTAGGGCCACAAGACTCTTCCCTTTTTTGCATCCTCAAGCACGTCTGACCAGAAAGGGGGAACTCCATCAATTAAGTCAGGACGGTAGACAGACACCTGCGTAGCTGCATCAATTGCAAGCGCCCAGATTTTTCCTTGGTAGCGATAAGACTCGTGAGATGGTCCTGCGCTCTCTCTTGCGAGTTCCGAAAGCTTTTCAGCAGAAAGATACTCATCCAGTGCAACCAGTGCTGAATCCTCGACCCCGTCCGGTACGTGCGGATGATCAATGACCATCAGGTCATGATTCTCTGCAAACTCCCTAACGTGTTGATCCCCAAACTGCAGCAGGCTTCGTGCTTTCCATTCAATGGTCACGCCAAACTTTTCTTGGACCAAGTCATTACAAGCCACCACCGACTCAAAGCCACGGGGATGGTCCCAAGTCATGCCCTTAAGTACTGGCCTCGCTGCCATAAAAGTCTCCCGAAATCGGAAAAAGATTGTTTTGACTTATCTAAATCCTGTATCCTATTGTAAATCGGGAACTGTCAGACTAGCTACCGAATGATTCAAAAGGCAAGGATAGAGGTGTCAAAGGTGACCCTTCGACTACAGGGCCTTGTTGCAGCCGTAACTGGAAGTGCATCTGGAATTGGACTTGCTAGCGCCCGAATGCTTAGAGACAACGGGGTTACGGTTTTCGGACTCGATTTGCAAAGAGGAGACCTGGACGAGTCAATCTCCTGGATTGAATGTGATGTGACCAGCTCTCTCGTTGTGGATCAGGCATTCAAGAAAATTGAGGCATCTCAATCCAAGCTTGACATAGTCGTTAACTGTGCCGGAATTGGTGCCGTTGGAACGATTGAGCAGGCAACCGAAGAAGAGTGGCAGAGGGTATATGACACCAATGTTGTTGGTATAGCTCGAGTTTCTTCCAGAGCAATGCCGCTGCTCAGAAAGAGCTTGAGTGCGAGCATCGTTAACATTTGTTCCATTGCCGCTACGGTCGGCCTACCTGATCGCGCTGTGTATAGCGCAAGCAAGGGTGCCGTCCTTTCTCTAACCAAAGCTATGGCTGCCGACCTTATAAAGGACAACATCCGCGTCAATTGTGTGAACCCGGGCACAGCAGATACCCCTTGGGTGGCCAGGCTCCTGGCTCAGGCAGCAGACCCCGCCGCGGAAAGGGTCGCGCTGAACGCTCGTCAACCCATGGGCCGACTGGTCTCTGCTGAGGAAGTGGCCTCGGCTGTGTGTTTTCTAGCTAGCCCGACACAAGGCTCAACAACTGGCGCATCCCTTGCGGTAGACGGAGGAATGGATGGCCTGCGCACCAGAGCAAGGGTTCAACCGTCCAACTAACGCATCACTCACTAGACTGCGATTTATAGTTTCGCAAGGGGTAGTGGCTAATGGTCGAAAAAGTCGCCAAGTCGGTCAGGCCAATGCGAACTGTTCTATCAGACGAAACCTATGACCGTCTTAGAGAAATGCTGCTAAAGCATGAGATTTCACCCGGACAAAGAATCAACATTGATGCGCTAGCTCGGGAATTGAATGTGTCTCAAACGCCAGTGAGAGAGGCACTCGCTCGTCTCGAATCAGATGATCTGGTAGTCAAGGAACCTCTTCGTGGCTATAAAGCCACAGCTCTTCTTACCGTCAATCAAATGAAAGACCTTTTCCAGTTTCGAGGGATTATTGAGCCTTGGGCGGCAACAATGGCTGCCAAGCAAATTACCCCCGACGGAACGGAGAGACTAAAACAAGAACTGGCTCGAGGTAAAGCAGCTGAGAATCTTGGGATTGACGAGGCTTATGCTGCCATGAGTCAGCACGATGCAAGATTCCATTCACTAATCGCGGAACTTTCCGGAAGTGAGCTAGTTCTGGAAGCTTATGTCAGAACTCACTGCCATCTGCACCTGTTCAGACTCTATGCTGCTCTAAAAAACTGGATGGGTTCGGCAAAGACCGATGCTGCCGTGGTTGGCGAACTGTTCGAACTGTATTACGAGCCAAAGTCAGGATTTCTAGCACTCAAAGAACATGAGGCGATTGCTCAGGCCGTTATTAATGGTGAAGACAAAAAAGCTTCCGAGCTCATGCTCAGCCACATTCAGAATTCGCTTAAGCGTTTTGCCCCTACAATCTCGGCTATGGAGAACGACAACTAGCTAAAGACTGCTTCGCTAATTAGGCCATCGTTTGCTAACTTCAGGTAGAAGTCCTTTGGCACCTCTTGCTCATAAAGATTGATGTTTCTCTCCGCCTGCTCTTTGTTTCTTGCCCCAAGACAAACCACCTTGATGGCTTGGTGGACAAAGGGGAATTGGCCCGCAACGAGCGGAAGAGAATATCCTGCCTCCCTGCAAGCTCGAGCGAGTCTCTGTGCCTGGTCTAATACTGCAGGCGGTGCAGGCGCATAGTTGTAGTTAGCCCCTGGAGCCGGATCATTTGTAGCCAAGATTCCCGAGTTAAAGACTCCAGCCGCAACAATCGAAACGTTTCTCCTGACTGCCGTTGGTAGTAAATCTTCCAACGCTGGTTGTTCTAATAGTGAAAATCTGCCGGCACACATGACAACGTCTAGTTCTGTGTTGGCTGCAAAGCGAGAGAGCATTGCAGATTGATTCATACCCGCACCATATGAGCGAATCTTTCCGGCCTGCCGCAGTTCCTCAAGTGCAGGAAAAGCTCCCTCCATCGCTTCTTTCTCGTGCTCGTCTGGATCATGAACAAAGACAATGTCAATGCTCTCCAGCTGTAACCTCTTCAGAGATTCCTCTATGGACCTCATAACTCCGTCATACGAATAATCCAAAACTCGGTAGGTGGAATTAGAAACAGCAAAGCCCTGATTGTCTAAACCGCCATCTGCATTTGGATTTGGACGGATTAACCTGCCGACTTTGGTCGAAACAACCACGTCCGCAGCATTCATTTTCCTCAAGAAATTACCGAGCCGCTCTTCAGCCAACCCGAGGCCATAGTGGGGGGCGGTATCGAAGTATCGAACACCGCCTTGAAAAGAGACCTCCAGAGCTTCGTGTGCGTCTTCATCGGTAACAACCTTGAAGAGATTGCCGATGCCTGCTGTTCCAAAAGAAAGGGAGCTTGTTTTAATTCCGCCTCTACCTAGTGAAACTGTTTTTATTGACACTATTTCCTCCACTCTGGGCCATCTGGATAAGAAAAGCTCTCCAAGCAAGACTCTTTGATTTGCTGACTGTTGCCTGGTGCATCTGTGGGCCAGTACCTGCCATTTTGGACAAAAACTGGGTCAACAAAATGCTCATGCAAATGGTCAACATACTCAATTGCTCTGTCCTCTTTGCTACCCGTGATGGCAACGAAGTCAAAGAAAGCAAGATGATATACCGCTTCGCAAAGACCCACGCCGCCGGCGTGAGGGAAAACCGGAGTGTTGGTCTTTGCAGCCATGCATAGAATCGCAATGTTTTCGTTCACGCCTGCAACTCGAGCACTATCTATTTGCAGAAGATTTACTGCCTTGGTCTCGAGAAGTTGTCGAGCAATCACGCGATTGGCCATGTGTTCCCCAGTTGACACCCGTGTTGGCGCAACAGCGCGAGAGATTTCCTGGTGCCCCTGCACATCATCGGGACTCGTCGGCTCCTCCACCCAGTCCAGATTGAATGGAGCCAGAGCTCTGATCCAATCGATTGCCTCGTTGACT
This sequence comes from uncultured Aquiluna sp., assembly GCA_964468885.1. Classification (GTDB taxonomy): domain Bacteria; phylum Actinomycetota; class Actinomycetes; order Actinomycetales; family Microbacteriaceae; genus Aquiluna. Next base: position 7,334 of record CAYXWU010000012.1, on the reverse strand, counting down.
TCCCAGCGTTGATTTGCATCGACAGCTATCGGGAAGTGTTCGCCACAGGCCTGCCTAGCAAGTCGCAATCGTCTAACATCATCTTCTTTCGAACCACCAACCTTGAGTTTGATTCTTCCGAATCCGTCAGCAATAGCCTCCTTGCACAGGCGCACCAGTTTCTCATCGCTGTAACCAAGCCATCCTGGCGATGTCGTATACGCGGGATATCCTTCTTTTCTGAGTGTTGCTTTTCGATTGAGTCTGTCTGGCTCAGCTGTTCTAAATATTTCCAATGCATCATCTCGTGTAAGCAAAGGGCTGAGATAGCGGTAATCAATAAGGTCTGCGAGATTCTCTGGAGACATGTCGCTGAGCAATTCCCATAGCGGCTTTTTCTCCATCTTGGCTTTTATGTCCCAGAGACAGTTCACGACTGCTCCGATGGCCATATGCATTACGCCTTTTTCGGGTCCCAACCAGCGCAGCTGTGAGTCATAAGTTAGCTCCTTATACAAAAGCCCCATGTCTGAAAGTAACTCTTCGAGATCTCGATCAAAGACGTGGGGCTTTAATGATTCCAGAGCTGCAACCTGAACGTCGTTTCCGCGGCCAATGGTAAATGCGGAGGCGTGCCCCACGATTTGTCCTTCGACACCAAAAGAAAGATAAGCAGCCGAGTAATCCGGATCTTTGTTCATAGCATCTGAGCCATCAAGCAGCTTCGACGTTGGAAACCTAACGTCAGCCGTTTTCCAAAAATCTATTCTTGGCATTTAATCGTGGTGGAAGATTTCAGGAATCTCGTGCCACCATTCTTCGCCAATCACTTCGGCAACAGGTCGCTGAAGTGGTTTGCACACGGCCCACCAGTCTTGGGTTAGAGGATCCTCACCCATCTTCGCCATGTCTTTATCCATGTCTTGCCCGACATACTCAAAGTATGAAAAAAGAAGAAGGCCATAGCGATAAATTGAGTAATTGCTGATGTTGCACTCAGTTATCTTGGCTAGTACCCCTGGCCATACAGCTGCATGGAGACGCTCGTATTCCTCAACTCCCGCAGCATCCAATCGAATAACAGATGCGACTCTCTTGACCTCAGACATTGGATTCCCCTCTCTATAGAATTCCGTGCTTTGTCCAAACTTCTCTCAGTGTTGCACCAGCTAGGAGCTCTTGCAGAACCGTTGACTCTCCCTTGGCTCTTTCCCGAGCAAGCCCGACGATCATTTCCTCATGTGACCTAGGTATAACCACAACCCCGTCATCATCTGCCATGACAAGATCTCCCGGATGAATCTTTACCCCGCCTAGTTCGACTGGAGTCTGCTGAGAATCAACTTTCATCCGACCGCGGAAGTCAATTGGTCTTCGGCTTCTAGAAAAAGCAGGGAAGCCGATTAGAGCTATTTTGTCTGAGTCACGCAGATTGCCATCCGTGAGCACTCCAGTTGCACCTCTACCCTTAGCAGCTGCGCTGAAAAGTTCTCCCCAGAATGCGGAGGCGTTCGACTCACCTGTTGCAATGATGACAATCTCTCCAGGCACAGTTCCGTCGATAAAGTCGATAGCGTCGTCGTATGGCCTTGAGGGATCGACATTTGAATCGGCGACGAACTTCACTGTCCTTGCTCGTCCAAAAGTTCTTGTTCCGATTACAAGTGGGGTAAGTCTTTTTTCCAAGACTTGATTTCTCAATCCAGCCTTGTCACAGGAATCCGAGAGCATCGGAACGGTGATTCTCGAATCTGCACCATCAGCACCAAAGGGAAGAAAACCTGGTTCGCTCATAATGGGCACCTCGCCATCGAATGATTGCTATTTGAATACTACATCCTATAGGTTCTTCATTCGAGGCAGCTAGACTTTGCTACATGAGCGCCCAATCACCGAAATATGATTTGCAACTACAGCAGTTTCTCGACTCTCATCCAGAAGTTGATCGCACTTCACTCACGCCAGAAAAGATTGCGCCTCTGAAAGAAGCCTTTGTTTCTCAAGGGCTCGAGGGTCTGTTGGCAAACAGAAATCTTGATTCTCGAGAATGGTCAGTTACCGCTCGTGATGGGCATCAACTCCAAATGACAACAATTCATAAAAAAGGCAATAGGTCATTTGCAGCGGCGTTGTTCCACATCCACAGTGGAGGGATGATTGCCGGTGACCGATTTATCGGAATGGATATGGTCGCTGATTGGGTCGAAGAGTTTGACCTGATTGCTGCAACAGTCGAATATCGACTTGCGCCTGAGTATAAAGATCCAATCCCTGTTCAGGATTGTTTCGATGCGCTCAAGCAATTTGCAGCCGAGCTTGATCCTTCAATTCCACTGATTGTCGTTGGTATGAGTGCTGGTGGTGGCTTATCTGCTGGTTTGGTTCACATGGTTAAAGATTTTGGTGGACCCAAACTGTCAGGACAACTCTTAATGTGCCCAATGTTGGATGAGAGCAACAGCTCTCAATCAAGTCATCAGTTCAGCTCGCTCGGGCTTTGGGATAGAGAAAGCAATGATGTTGGCTGGAATGCTCTTCTTGGAGACAATAGGCACACAGAAAAAGTTACTCACTATGCCTCGCCGTCAAAAGCCAAGGATTTATCGGGATTACCTCCGACATTTCTAGACACTGGGGTGCTTGAAGTTTTTCGCAGCGAGATTGTCGACTATGCAGAGCGACTTGCTATTGCTGATGTTCCAGTTGAGTTACACATGTGGTCAGGTGCATTTCATGGCTTTGACCTCAGCTACCCAGATGCTGAAGTCTCTAAACTTGCTCTCGATGCAAGAAAGATGTGGTTAAAACGCCTACTGAAAGGGCACATGCGGTGACAAAAAGACGCTTTCCGAGACCAAAGGAACTAGCTCCTCTGCTGAGGTTTAGAAAACCAACTCTTGATTTCAAAAAACGCAGACTTGAGAAAGCTCTCACCGTCTGGGATCTGAGAGCCATTGCAAAGCGCCGCACACCTAAGGCTCCTTTTGACTACTGCGATGGGGCGGCCGAAGCAGAGCTATCACTCGCAAGAGCTAGGCAAGCCTTTGAGGATGTGGAATTCAAGCCCGCGATTCTAAAAGATGTTTCAAAAGTTTCAACTTCTTGGAACGTCCTAGGTAAGCCAGTTGCATTTCCAGTTGGCATAGCTCCAACAGGATTTACCAGGATGATGCAGCATGAGGGCGAAGATGCAGGAGCCAAGGTGGCAGCGAAGTGGGGAGTGCCCTTTACTCTTTCAACAATGGGGACCCGTTCAGTTGAGCACGTTCAATCGGTAGCGCCTAACGGTCGCAACTGGTTCCAGCTGTACATGTGGAAAGACCGAGACCGATCAATGGAATTGGTGAATCGGGCAGCAAAGTCTGGTTTTGAAACCCTGGTTGTGACAGTAGATGTTCCTGTAGCTGGGGCAAGGCTCAGAGACAAAAGAAATGGATTCTCGATTCCACCTGCGCTGACAGTCGGAACGATTCTGAATGCATTACCGAGGCCTTGGTGGTGGTGGGACTTTCTAACAACGGAGCCACTTGAGTTTGCATCCCTGTCTTCATGGAAGGGGACGGTGGCTGAGCTACTTGACTTCATGTTTGATCCAACTGTGACCTATGAAGATTTAAAGTGGATAAAGAAGCAGTGGCCAGGAAAGTTAGTTGTAAAAGGTGTACAAACTCTCGATGACGCAAAAAAACTCGCCAGAACTGGGGTTGATGGAATCGTCTTGTCTAATCATGGTGGTAGGCAACTCGACAGGGCTCCGATACCATTCCATGTACTACCTGATGTTGTGAAGTCTGTTGGGAAAAATGTTGAGGTACACCTCGATACCGGCATAATGTCTGGGGCAGACGTAGTGGCGAGTATCGCAATGGGTGCGCGATTTACCTATGTTGGAAGAGCATATTTGTATGGCTTGATGGCAGGCGGTGCTGACGGCGTAGATCGAATGTTCCAAATTGTCACCGAACAAATGACAAGAACCATGCGCCTGCTGGGGGTTTCTTCTTTGGAGGAGCTAGAGCCAAGGCATGTGGTGCAGCTAGAACGCCTAGGCGCAAGAATCTAGGAAAATGTCTGCATTCTTTGGGTAGTTTCCTATAGGATTTGCCCATGAACCCATCTGTGATTGTCGATGTTGAAATTCGCGCTTGCCGCGGAGCAGACGAACTGAAGCAGCTTGATGCCGTCTCGGCTGTCCAATTACCCGGAGGCTCGAGACCGGACTTTACCGTTATAACACTAAAGACTGCCGATGGAACGACCGGCACTTCGTTTGGTTTTGGAGCCCTTGATGCTAAGGCAGCGGCTCACGTGATGAGCCAAGTTAAGCCATTCTTCATTGGGCGAGACGCGTTTCATACTCAAGAGAATCTCAAAGCTTTTGAAATGTTTGATCGAAAGTGGAACCTGACTCCCATCTACGCATACGGTCCGTTTGACAATGCCTGCTGGGACATCATCGGTAAGCAGACACATCAACCCGTCTATCGACTCCTCGGCGCGGCCAAAACAGAAATTCCACTATATGTCAGCTCTATGTTCTTACCCGGTCCAGCTGAGTACGTGGCTCAGGCAATGGAAGTCAAGCAACGAGGATTCAAGGGTTACAAGCTTCACCCACCGGGTGATCCAAAAGTAGATATTGAGTGTTATCGCGCCGTCAGGGAAGCTGTGGGCGACGATTTCACTCTCATGGCCGATCCAGTTATCAGCTATAACTATGAGCAGGCGCTGGTAGTCGGAAGGGAATTAGAAAAGCTTGGATACCGATGGCTTGAAGAGCCCTTGCTCGACGTGAACTTTAATGGCCTAAGAAAATTACGAGAGAAGCTAGACATACCGATTTGTGGGACAGAAGTTTTAGCAGGGGGTCATTACTCGACTGCTCACTACATTCACGAAGGTATTGCAGACATAGTTCGTACAGATGTCTCTTGGCGAGGAGGAATTACGTCTGTAATGAAGACTGGTCACACGGCTGAATCTTTCGGAATTCAGTGTGAGCTACACACAACGATTTATCAGGCCTTGGAACAGGTGCAGATCCACGCCTCACTGTCCCTACCAAACTCAGAGTTCTTTGAGATGCTCTACCCGTTCGATGACTTTGAGTTCGGAACTAAATCTTCAATCAACATTAAGGACGGCATGGTGCAAGCTCCTGTTGGAGAGGGTTTGTGCATAGATTACGACTGGGACTTTATTGAAAACCACACGGTTCTCAAGCTTTAGGAGTCGAGAATACCTCCGGCATCAACAATCAGTGTCTGTCCAGTAATCCACCGCGCATCATGAGATAGAAGAAAAAGGATTGGCATTGCTATGTCTGTTGGACTGGCAAGCAAGCCGCTCTGACGGGATGATGCAAGCTTCTTCTCTGCATCTTCTCCGGCATAGTCCTTCATCCAAGTTTCTAGCATTGGCGTATCAACGCCACCTGGCATTACTACATTGACCCTCACACGGTCTTCTCTCAACTCAAGGGCGATGTCGCGGAACATGTGATTTAGTCCAGCCTTCGACGTGTCATAGGCCAGATTATTCTTGTTGGCCCGAAGCGCATTGGTGCTGCTGACCGCCACCATCGAACCTTGAGTAGCGCGAAGATGCCTAGCAGAGCTCTGGGCCACCAAGAGGTTTGCTCTGAGATTAATTGCCATTACAGTTTCGAAGTCTTCAGGGGTGATTTTGTCCCATGCTTTGTGAAACGACACAGCAGCACATAAAACAACCCCATGTAGCTGACCCACAAGCTGGACTGCCTTGTCGGCGAGCGCCGAAGCATCTGCAGCCACTGACAGATCGGAGCTGAGATAGTGGGCTTGTTCCGACTTCAAAAGAGTTTTTACTTCTTCATCGAGCGCAGAGACATCAAGGAGCCCATGAAGAACTACATTTGCTCCTTCGCTTAGTAGTGCTTTGGCAGTGGCTAGCCCAATTCCAGAAGAAGATCCTGTAATCAGGAAACTTTGATTTTGAAACCGAGAGGTCATGGTCACTAATGCTATAGGATTTTGACAATCCCAAGGAGGCCTCTTGCCCACTCCAGTTCCCACTATTTTCCCTGCCTCAAACTCAACGATCCTGCCCAGTTGGGTTCACGAACAGCAGGAATTGACCAATGCTCTTCGAGAGGCTGTGGATGAATTTGTTGCTCGGTATGTCAGGCCAGATGGAACTCTGATTTGGCGCGACGAGTGGCCAGGTATGGATGGCTCCGATGATCCCTACGAGGCCTTCCAGTACTTTCCGCTGTTCTACGCGCTGACTGGTGATGAGCGTATTTATGAACTAGGGCGAAAAATTTGGGACGGTATCACTTGGCAGTGGACTGAGTATGGTCAGATCCATCGGGAATTTGACGGCTACTACGACTGGATGCACCACGGTGAGGCAAATCTTTATCACTACTTTTTTGGACTGACTAAACCAGACTCGCTTCAAGATAGAACCAGGGCAGTGCGCTTCGCCAAGATGTACACCGGTGATGATCCTGAAGCGGAAAATTTCGACAAGGCCTTGGGAATCATTCGAGCCCCGATGTCTGGTTCTAGGGGACCAAGGTTAATCACCACGCATGAAGATTGGATAACTCACCGTGGTGTTCTCGATTCCTATCACGCTCCCTTCGAGGATATGAAAACTTCTCCTTTTGAACTTGGCACTTGCAATTGGTCAAATGACGCGGTCTATGAAGAAGTCGTAAGGCTCATGAATGAGCGAACCACCAGGGGTGACGTTCCTCTGAACATGAATGCTGCCACGCAAATGACCCATGCTTTCATGTATACCCAAGATCAGTACTTCACAAACTGGGTCATTCGTTATTTGAAAACTTGGCGGGAGAGAGCCATTGCCAACGATGGAATTATTCCCGACAATGTTGGGCTCTCTGGTGAAGTCGGAGAGTACCTAGACGGGAAATGGTGGGGAGGCCATTACGGCTGGAGATGGCCCCACGGACTACTTACAATCATTGAGCCAATTGTGAACATTACCTCGAATGCGCTTCTGATGACCGGAGATGACTCACTTTTGTCGCTAGCTAGAGAGCAAATAGACAAAAACTTTTCTCTAGGCAAAGAGGTAAATGGAATCTGGCAAACTCCTAACAAGAAGTTCGATGCTGGCTGGACGGACTATCGTCCCATGAATCCTTTTCACGCAATCCACATTTGGTTCAGATCAATGGCAGAGCAAGACCAGGCGCGTGTTGAGAGATGTAGGGGAGCGCTTGACTGGTCTAGGGTTTCAATCGCCGAGAAGCCATTCAGTGTCAAGCACTACAACACAAATACGCTGCCTTGGTACGAATTCATCAATGGCAACCTTCCCGACTATCCAGACCAAGTTCTCGC
>CAYXWU010000011.1:0-23565 GCA_964468885.1 uncultured Aquiluna sp. | reverse complement strand
CGGTAAATCTGCCACCGGCTTCTTCAACAATAGGAACCAGCGCAGCAATGTCATAGATCTTGAGGTCTGGCTCACTCGCCGCGTCAATCGAGCCCTCAGCCACGAACATGTAGCTCAGGAAGTCGCCAAACGCACGGATTCGCCAGACCTTCTCCGAGAGGTTTTCAATGTTTGCTGCCTTGCCTACTCGCTGCCACTGTTGTAGTGAGTTGTAAGAGACATAACTGTCAGCAAGGTTGCCAATAGCAGAAACGTTTATTCTTCGCTCAGTTCCATCCACATCGCGAGTCCATGCCCCAGCACCTTTGGTTGCCCACCACCTTCGTCCCAGTGCAGGTGCTGAAACTACCGAAGTGGTGAGTGCTCCATTTTCCCTAAGTGCAATGAGCGTTGCCCAGATGGGAATTCCACGGAGGAAATTTGCTGTGCCATCAATCGGGTCAATTATCCATACTCGTTCACCAGTTCCGGTGTTCTCATACTCTTCGCCTATAACAGCATCACCGGGAGCATCTTTTGCAATCAGCTCACGAATCTTGGCTTCTACCGACCTATCAGCGTCAGTAACTGGAGTCCGATCGGGTTTCGTTTCAATGTTTAGATCTAGAGCTTTAAATCGAGCAAGTGAGATGTCATCTGCTGCATCGGCTAGTGCTAGAGCAAGTTGTAAATCGTTCATCACGGCCAATCTACCGAGGAAATTGATTCCAAGAGGCGACGGAAAGAACCAACCCGCTGCGGCTTTAGGGTTCCAGTGGTGACTGCTTCATCCAGTGCGCAATCAGGAGAGCCTGCTAAATGTGAACAGTCTCTAGGGCAAGAGTTAGCAATCTCATTTAGATCGGAGAATGCTGGCAGGATTTCGTTTGCAGTGGCTCCAGCTAGGCCAAAGGTTCTCACTCCCGGCGTATCAATAATCCATCCGCCATCAACTTCTAGTGCTACGGCCGATGAGGATGTGTGCTTTCCCTTTCCGGTGGACTCGTTAACTTCCCCGGTTGCACGAGCACTGAGTGGAGCCAAAATGTTTATCAGCGTTGATTTCCCAACACCTGAGTGCCCAACAAAAACACTCTTCCTCCCTCTAATAATTTCCATGAGTTCGGCAGTTGCTGGTTTCTGTTTCGAAGTCTCAATTACTTTCAGATTGGTGTCGGAGAAGTTTTCAATGAAATCAGAGGGATCTGCCAAGTCGCATTTAGTGATCACCAGCACCGGTATTAGGTTTTGGCGATAGGCAGCTACTAGGAATCTATCCACTAAACGCGTTCTAGGCTCAGGGTTAGCGGCGGCCATAACGATTACGAGCTGATCGGCATTAGCAACGATTCGCTGTTCACTACCGTCCTCGGCAATGCGAGTGAGTTCACTCGTGCGGGGTTTGATTTGCACGATTCTCGCCAACGCGCCTGTCTTACCTGAGACATCCCCATCCAACACGACTCTGTCACAGGTGACACAACCCTCAGAGCGAAGCTCCTTGGCCAAAGTCGCCAGAACTTCAATTCCCTCATCTGTGATTACGCGATAGCGAGCCAGGTGAACTTCAAGAACCATTCCCTGCGGTGCATTCTCATAACTTGGCCGAATTTTGGTTCTAGGTCTGGAGCCTCGAGGATTTGGGCGCACCCGAACATCGTCTTCGTCTAGATCACGCCAGTTCAATGACTCTCCAGCATCTTTATCCACAGCTTGGCAAAGTCAGGCATCGTCTTGCTGGTGACAGAAATGTCTTGAATCTCAATTCCTGGCACGACCAAGCCAATAATCGCCCCAGCTGTAGCCATCCGGTGATCTTCATATGTCTTCCAGAGCCCACCATGAAGCGGTTTGGGTGATATTGAAATGCCATCTGACAATTCGGTTGCAGAACCGCCCATTGAATTGATTTCGCTGACCAATGCTGCGATTCGATCGGTCTCGTGACCACGCAGGTGTGAAATTCCAGTCAGTTCTGATGGAGTAGATGCCAATGCGGCAATCGCTGCGATGGTTGGAACCAATTCACCAGCTTCCGAAAGATCAGCTGTAATTCCATGAATGACGCCTGTTCCTCTGACTGTCAAAAGTTTGTTTTGATATTCAACCTCTGCCCCCATTTGTTGGAGAAGATTCTTGAATTGATCACCAACCTGGGTAGTGGTTTCTGGCCAGGGAATTGAAACCTCAGATTGAGTTACCAAAGCAGCTGCCAAGAACGGTCCCGCGTTAGATAAATCTGGTTCAATCTCCACTTCAATTGCAGAAATTTCGCCGGGTTCGACTCTCCAGCTCTTCTCGGAAACCTGCTCAGCGATAACTCCTCGCTGCGCCAAGCAGGTCAGAGTCATATCTATGTGAGGCAAAGATGGAACGCTATCACCGCTGTGGTGAACCGTGATTCCTTTGTCAAAGCTTGCACCTGCCAGCAAAAGACCTGACACAAATTGCGATGAAGCAGAGGCATCAATTGATAACTCGCCACCGCTTACATGACCGGTGGCTGTGATAGAAAACGGTAGACCGTTAGTCTCCGACTGGACACTCACCCCCAGTTTGCGAAGAGAATCAATCGTTGTCGCCATTGGCCTTCTTCTTGCCTGGCTGTCACCATCGAAGACAACTTCACCTTTTGCCAGTGCTGCCATTGGTGGGATAAAGCGCATAACGGTGCCAGCTAAGCCACAATCGATTTTTACTCCGCCGCTCAGCTCGCCCGGCATCACAATCAGCCTGTTTCCATATTTTTCAAAGCTGGTACCCAGTGATTTCAGTGCCTCAATCATTAGCTGCGAGTCTCTGGAGTAGAGCGGGTCGAGCAGAGTTGATGATCCGTTGGCCAGCGCCGATAGAACTAGTTCACGATTGGTGAGCGATTTGGAACCGGGTAGGCGAAGGTTCGCCTTGAACCCCTTTGCTTGTGGGGCTGACCAACTGGCTATCGACACCTAACCAAGATACCTGCAAGCTTGGCAAAGTTTTTGGTTTTGTCACTAGCCCCATAGACTGCAAGGGATGAAAGACAAATCAGCGAAGCTTCGAAGCTTTGAAGAACAGGCTTTACCGCTGATGCCGCAGCTGTTTGGAGCTGCCCTGCGTTGGACCAGAAACCCCTCTGACGCCGAAGACCTAGTTCAGGAAACATTTGCCAAAGCCTTCGTGGCCTGGGATAAGTTCGAGCAGGGAACGAATTTGAAGGCATGGCTCTTCCGCATCATGACCAACACTCACATCAACCTCTACAACAAGAGAAGCAAAGATCAGGCAAAGACTGCCCTGGACGATCTTGAGGACTGGCAGATTGGCGGGGGAGAGTCCCTAACCTCGGTTAGCACCCGCTCAGCCGAGTCGGTCGCCCTGGACAATATGCCAGCCAGCATCATAAAGAGTGCCATGGACCAGCTGCCCGATGAGTTCCGAATGGTGGTCTATTACGCCGTGGTGGAGGGCCTACCTTACGCGGAAATAGCGGAAGTTATGGACACCCCGGTTGGGACCGTAATGTCCAGGCTCCACCGCGGGAAGAAAATGCTGAGAACTTTGTTGCATGAATACGCAGAACAAGAAGGCTATAAGACTGAGGAGGTGCCGGAATGAAGCAGGTTGACTGTGAGGAAGTAAAGCGCAATGTCCATGAATTCCTGCACTCCGAGCTGCAGGAGACCGAATTAGAGGGGATTACCTCTCACATCGCTAATTGCGAGTCCTGCGAGAAGCACTATGACATTGAGGTCGTCTTCAACCAGGTTATCCAAAGATCCTGCGACGAGGCTCCCACCGATGAGCTAGCGGAGCGAGTCAAGCAGCGCCTGCGCGAGATTCAGGATCACGACTGAGGTTCAGTCATTCCTAACCACTCAAACCATCCCCGGTTCAGCACCAACCACGCGATCAAGCCATAACCAACTTGGCCTGGCAATCTTCGAGGATGCTGGCTCACCTCGGCCAGCCAACCCTCATGCTCCTTTAGCGGGTTAAAGCAATCAACGTACTTAAGTTGTCTGCGCTTAACCACATCTGCAAAACCTGCACTTAGCTCTTCAACTTCTGCGTCATATTCCTTCACACCAGTGGGAGTTGGACCAACCACAAAAACCTGCACGCCTTCTCTGATTGCATCATCCAACAGCGATGCCAAATTCAACCTGGATCGAGAAATTGTGGTTTGGGCAAGAATGTCTTGCGAAGACAGTGCGAGGACGAGATAGTTTTCGGTGTCCTTGCTGAATCTCGGCAGTGCTTCGCTCTGCCAACGTTCTAGCAATTGAGCGGTAGATTCACCAATTTTTGCAAGTGGGAAAACCGCAACATCATCACCCGCTGGTGTCCTGGCCTGCACTCTACCCAGCCATCCCAAACCCTTGGGATCACCGGCGCCGGTTAGTAGCTCGTCACCGAGAACTACTACTCGCAAATTTCGCATTAGTCGGCAAACGCCCTAGCTACAACATCTGCTTGTTCTGCGGCGTGACGCTTGCTTGAACCCGTCGCCGGAGAAGCTGATGCCGGTCTGGAGATAACTTTGAAGTTGATTCCATACTTTGGCATGAACAATCCCATGTAGGTCCAAGGGCCCTGATTAGCTGGCTCATCTTGCACCCAGCGCAGCTCGGCATTTGGATACTGAGCGATTGCTGCTCTCATCTCCTCAACCGGAGTTGGGTAAAGCTGCTCGAGTCTCAAGATTGCGGTGTCAGGAGTGCCGCGCTTTTGACTCTCCGCCAGCAGTTCCCAATAAATTTTGCCGGAGCAGAAGATAACCTTCTTCACGTTTTGTGGGCTAAGTCCTTGCTCATCCAAAATCAGCGGCTGGAAGGTACCAGACGTGAAATCGCTAACAGCGCTAGATGCGGCCTTTAGTCGGAGCATCGACTTTGGAGTGAAAACCACTAGAGGTCGGCGAGGACGAGCGTAGGCCTGCCTGCGAAGAAGGTGGAAGTGACTTGCCGGGGTTGATGGCTGAGCAACTGTCATGTTGTTTTCAGCACAAAGCTGCAAGAAGCGCTCAATGCGAGCCGATGAGTGATCAGGACCCTGTCCTTCATAACCATGGGGGAGTAGCAGCACAAGCGAGGACTGCTGACCCCACTTCTGGTCTCCAGATGAAATGAATTCATCAATGATGGTTTGAGCGCCATTAGCAAAGTCACCAAACTGAGCTTCCCATAGGGTTAGCGCATTTGGTTCTTCTACTGAGTAGCCGTATTCAAATCCCATAGCGGCGTATTCGCTGAGCAGAGAGTTGTAAACCTCAAGCTTTGCCTGCTGTTCAGAGATAAAGCTCAGCGGCATCCATTCCGCACCGGTTTCGCGGTCGAAGAAGGTGGCGTGACGCTGCACGAAGGTTCCTCGTCGAGCATCTTGGCCCGCTAGGCGTACCTTGGTTCCCTCGGTTAGCAAAGATCCAAATGCCATCAGTTCGCCAAAGCCCCAGTCAATTCCGCCCTCACGGCTCATCTCTACGCGCTTTTGAAGCAGCTGGGCCAGCTTGGGGTGAACGGTGAAGCCAGCTGGGAAGTTAGCGTGAGCATTTCCAATTGCTTCCACCAGCTCTTTGCTAATTGCTGTTGGTTTGGCGATTTCTTGCTTTTCACTCGCGGTAGTTCCAATTCCAACTGGTCGCTCAGGCAAACCAACTGGCTGGCTCATCGCTTGGTGAACCTCAACGAAGGCGTTTTCTAGAGTTGCTTGGAAGTTGATGTTCTGTTGATCGAATTCAGCCTGGGTGATGTCGCCTCTTCCAATCAAGTTCTCCATATAAAGAGTGCGGACGCTTCGCTTGGCCTCAATCAGGTTATACATCAGCGGCTGAGTCATCGAAGGGTCATCTCCTTCGTTGTGACCACGGCGGCGGTAGCTGATGATGTCAATCACTACGTCTTTGTTGAATTGCTGGCGGTAATCAAATGCAATCTGGCTTACACGAACAACTGCTTCAGGATCATCGCCGTTGACATGGAAGATTGGCGCCTGGATGCCCTTAGCAAAATCAGTGGCATAGGTGGAGGTTCTAGCATCCTTGGGCAGAGTAGTGAAACCAACTTGGTTATTCACAATCACGTGGATTGTTCCACCAACTTTGTAACCTTCGAGCTGGCTGAATTGCATGGTTTCAGGAACAACTCCTTGACCTGCGAAGGCAGCATCACCGTGAATCAAAACCGGCATCACCGGGTAGTTAGCTGGGTTTCCAAGGCGATCTTGCTTGGCACGAACAATTCCCTCGAGAACTGGGTTTACCGCTTCTAGGTGTGATGGGTTAGCCGCTAAGTAAACCTTCACTGAAGAACCCTGGGGGGAGGTGAAAGTGCCGTGGGTTCCAAGGTGATATTTCACGTCACCAGACCCCTGCACGCCTTTCACGTCGGTGGAGCCTTCAAACTCTCTGAAAACTTGACCATAGGTTTTTCCTGCAATGTTGGTTAGAACATTCAGACGACCACGGTGGGCCATGCCAATTGCAACCTCGTCCAAACCTGCATTGGCAGCTGACTGCAGAATCTGATCCATTGCTGGAATCAAAGATTCACTACCTTCCAATGAGAAGCGCTTTTGACCTACAAATTTGGTTTGCAAGAAAGTTTCAAATGCCTCAGCCTCGTTTAGTTTGGCGAGGATTCTGAACTGTTCTTCTTTCGATGGCTTGCGATAGGGCTGCTCTAGTGTGTCCTGCAGCCATTTGCGTTCGCTTGGATCTGCGATGTGCATGTATTCGATGCCCACGGTTCGGCAGTAGGTGTCGCGCAGGATGCCAAGCATGTTGCGGAACTTGGCTTTTGCTCTTCCACCAAAGCCGCCGGTCTTGAACGTTCTATCCAGATCCCATAGAGATAGACCATAGTTCCTGATATCGAGATCTGGGTGCCAGCGCTGGACATACTCAAGTGGGTCAATGTCTGCGATTAGGTGTCCGCGCTCGCGGAAGGCAGAGATGTACTCCTGGATGCGGGTGTTCTTGCCTGACTGATCTGCGAGATCCCAAAAGAAATCACTAACCCAAACAACCGGGGTGTAAGGGATACGCATATCGGCAAAGATTTTTCCGTAGAAGTCTCGTTCTCCGAGCAGAAGCTCTTCAATAATCTTTAGGAACTCACCGCTACCTGCCCCTTGAATCACTCGGTGGTCATAGGTGGAAGTAAGGGTTAGAACCTTGCCAATGCCTTGTTCGGCCAACTGTTCCTCACTGAGGCCCTTGAACTGGGCTGGAAATTCCAAAGCGCCAACACCAACGATGCAGCCTTGACCCTTTGTCAGCCTTGGCACCGAGTGGACGGTTCCGATACCGCCTGGGTTGGTCAGAGAAATTGTTGTGCCAGCAAAATCATCGGCGGCTAGTTTGTTTTCTCTTGCCCTTAGAACTAAGTCATCATAAGCAGATAGAAATTCTGCGAAGTTAAGTTTTTGTGCCTTCTTGATGTTGGGAACTAGCAGTGCTCTTGTTCCATCGGGCTTTGGAATATCGATTGCTAGACCGAGATTGATGTTTGGTGGGGTTATTGCAGCTGGCTTGCCATCGACTTCGTCGTAGAAAACATTTTGACTTGGAAACTCTTTTAGTGCCTGTACCACGGCATAAGCAATGATGTGGGTGAACGAAACCTTGCCACCTCTTGTGCGCTTGAGGTGCGAGTTGACAACAATACGGTTATCAATCAGAAGCTTGGCAGGAAGCTGTCTCACGCTTGTGGCAGTTGGAACGCTCAACGAAGCATCCATGTTGGAAGCCAATGTCTTAGCCATGCCGCGAAGGATGTTTACTTCAGGTTGCGCCTCTTCCTCTTGAACCACTATTGGCATTGATCCGGTGGCAGGAAGATCGGCTGGCACAGGTGCTGTGAAAGAACCGGTGTCGGTTGCTTTGGCAATTGGCATGGTGATTGCCTCAGTCACTGCTGGTGCAGCCTGCGTGCTAACCGGACTTGTTGGCAGTGGGGCACCGGCTTGGCTTTGCTGGTACCGCTCAAGAATAGGAATCCAGGATCTG
Organism: uncultured Aquiluna sp.; assembly: GCA_964468885.1. Taxonomy (GTDB): domain Bacteria; phylum Actinomycetota; class Actinomycetes; order Actinomycetales; family Microbacteriaceae; genus Aquiluna. Next base: position 15,599 of record CAYXWU010000011.1, on the reverse strand, counting down.
TCGACGGAGTCTGGGTTTTCGAGCCACTGGGCGTACATTTCGGCAACTAGCCATTCATTTGCACCGAAATCAGCCTGGGTATTGCCTGGATTGGAGGAGGACAACATTTCCCCTTATTGAGTTGCTGGCGGACGCCCTAAAGTCTAACCAATTCAGGGGCTATAGTGTTTTCTGAAATGGAGCATGATAAACGCTTTCCTAGGGTGATTGCTTGAGCGATTACCTAATACTCCTGTTTGGAGCCCTACTTGTCGTAGGCACGGGCCTTTTCGTGGCCAGCGAGTTCGCAATCATCAACGTTGACCGGGTTGATCTTGAGTCAAAACGTGAGGCGGGCGAGCGTGGCCTAGATCTTTCGATCAAGGCTGTTAAGACCACCGCCACCCAACTTTCAGCGGCTCAGCTGGGAATTACCCTGACCGTCTTGCTAACTGGCTTTGTGGCAGAACCGGCCCTATCGCGTTTACTGGCTCCAAGTCTTAGCGGCTTTGGATTATCAGACGAAGGGCTCTCCATTCTTTCTGTGGTGATTGCAATGACAATTGCCACACTTGTTTCATTTTTGCTTGGCGAGTTGGTTCCTAAGAACATGGCCCTCAGTTCACCTAAAAAGGTTCTGAAAGCCGTGGCCCCATTTCAGCTTGGATTCACATTTGTTTTTAAGTGGTTAATTCTTTTCCTGAATGGAAACGGTAACTGGATCCTTAGAAGATTTGGAATTGAGCCCAAGGAAGAGCTGTCGGTTGCAAGAACAGCCGAAGAACTAACTTCATTGGTTAGGAGATCAGCTGATCTGGGATCTTTAGAAAGCGACACAGCCAAGCTGCTTGAAAAAACCCTTTCGATGACATCACTTCTCGCTAGCGACATCATGACACCGCGTCCACAGATGCAAACGTTAGACAAAGACCAGTCCGCAAAAGAACTCGTGACCCTGGCTCGAGAAACAGGACACTCACGTTTTCCGGTAATCGGCGAAGACTCTGACGACATCGTTGGCGTAGTGCACCTAAAAAATGCTGTCGCCATTCCACTTGAACGCAGAGATCAGGTGCCAATCACTGCAATCATGGTTGAGCCCATCCGCGTTCCTGAAACTATGCCGCTAGATAAATTGATTCTCACCTTACGAGGCAGGGGACTCCAATTTGGTGTGGTCGTTGATGAGTACGGAGGAACTGCCGGCATTGCTACGTTGGAAGATGCCGTAGAAGAACTGATTGGCGAGCTAGCAGATGAGCACGATCGAACGAAAGCGCACATTGTTCAATACTCAGATGGTTCCGCCTCCTTCAGCGGCTTAGCGAGACCAAGTGAGCTCCGTGAGATTGGTTTGAGCATTTCCGATGACGAGGACTACGACACAATCGCCGGCTTCGTGATGAGTGAACTAGGTCGCATCCCGCAAGATGGCGATGTCGTTGAATTACCAACTGGTGAGCTGAAGGTTATTCGCATGGATGGCCGCAGAGTGGACAGAATTAAGTATCAACCGGGAGGCGACGATGTCGAGTGATCTCTCGGGCTTTGTTTGGCTCGTCGGCCTGTTGATTTCGAATGCTTTCTTCGTTGGTTCAGAGTTCGCGGTCATCTCTGCTCGGCGTGCACAAATCGAACCTTTAGCCAACAAGGGAAATCCGGCGGCAAAGATAACTCTCAAAGCCATGGAAAATGTGTCACTGATGCTAGCCACGGCTCAGCTTGGTATTACTGTGTCATCTCTTCTGATCTTGGTGATTGCGGAACCTTCTATCAAGTATGTGATGGAAGAACCGCTCAAAGCACTCGGCTTAGAGTATGCAACTGTTTCTGTCTTGAGCTTTGTAATTGCACTGATTTTGGTTACCTATTTGCATGTTGTGCTGGGGGAGATGGTCCCAAAGAACGTGGCAATTTCTTTACCAACGTCCTCGGCACTAATTCTCGGACCAATGCTTTACGCCGTATCGCAGGTGGTAAAGCCAGTGGTTTGGGTACTGAACCAGGTCTCGAATTTGATTCTCAAGTTGTTTGGTTTCCAACCTCGTGATGAGGCAAACTCTGCCTTCACTCTCGATCAGGTAGAAGACATTGTGGAAGAGTCGCAGCGCAGTGGAACACTGGCCGATGCATCAATGACAATTTCAAATACTTTTGAATTCACTGAAAAAATCGTGGCTGACATAACCCATCCGATCGAAGAGCTGATCACATTGAAGCCCGATGCCACGCCAGCTCAACTCCAAGATGCGGTGAGCGAGCATGGCTTTAGTCGATACCCCGTTAGAAGTGATGCAGGAGACCTAGTTGGTTATTGGCACATCAAGGACGCGCTGATTGATAATCCAGAGAAGTTCACTGCACCGCTTCAATCCAAGCGCATGCGAATGCTGATTTCAGTTTCTGAGAGTGCAGAACTGGAAGATGCTCTTGCACAGATGCGCAAGTATGGAGCTCATATCGCTAGAACATTTTCTGCTGACGGAACCATCACAGGCTGTCTGTTCTTAGAAGACATCATTGAGGTTCTAGTCGGAGAAATTGAAGACTCAACTAGGCGCTAGGCCAAGTTCCTCTTTCATACTGGTTAGGCCAGGAAACTGAAACACCTAGTTCGTGAGCAGCCCGCAATGGGAAATATGGATCACGCAACAACTGCCTTGCCATCATCACAACATCCACTTGTCCACTGGCCACAATCTCTTCCGCTTGCTTGGCATTAGTGATTTGGCCAACTGCTGAAACAGGGGCGCCGGTTGCCTGGTGGGCGGATTGGCTGAAGTGAACCTGGTAGCCAGGCCCTGATGGAATCTTCACTCCGGTAACTAACCCACCAGATGAAAGATCAAATAGATCAGCACCTTGTTCATGAGCCCACTTAGCAACTTGATTGGTTTGCTCTTGATCCCAACCGCCCTCAACGTAATCAGTCGCGCTGAATCGAACCAGCAGCGGCATTGACTCACCGATTTCCGCCCTGACCGCCTGGACAATTTCTAGCAGCAACCGAGCACGATTTTCTAGGCTTCCGCCGTATTCGTCATCTCGTTTGTTTGAGATAGGAGATAGGAATTGGTGAAGCAAATAGCCGTGGGCCGCGTGTATTTCAATTGCATCAAAGCCCGCCTCGATTGATCTTCTAGCTGCCGATCTAAAGTCTTTCACTAGCTCTTTGACTTCAGCGGTGGATAACTTTCTCGGAGCTTCGTAGCCGGTGAATGCCTCGTCAGTGCTGGAGTAAGTTTTCCAGCCGCCATCGGAGATTGGAACCGAACCATTGCCTGACCAAGCTCTGTAGACAGAAGCTTTGCGTCCAGCGTGAGCAAGCTGCATTGCGCTTACCGCGCCAGCGTCTCGAATGAAGTCTGTGATTCTCTTCCAGGCTTTCACCTGCTCGTCATTCCAAATACCCGCGCACCAAGGGGTAATGCGACCTTCCGGGTTTACACCACTCGCTTCAACCATGACAAGACCAGCTCCACCGATTGCTCTGGCGCCCAAGTGAACAAGGTGCCAATCTCCGACTATTCCGTCTCGACCTTCACAGGAGTACATGCACATCGGTGAAACCCAAAGGCGATTTTTTATTTCAACATCACGAATTTTGATGGGCGTGAATAGCTTGCTCATTTATCCATTTTCTGTAGTCGAGGCCAAGATAAAACTATAAATAGACCTAGCACTGCTCCCCAGCCGATAGCAAAGTTCAGTGGCATAGCCAGTGTGAGCAGTCCAATTACCGATGGGCCAGCAAGACCTCCGATGTAAGTGATTCCCACCACTCTCGCCATGTTTCTTCCAGAGTGAGAAGCTTCCCCAATCTCGCCGCCTGCTGCAAAAAGTTGCGGGACCACTCCGGAGATTCCCAAGCCAAGTAGGAACCAGAAGATTAGTGACAACGTAAGGTTTGGAGCGATTGCTTGTAGACCAATCGCCAGCGCTGCAGCGAGGGATCCCCAGACAATTACAAATCCTCTACCTTTTCTTTCGACAATTCGGTCTATGAAGATTCTTCCCGTGATCATGCCAATGTTGAAGGCGACCAGACCCCAGGCGGCAGTTGCTGCATCGGTAAGTTGAATGTCTCGCAGATAAAGTGCTGACCAGTCATGTGCGACGCCTTCAATAATTGCCCCTGATGCGCTCATCAAGCCAGCCAAGATTACAAAACCGAGAACTCTTCTATTCTGCTTACCGCTTTGCTTATCTGCTGCCCGATCATTTGAGACAGCGTTCGGTTTGTTTGGTAAAAGCCAGCTAGCAATAAAGAAGCCAAAAACAGATAACGCGATGCCAATTGTGCTGAGAGTCTGAGACTGAACCAGTCCAGCTGAAATTGTTGCAAATCCAAGCGCTGCTCCGACCAGTCCTCCGACCGACCAAAAAAGGTGAAAGAAAGTAAATATCGGACGATGGTTCTCTTTTTCGACCTGCAGGGCCGCTGCATTCATAGCAACATCAACCCCGGCAATTCCAAAACCCAATAAAAGAATCGCTATTCCGAGGGTTAGGGGAGTGTTTGCATAGGCAGGACCAAGTAGCGAAAGTCCAACTGCCACACCACCAATTCGAGTTGCAGTCTTAGACCCGACATGGTCGACCAGGTATCCGAAAAGCTGCATCGCAATAAAGCCACCCAAACCGCTGAGCATGAGCAAAGCACCTAAAACTGAATAGGTGATACCAACTGTTTTCTCAATGAGAGGGATGTGGACTGCCCAGAGTGCCAGTGCGCTGCCACCAGACAGGAAGAAAAAGCAAACCGCAATTTTTGGACGAAGAAGACTCACGCCCTCAACTTTAGGGGAGAAGCTGTTTTAGTCGAGAGCCAACTGCTTGTGTCTCAATTAGGAAACCATCGTGACCATACTCGCTCTGGATCACTTGCAACTCTCCACCCACTAGTGGGCCACCAATTGAGTCCGCTATCAGTTTCTGCCCACTGAGGGGAAATAGTCGATCGTTTTCAATTCCAAGGACCAGAGTCGGGCACTTAATTTGATGCAGGGCTTCGACAACGGAACCTCTATCTCTCCCAACATCGTGAGAATTCATTGCGCTCACCAGCGTGATGTAGCTGTTGGCATCAAATCTTCTAACAAATTTGTTGCCATGAAAATCTAGATAACTCTCGACTGCGTACTTACCCTGTTCTGTGATTGGGCTAACCTTCGACTGCCAAGCTCTGCCAAATCTTTCGTTTAGTTCTTGCGGTGATCGATAGTTCAATAAGGCCATTCTGCGGGCCAGTGCTAATCCCCGATGCGGACCAAAACCAGGTTTAGCGTCGTAATACCAGCCACCTGCGTAGTTATCGTCAGATCGAATCGCTTCTAACTGAACGGTATTCAACGCAATTTGATCGGCCGTTGAGTAGGCAGGAGCGGCCAAAATTCCTAAACGATTTATTCGATCAGGATATTCAATTGCCAATTCGAGTGCGTGCATGCCAGCCATTGATCCGCCAACTACGGCATAGCTGCTGATTCCTAGCTGCTCCATCAACAACGCAAAAGCCTTCGCCTGATCTCTAATACTTAGCTGTGGGAAGTTAGCGCCCCACTCTCTACCTTTGGAATCGAGTGAACTTGGTCCAGTCGAACCTTGACAGCCGCCCAAAACATTTGGCGTAATGACGAAATACTTGTTGGTGTCAATGTAGAGATCTGGTCCAATAACACCGTTCCACCAACCTGCTGTTGGGTGACCATCACCTGCATTACCAATGGTGTGGCTGTCGCCAGTTAGAGCGTGCAGGACTAGAACGGCATTATCTTTGCTGGCGTTTAGTTCTCCCCAACTCTCATAGGCCAGTCGGACAGAAGGAAGTTGCTTGCCAGATTCAAGCTCGATAGCAAACGGTTCGGAAAACTTTCGGTCTCCGATCGGGTCGCCGGCCAGCCATGCTCCAGTAGCGGGCGGTCTTCCAACCAGCTGTCGACGCTGCTCCTCCGAGATGAACTCAGAGGGAGCAGAATCCTCGGATATTTGAAAGTCCATGGGCTTTCTAGTGAACCCTTCTAAAGATTTGAGATGAAGTCATCTTAGGTCCCATGGCAACCCTGGTGAAATAAAAGGTAACGCTAGGAGAGGTGGCTAAATGCTAAAGACGCCAAAAGTGCAGCACACAGCGGTAAGACAGAGTCGTCAAATTTTGCTTTGGCAGAGTGATTAGTCGGTGCCGTTTGAAAATCGATGTCAGGCGGGCATGCCCCAACAAACACAAAAGCGCCCGGCACCTCAGCCACTATTGATGCAAAGTCCTCGCCCCCCGCGATTGGTTTCTGCATCGGCATATAACCCTGGTCACCAACCAGCTGCTTAGAAACCTCCTCTACCCGCTGGACAGCGGCCGCATCATTTAGCAGGACCTTGGTGGCTTGGCCAAAACTAACGTCCGCTCTGACGGAGAAACCCTCGGCAATGCTATGGATCAATCGAGGGGCCAGTTCATGTAACTTTTTAGTGTTTTCTTCAGAGAATGTTCTAACAGTTGCACCGAAGCTCGCGCTGTCAGCAATGACATTAGTTGTCGCGTCATCACCTGCTCTAATCCAACCGACATTCAAGATGACTGGGTCAAATTGGTCGAACTGTTTGTTTAGAAGATTCTGGAGTGCGGTGATTGACTCGACCATTGGAGTAACCGGATCCTTACTCAGCCATGGCATTGAACCATGACCTCCTGAACCATGGAACGTCACAGTTAAATCTCCGGCGCTGGCCATTAGTGGACCACTCTTGCACGCGATTAGGCCCTTTGGCATTGAAGTAAAGACATGCAAACCATATGCAGCTATCGGACGAGACCCACTTACTTCCAACATTCCTTCTTCGATCATCACATCGGCGCCGTGATGACCTTCTTCTCCCGGTTGAAACCAGATCAGGACATCACCGTTAAGTTGATCTTTATGACTTGCAATTAGGTGAGCTGCTCCGATTGCCGCTGCCATGTGGAGGTCATGTCCGCAGGCGTGCATGTAGCCATTGGTCGAGGCATAAGGCAGATCTGTTTCTTCGACCACTTTTAGTGCGTCCATGTCTGCTCGCAACAGAACTGTTGGGCCGGGATTCTTACCTTTTATTAGAAGAGCAATCGAGGTGAGACCCTTTCCGAGAGTTATCTCCCCAAGGCCCTCAATCGATTGCAGGATTTTCTTCTGAGTATTTGGCAAATTGAGCGCAAACTCAGGCATCTGGTGCAGCTCTCTGCGAATTTCAACCATGGTTGGGCCGTACTCGGCAGCTTCTCTAAGCAGATCCTGTGCTGATGGCATCGATGCTCCTTCTTCTGTAATCATCATTGCACTTTTACTATTGGCACATGCTCGATTCCGTCCATCCTGATTGGAACCCGCTGTTTCATGCTCAGCGCGAGCTGTTGGATTCAATTCGCCAGCAGCTAATTGGCGAGAACTTCATCCCATCTGAAACTGCTGTCTTCCGAGCATACGAGCGCTCACCGCAGCAATACCGAGTCCTAATAATTGGACAAGATCCCTATCCAAATCCGGAGCACGCAATGGGGCTGGCCTTTGCAGTTCCCGCGCAGACAAGACCACTTCCACCCAGTCTAAAAAACATACTGATGGAATTGGAATCAGATCTCGGCATCACAGATGGTGACTCAGATATTTCCAGATGGCAAAACAGAGGTGTAATGCTTCTGAATCGACATCTAACCACCAATGAAAATCAGACCGGAGCTCACTTTAAATTGGGCTGGGATGCTTTTACGAAAGAGACTGTCCGCTACTTGGCATCAGTTAGACAAAACCGTTTGGTTTCAATCTTGTGGGGGACTAAAGCCCAGGAGCTTGAAGTGGAATTGGCCAACTCAAAAGTTATCAAGTCCGTTCACCCTTCCCCGCTATCTTCTTATAGAGGTTTCTTTGGATCAAAACCTTTCTCCCGAGCCAATCAGCTTTTGACTGAACTGGGTGAACAACCCATCGATTGGAGCTGACGATGGTCGATTCCGAAACTCGCTGGCGACTAGTTCGAAGACAAAAGCAGAAATCAATCACGACCGAACCAGATGTCTTTATCAGAACTGCCGAACCTACTGACCTTCCGCAAATCAAGGACATCTACAACTTCTATATTCAAAATACAGTCATAACTTTTGATGACAAGCCACTACACCTTAGTTACTGGCAGGAAAAACACGACCATCTAAGGAAGTTGGAACTGCCCTTTCTGGTAATGCTGAGAGAGTCTGAGGTTCTTGGTTTCGCCCTTGTTTCCCCGTGGCGCCAAAAGAGTGGATATCAGAAAATAGTCGAGAATCAGATTTATCTGGCTGCTGCAGCCACTGGGAAGCACTTAGGAGGCAAACTGTTTGATGCCCTTCTTGATGCTTGTCGAGAAGTAGGAATCAAAGAAGTAATTGCAATCATTGCAGATCGAGGCGCACAGGCATCTATTGCACTTCATAAGAAAAAAGGATTTTTAGAGCAGGGCCATTTAGCCAACGTAGCTGTGCGTTTCGGAAGACCGATCGGAAGCCACCTACTCGCCCTCAAGCTCTAGTTGGCAACAATAACTTCTTTTACTTTAGATCTAAGAACGACCAGTTGTTTATTGGTTAGCCCTTTACTGGTAATAACAACATCTGCTTGATCAAATGACGCAAATGATGAAAATCCTCTAACCCCCCATTTGGTGGAGTCTGCCAAGACAACAAATTTTGCGCTGCGCCTAATTACTTCTCGGTTTGTTTCAGCTTCCACTAAATTCGGAGAGCTGAAGCCAAACTCACTATCCATTCCATGGGTTCCCATGAAAACTAAATCAAGATTGAATCGGGAAAAAACTTCAGTTGAGATATTTCCAACCAGAGAATCGGTTGGAGTTCTCACTCCACCGGTAAGGACAATTGTTTGGTCAGCTCTGGATTTTTGAGCGAACAAATCTGATATTGGAACTGAATTTGTGACGATGGTCAGAGCCGGAACATCGCGCAGTCGTTTGGCGAGTGCATAGACCGACGAACCCCCCATGAGCGCAACTGCCATGCCTGGCCTAACCAAGTCTGCTGCTTTTGCCGAAATAGCTTCTTTAGCTTGCTGCTCCTTCATGGAATTCGCCGCAAAGGGAGGTTCGAGCGTGAGCGATAGAGTGTTGGCCGTAACGCCACCGTGGACCTTATCTACCAGGCCCTGCGAGGCGAGCTGCTCGACATCTCTGCGAATAGTGACCTCTGATACGCCCAAGGCCCCTGCCAGATCAGAGATTCTGCGAGCCCCTGAGGAGCCGACCTCCTCTAAAATCTTGGCTTTTCGCTGTGCTGCAAGCATTTTGGCCACCCTCCTTGGCAAAAGATTATTGCCGATTTACGAATATGCCCGTTTTCTTACTAACGGAATGATTACTTTTGTCGTTTTTATTTCGAAAAGTTTGGGAATATTGGTCCAGTTCGTTCAGACCTAATCATCGGGGTCTAACAAGGTCAGGTTTTTGGGTCGGTTCGAGCGGACAGGCCCTCTTCTTCGGGAGAGAGCAACAATTGAATAGCAACTGAGTAGTCACTGGGCGGGGCTTTACTCCGCCCAGTGACAGCTATCAGACTAGGAAGATGAAGGACTCCGTGATTCCCACTTCGGCGAAAATCAGCCAAGCCGGTGTATGTCTTGTGTTGGATTTTTCGCATGGCACTCCGCAAGTTCTTCACTGGGGTTCCGAACTTGTTGACCCAGTAGATCAATTGGTGCTCGCGGCAATTGAGCCAACGGCTCATGCTGAATTAGACGCACACCACTTTCACGGAGTCTGGAGAGAAAACTCCCGAGGCAATACATCTCGTCCAGCGCTCTTGGGTCACCGCTCTGGTCAGGATTTTTCTCAAAAATTTGAACTTGTTAGCGTGGATGTTTCGAAAACTCGCGTTGTTGCTGTGAGTCGTGATGAAAAAGCGCAATTAGAAGTTTCAATTTCATTTGAGTTTGTAGGCAGTGGCGTATTAGAAATTCAGCAAGGGGTAAAAAACCTAGGATTGACGAGTTTTGAAATTCAGGCGCTGGAAGTGTTTCTTCCTTTGCCTGATCGGGCAAGTGAATCGATGGACTTCACAGGGCGCTGGGTTAAGGAAAGGCAACCACAACGGCGAGAAATTCAGTCGGGGCTCTGGGTGAGGGAAGTACGCGAGGGTCGTTCTTCTCATGATTACACGATTTTGCAACTTGCAATGACCAAGTCAGCCGACTATCAATCTGGAGATGTTTGGTCCCTCGGAGTTGGCTTCTCTGGAAACTCTCGCCACACCATAGAGCAGTCACAGTCGGGTAGAAAAACAATTAGCGCCGGCGAGCTGCTATTGCCAGGCGAAATAATTCTCGGACCAGGTCAGGAGCACCAGGCTCCTAATGTCTATGCCATTTACTCAGATGTCGGATTTGATGGCATCTCTGACCGCAGTTACAGCTGGCTTAGAGCTAGAAAGACTCACCCAAGTTCTCCTAGACCTCTGACCCTAAACGTTTGGGAAGCGGTCTACTTCAATCACAACTTAGAAAAACTTTCAGAGCTTGCCGATGTCGCCAAGGAAATTGGAGTCGAAAGATTTGTGTTAGATGATGGTTGGTTCGGTTCTCGAAGATCTGATAACTCAGGCTTGGGAGACTGGTTTGTTTCTAAAGATGTTTGGCCAGAAGGTTTGTCGCCGCTAATCAAGAAAGTCAAGAGCAACGGAATGCAATTTGGCCTTTGGTTTGAGGGTGAAATGGTCAATCCGGACAGTGATCTCTATAGGTCACACCCTGACTGGATCTTGAAATCTGCAGACAGAGTTCCGCTGGAAGGACGCCGGCAGCTCGTGATTGACCTAACCAATCCAGCTGCCTATGACTACATCCTTAGCTCGGTTGACAAGATTCTTAGTGAGTATGAAATTGACTACATCAAATGGGACCACAATCGATTTCTCCTGGAACCGGCAAGCCAGGGAGTTCCTGCCGTTCACAATCAAACATTGGCAATTTATAAACTTTTTGCGGAGCTGAAACGACGTCATCCAGGATTGGAAATCGAATCCTGTGCCTCTGGTGGTGGGCGAATTGATTTGGGCATGGCCCAAGTCGTAGATCGCTTCTGGACCTCGGATTGCAATGATGCACTTGAGCGTCAATACATTCAGCGCTATACGCAGATTGCCATTCCACCAGAAATGCTGGGTAGCCACATCGGGCCAACTCAGAGTCACACCACCGGTCGAGTTCACTCACTATCTTTCAGAGCGATAACCGCACTTTTTGGTCACGCCGGCTTGGAGTGGGATGTCACTCAAACAAATGCCGAAGAACGAGCATTACTCAGAGGATTCAGCGACTACTACAAAAAACACCGCTCACTTATTCATTCAGGTCGGATGATTCGTTCAGAGATTGACGCCAGCACTTTCGTGCATGGAGTTGTCTCCCATGACCAAACGTACGCCGTTTTTGCTTACGTAACCCTGGCTGGTGCGATGGGCTCTAGGCCGAACGCAATCGTTATCCCTGGCCTAGACCCGAAGAAGGTTTACACCGTTTCGGCAGTTTTCCCAGCCGGCGAACCCACTTACATTCAAAGAACCCAGGTGGCATGGCTAGCTGGAGCAAAGCTGTCCGGAGAAGCTCTAGCTTCGGTTGGCCTCAGACCACCGGTTATAAATCCAGAAAATGCAATGTTGATCGAAATAAAGGAGAGCTGATGCTCAATCTTGGAAAACTCCACTTTGGCGGCGACTACAACCCTGAGCAGTGGCCAAGGGAAGTCTGGAAGCAAGACATTGAACTAATGCAGCGAGCAGGAGTCAACCTGGTTTCATTAGGCATTTTCTCCTGGGCCAAAATTGAACGCAAAGATGGCGAGTACCACTTTGATTGGCTAGACGAAGCAATCGAACTATTGCACCAGGGTGGCATTGCAATCGACATGGCCACCGCAACTGCTTCACCTCCAGCGTGGCTGACCAAGGCACATCCAGATGTCCTTCCAATCAACTTTGATGGTGTTCGCCTTTCGCATGGGGGACGACAGCAATACTCACCGGCGTCTAAGGTTTATCAGCAGAAGGCCGCGGCATTAGTTGAGCAGATCGCAAAGCGCTATGGCAATCACCCTGCGATTGAAATGTGGCATGTTAACAATGAGTACGGCTGCCACTCTCCCTACTGCTATTCGGAGCAATCCAGACAGGCATTCATTGAATGGCTTCAGAAAAAGTACGCTTCGATTGAAGAACTGAACGCCGCTTGGGGAACTGACTTTTGGTCGCAGCGTTACTACAACTGGGATGAGTTAGTTGTTCCGAAGAGAACACCAGACGGAACACACCCAAACCCTGGTCAACAGATGGACTTCAAACGCTACTCCAGTGATGCACACCTGGAGCTATTCAAGATGGAACGGGACATCATTCGCAAGTATGACCAAAAGCGTCCCATCACCACCAACTTCATGTCTATGAAATTTACCTATGCCATGGACTACTTCAAGTGGGCAAAGGAAATGGATTTTGTTTCTACAGACCACTATCTAGCTCAGCACGACCCGCTAAACCACATCGATCTTGCTCAACAAGCAGACCTGACACGTGGCTTTGCGGATGGCAAGCAGTGGCTGCTAATGGAGCACAGTACTTCCGCTGTGAACTGGCAACCAAGAAACTATGCCAAAACTCCGGGCCAAGAATTTAGAAACAGTGCCAGCTTTGTTGCACGCGGTTCGCAAGGTTCGATGTATTTCCAGTGGCGCCAGTCACAAGCCGGCAGCGAGAGGTTCCATTCAGCTCTGGTTCCTCACGCAGGATCTGACACTCGTGTTTTCCGCGAGGTGAGTGAACTTGGTGCTTGGTTGAAGTCGAATCCTGATGTTGCCAACTATCCAACAGATCAGGCAAATGTGGCCATCGTCTATGACTATGAACAGTTCTGGGCACTGATGCAGGCTAACCTGCCGACTCAAGACATCAATTATGCAGAGACTGTTGCTAAGTGGTATCGAGCCATGTGGGAAAACGGAACCAGAGTTGACTTTGTTCCAGCTGACGCTTCGCTTGAAACATTGAGTAGATATGAACTGGTTCTAATGCCTTTGGTCCATATGTTGAGCGAGCAAGAAGAGAAAGTTTTTCACGACTATGTTGCGCAAGGGGGAAACCTAGTTGTCTCCTACTTCACCAACACCGCAGATCGCACGCTTCGAGTGAAGCTTGGCGGTTACGGCGGAAAGCTGGTCAAGGAACTGGCCGGAGTCTATGTCGAGGAGTTTTATCCACTGCGCGAAGGCCAAGGCGCTCTGTCCAATGGCTACAAAATAGAGCTTTGGAGCGAGCTAACCAGAAACTTGTCGGCTGATGTAATAGCAAAGTTTGTCGAAAGTGATGTAGATGGATCGCCAGCCCTAACGGTGAAGTCCCATGGTTCAGCCAAGGTCTGGTATCAAGGAACCGAGCTAAAGCTGGGTAGCCAACGTAAGTTCTTTAAGTCAATTACCAAGGAACTTGGTATCGAATCTGAAGGTGGAGAGTCGACGGAGGTAGTCCGTCGCGGCCCCTACAAGTTTGAGATTGACCACGAAAAAAATAAGGTGAAACTAACTAAGAAATAATTAGTTCCACCTGTTTTGTGCGGGTGAAGGGACTTGAACCCCCACGCCTCTCGGCGCCAGAACCTAAATCTGGTGCGTCTGCCAATTTCGCCACACCCGCTGGGACCTAGCTAGCTTAGTGGTTTACATGGGTCCGTGGAATCCATCTGAACTTCACTACTGGTACAAGGGTGCCCCTTGAGGGTGCGTCGATTAACTTCGCCTGGAAACCCATTACTGAGGATTCTCGAAAGATGCTAGAAGAACCGACGCCAGCCTTGTTTCGTTTTTTTCGGTAAGGCTGCTGCGATCTCTGGATTCCCTTCAAGAAAGTAGCTCAGTAAAGTAACCTCGATTCCCCTAGCGACCGCGTCACGCAGTTTTGCTGAACCATCCACTCGTGAGTCTTCAATTACCAGGAGATCTAGATCAGTGCGGATGCCCTTGATAACAGTGATGCCTAACTCTTGACTCCTTTGGGTAAGTACCTCTTCAATTTCGTAATCGAGTTGCGTGAAGCAGATTGTGTGACCCGGTGACAGTTTCCAGTGTGCCCACGTCGGGTTCTTCAAGAATTTCTCGAGCGTAGACTCAGCACTAGAGCGCTTTGATTGAGCTTTTTCGTACTTGAGCTGTTGCTCTTTGTCTTGAGGACTAGTCTCTCGAATATTCTTTGCAAGTTTTGCCTTGGTTTCTCTATCTGAAATCTCTCTTACAACTTCTATAACATCTGGTCCCATTAATTCCATGAACTCAGATTCTTTGATGATTGATATCTTTGACTTTAAATCCTGGTTGAGTTCACGAGCCTTTATGGATTTCCCAGTTTCGCCATGCCTATATTTTCCCGTCGGGTCATGTCCTTCAACCAAGTAATCCAGTTTTGATGAAACACCGGATTTAACTTCTGCTCCGACCAAGGCACAGGCCAATATAAATTCGTTGTCAGTTAGTGAATCCAAGCTCAAAGTTAAGACGAAGCTTTTTCCAGCAAGGATGTGACCTTCGAATGCCCACCCTGCGTCACTTAGCTCCTGCTGCATGAGGGCATAGTCAGCAGCATTTGGGACTGAAGTTCCAAAGAAAGAATTTTTGGACGCGTGAACAGACCGGCGCGTGATTTTAAGATTCTCTATTTGGCCGTTCTTCACCTCGAGCTTCTTGGCTAATTCGTGAAGGCTCTTCACCTTATTTACCTCAAGCAGAGCCAAAGAAATGCGACCGCAGGCCCTTGCATCGCTCTCAGCGGAATGAACAACTAAACCGTTGCGTTCAATGTCTGGACTGGAGATTTGAAATTCTTCTGCAAGGGATCGCAACGAAAAGCTACTCAGGCTTAGTACGCTTGTTCGTTTTGCGAGCACCAGGGAGCAGAAGTATTCGGAACTGGGAAATGTCGACGTATCGGTCATGGCTGCTTTAGCGGACTCAAGGAGTTTGTTTATGTCTTGAGTCGCACCGTGAGCAACTAAAGGGAGTCCTTCCAGAAACTCTGATACTTCATCCCAAACCTGGGCCAAGCTGGGAGAAGAGAGAATTTCTTCTTGGGAAATTCCGTGCTTTGAGAAATTTACTGGCTCGAGCTCCCAGGAAAGCGCCGGTCGAATTGTCCTAGTCCAAGAAGAAACTTCAATTCCATCCTTGAACTTCACAAGACCAATTTCACAAACTGAATCTAAGTTGCCGTTAGCGGTCTCTATGTCTAGTGCAATAAAATCCATAAATACTCCATCGTCATCACGTCAATTATGTCCACACCCACCGTCACGGATGCAGCATGTGACTTGAGCCTCCCTGAGCAGGAGTCTCAGATGGGTGCAATTAGAGCAGCAAAGAATCCAGCCTGAGTCCCAACGGGTAGCTCTGAGTGGGCCATAGCCAAGGCAGAATTCACACAATTCAACTTCCATGATTTGAGATTAATGACGAACCAATAAAGGTGCTCACACTTATCCACAGGCTTGTCAAAAACCAGCCAGAAGTTTCCTAGTTCTTTAGTTTGTCAGGGGCATAAATCGGTAAATACTTCCAGAACAAATAGGCCCCAA
>CAYXWU010000010.1:0-24374 GCA_964468885.1 uncultured Aquiluna sp. | reverse complement strand
AATAATCCAGAATCTAACTACGATTGTGATCTCTGCCCAACCTTTGAGTTCAAAATGATGATGCAATGGCGACATTCGGAAAATTCGCTTTCCAGTTCCAGTGCGCCATTTTGTGAACTTGAAGTAGCCACGTTGGAGGACTACCGACCCGGTTACAATCACAAAGATTCCGCCGATTAGGATTAGAAGTAGCTCTGTCCTGCTCAGAATTGCTAAAGCAGCAAGCGCACCGCCTAGAGCTTGTGAGCCTGTGTCGCCCATGATCAGCTGAGCAGGCGAAGTGTTCCACCACAAGAAACCTAGACAGGCTCCGACTATCGCGGCCGCCACGGTTGCAAGATCAAGCGGATCGCGAACTTCATAACAGGCAGATAGGTTCTCGACCGCGGTGCGACAAGACTGGTTGAACTGCCAAAACCCAATCACTACATAGGCGCCGATAGCCAAAACGGCCGAACCCGAAGCAAGGCCATCAAGGCCATCCGCAATGTTCACTCCATTTGAAGAACTTGCCACAAGTAAGAAAATCCAAGCAACAAATAAGGCAATACCAATCGTGCTGCCCCAGAAAAACAAATCAATCGGAAGATCTCGGAATAAAGATATGTGAGTGGAAGCAGGGGTTAGTCCATTTGCATCAGGGAATTGCAGAGCCAGGATGGCGAAAGTTACGGCAACCGCACCCTGCCCAATTATCTTCGCCCAACCTCCCAATCCAAGGCTTCTTTGATTACGCACCTTCATAAAGTCATCGATGAAGCCGACAGCGCCAAGGCCAAACATCATAAATAGAACCAACAATGCAGATGGGCTTGGAACCTCTTCGTTTACCAGCTTTGCCACAAAATATGCGACTGCGGTCGACCCGAGAATGACGACACCGCCCATGGTCGGAGTTCCACGCTTAATTTGATGGGTTTGCGGTCCATCGTCACGTATGAATTGACCCCAATTCAAACGTTTGGCAATGCGAATAAAGATTGGGGTTGCAAATAGTGCCAGGAATAGCGAGATTCCGCCGGCGGCTAATAGAGCTCTCACTTAACACCCGCCAAGTCGTCTCCCAAGAACCTCAACCCCGCGATATTACTTGCCTTGACCAGGACAATATCGCCAGGCCGTAGCCTGTCGTGAATAATTTCATGGGCATTGCTGATGCTCTCGATGAACTCGCTCTCGCCATCCCAACTACCCTCTTGGCTAGCTGCCATGTGAATTAGCTTGGCCTCTTGGCCAACAACAAACAACTTATCTATGTTGAGACGAACCACTAGTCTTCCAATTGAGTCATGCTCTTCGTTTGAGAATTCTCCAAGCTCCGCCATCTGACCAAGAATTGCAATTGTTCGGTGGCCAGATTTACCGAGCGTCGCAAGAGTCTGCAACGCGGCCCGCATTGAATCAGGTGATGCGTTATAGGCATCGTTGATAACCCAATAGCCATTAGATGACTCGATCAGCTGCATCCGCCAGCGCTCAGCGAGCTCCATCTGCGTCACTGATTCAATGGCCTTCTGTATTGGCACACCAAATTCGCTTGCAACTGCGATTGAGGCAAGCATGTTCATGGCCTGATGTTCACCCAAGATCTTCAGAGTAAATTCGTATTGCTGGCCAAGGTGTTGAAACCGGACATTCGTGCCATTCAGCGACAAGCTCGTGCTTAACAGCCTGAAGTCAGCTTCAGGTGCAAAACCAAATCCAATTCGCTTACCAGAAAAGGGGAAATTTCTCACGCGCGGATCGTCATAGTTCAAAATTGCCACACTTTGAATGTGCGGCATCATTTCTGCTTTGATTTTTTCAGTAACTTCTATTCCGCCAAATTCCCCAGCATGCGCCATGCCGACTTTGAGTTGAACACCAACATCTGGCTTGGTCCACCGCGCTAGCCGCTGAATGCTTCCAACCCCGGCAGCTCCCATTTCCAAAATCAAAAATTGTGTTGACGCGGTTATTCTCAACACGGTCAGTGGCAGCCCGACTTCATTATTGAAAGAAGCAATTGGGGCAACAGTTTCACCATGAGAAGACAAAATCTTTTCCAACATGTTCTTAGTCGAAGTCTTGCCGTTTGAGCCGGTTATTGCAACAACCTTTAGGTTGCCCTTTGATCGAACTCGGCCTAGAACAAACGCAGCCAATTCACTAAGTGCCTCAATCGTGTCCGAGACAAGTACTTGATCAATTGCGACATCCTCGACAGGTCGCGAAACAATCGCCAAAGTTGCGCCTTGGTTCAGTGCGTCAGCTACGTAGTTGTGGCCATCCTCCTTGTCGCCAAGCTTGGCGAAAAAGATTCCTCCACTTACAATCTGGCGAGAGTCTGTCTCAACTGAACCTGAGACAACCCTGCTGCTATCCCCTCTAACAATTTTCCCTGATATTGCGGAAGCAATTTCAGCAAGCGAGAGACTAAGCACTTTCTACCACCGCCTTCGCTGTGGCAATTGCATCAAAGTCAATTTTCTTTCCTGCAATCTCGCGATACTTAAGCTGTCCTGGTCCACACCACAAGACAGCTGCGCCCTCTGACAGTGCAACCGCGTTCGCTATTGCTTTAGCTGGATCTGCTACTTCATAAACCTCACAACCCAATTCACTAGCGGCTTCCACGAGGGTTTTTCTGATTGCTGCTGGATCCTCATCGCGGGGGTGCTGGTCAGTAACGAATATTTTTTCTGCGCCTCTGCAGGCTAGCGCCATTTCGCGTCTTTTTCCTTGATCGCGATTTCCAGATGCGCCCAAAACAACAACGAGTCTCTGATGTCTGGCCAGAATCTCTTGCACGGCTGCCCCTACCCCAGCTGGAGTGTGAGCATAATCAACATAGACAGCCGGTTCTTTTGTGCTGGCCCTTTGTAGTCGTCCTGGAATTTGTAAATCAATCGTTTTGGCAGCTGACACTAAATCGGCGCCGGGGACTCCATACTCCAGTAGCATCACGACTGCTAGAGCGAAATTCTTGGCCATGAGATCGCCGTGGTCGAACAAAATCCTGAGACTAGTTTTCCCGGACACAGCAAGTTCCGAACCTGAAAAACTCACTTGGTAATCAAGTTCTGAACCAATACCTACTTTTGGAATCGTAATTGATCGAAAAAGACTCAATCCGAACTCATCTTCGACGTTGATCACTGCTTTTTTGGAGAACTTGTCAGTGAATAGTTGCGCTTTAGCCGCAAGATAGTTGTCCATACTGCCAAAGTCATCGAGATGATCTCGCGAAAGATTCGTGAAACCTGCAATATCGAATTTCAAGCCATCCACTCGATTGCGTACGAGCGCCTGAGCGGATACTTCGATCGCAGCATGACTTTGGCCTTGGTTTCGCATTCTGTTTAGAAGTTGGTGCACTCTCGGCGCTTCAGGAGTAGTTAGTTCACTCGGAGTCTGCTCTGAGCCAATAATCTGAGCAGCACTAGAAATCAAACCCGTTGGAGTTCCAGTTGCGGTGAGGAGTCGCTGAAGATAAAAAGAAGTTGAGGTCTTTCCATTTGTGCCAGTTACTCCAAACAAACCAGCATCTGGGGTTCCATAGATTTCTTTTGCTAACAGTCCAGCAATTTGGCGAGGTTGTGGATGAACCAGAGTTGCAATTGGATAATCGCCGGCTCTATCCGTCAAAACTGCAATCGCACCAGCACCGACTGCATCTGTTAAAAAATCTAGACCGTGACTCTTTTCTCCCTGGACTGCAATAAATAGCGATCCTTTCTGGCAAAAGTTGGAAGAGATTGCAATGGAACTTGGCACAACTGAAGCGTCACCGACCAGGCTGCAATTAAACCGACTAGCTAGTGAGCCGAGATTACTCACCGGTTTTTCCGTATCTATTGGATGGAATATCGTCGCGTGGAGAGGTTGTCGATGGTGGGACGCGATAGTGCTTGAGTGCCTGCTGCATGATCGCCTTGAATGGCCCGGTTGCCTTGACGGAGTTTGTCTCGCCGACGGGTTTGTAGATGGTAACTCCGACTATGAAGCGAGGGTCTTCAACGGGAGCAATTCCAAAGAAGGAAATGGCGAATCTCTCACCATATCCAGCACCTTCACGGATCTCAGCGGTACCGGTTTTGCCTGCAACTCGGTACCCCGGAATGCCAGCCAATCGACCAACGCCTCCGTATTGAACTACCTTTTCCATCAGGAGCAGATTCATGTTGGCTGAATCTTTACTAATTACCCTCGTGCTGTTTCTTTCAGGAGAATAAACAACTTCCCCATTGCTGCTGACACAGCTGTCAACCAAGCTCGGGCTCAGGCGAACACCATCGTTGGCAATGGCCTGATAGGCAAACGCCATCTGAAGTGGAGTAACTGCTACACCCTGACCGAAAAGATGGGTATAGCGATCTGCATACTGCCATTCGTCATAGGGTCTTAGAATTCCCGAGCTCTCGCCCTCGAAATTCAAATCGGTTGTTTTGCCGAAACCAAATTTCTTTAAGTAGTTGTAGCGGATTTTCTCATCAATCTTCATACCAAATGAATAAATACCGGTGTTGGAGCTGTAGCGAAGTACTCCAGCCAAAGTTAGTTGGTAGGGCTCATGGCTAAAGCTGTCCTTGATGGATTCGCCGTATTTCAGTTTCAAACGATCGGGAGCATTTACGGTCTCATAGACACTGGCAGTTTTGCTGTCCAATACCATCGCCGTTGATACGGCCTTCATGACAGAACCAGGCTCAAATGCAAACTGCATAATTCGACTTCCACGATCCGCTGCATCGGATGAACCAGGGTCATTTGGATCAACTGTTGGTGCTTCAGCAGCTGCAAGTATGCGCCCAGTCTTTGCCTCCACCACAATTGCACTCGCCCACTGCGCATCAAGATCTGCTACGGACTTTGCCAAAACCTGCTGTGCAAAAAATTGAAGATTTGCATCAATACTGAGATTAAGCGAACCACCATCTTGAGTTGGTTGGGTAACAATGTTTGAAGTTGGAATTCGCACGCCCTCTGCTGAGCGCTCATAAGTCTCTTGCCCATCCACGCCAGCTAGACAACTGTTGTATTGACGTTCCAGACCAGCCAGTGGCGTTCCGTCTGAGCTAACAAATCCCAGGACATTGCCCGCTACTGCACCATTTGGGTAGAGGCGGTAAGCAAAGCGATCCCAATAGATCCACGGGATATCTAGCTCTCTAATTTGGTTGTAAATGGTTGCATCAACTTTTTTAGCTAAATTCGAATAAGCCGAATCGCCAGCAATCTTGGCAAGCACTTCTTCTTGGCTCAGCCCCAAGACTCTGGCTAGCTCTTGGGCCGCGGTTTCAACCGATATTTCGGATCGATTGCCATCCTGATAACGGATAACTGGTCCAACGTTTTTTGGAGCAGCATTGATGTCATATCTGAATACGGTTCGAGCGAGAACTTCGCCGTTTGAGTCGAGAATGCTACCTCGAAGGGCCGTTAGTGTTCGTGTTTCTTTGCGACTCTCTAGAGATTCAGCGCGGATTTCATCCGCTCGAACAATCTGAAAATCGACCAGCCGAATGCTAAGCGCGGCCACTAGTAGGACAAGTAGAAGCGCGAAGAGGGAAAGGCGACGAGTCACGCTTGCGTGATTGCCCATGATGCCCTACCTGGTTGGTGATGCTGGTATTTGACCTGCCACCAAAGTTACTTCAGAGCTCTTGTCAGACTTGGCTGCCACACTGGTCTCCTCAGCAGTCTCAGTGCCTTCGGTGAAGTCACTGACCGTAATCATGGCCGAGTTAGCAACTAGGTTGGCGCTGGCTGCACCCGATAATGCCTGCGCTGGTTTCGGGGCTCCGTAAATCTTGTCGTTGACGATGTCGATCAAAACGGAGGATGGGTTAGCAACCATCCCTAGCTGATTAGCGGCATCAGCCAAATTCTGTGGAGAGGCTAGTGAGTCCACTTGCTCCTGAATGATCTGCACCTCGGTCGCCAGCTGTCGTTTTTCGCTGGAGAGCTTGCTCAGGTAATAAGCATCCTGGGTAAGAGCCATGTTTAGCCCGAGCTGTATCAGCTGGATAACCACGATTCCGAACACCAACAAAATGCCGGTGAACAGACCTGGCCTTAGCTTCTTAGCTTCGTTTGCACTAAGCATCATCATTCTCATTAGGCTGCCTCCAGCTTTTCTGCCGCGCGCAGACGAGCCGATGCTGCACGAGGGTTTTGACTTAGTTCGATCTCGCTAGCTCTCTCAACACCTTTGGTGATGACGCGTAGACGAGGGCCTGATCCAGGAAGTTCAACGGGTAACTCAATTGGAGTAGTCGACTTCGCCGCGTTCTGAAACGCTTGCTTAACGATTGCATCTTCAAGTGAGTGGTAGCTCATGACTACGATCCGGCCACCAACTGAAAGAGCTGCGATTGCCTGCGGAATGGCAGAGCTCAAAATCGCCAGCTCATCATTAACTGCAATGCGCAGAGCTTGGTAAACCCGTTTAGCTGGGTGGCCTGTTTGCTTGCCCGGTGCCTTTGGTACTACAGACTCGACAATCTGGTTGAGCTGAAGTGAAGTGCTAATCGGAGCTATCTCCCGATTGCGCACAATTACTCGTGCAATCGATGAAGCAAATCGTTCTTCGCCATAAACCCTAAAAATTCTCGCCAGCTCTTCTTCCGAGCCATCTGCCAGCAGTTCGGCTGCGGTAATGCCATGGGACTGGTCCATTCGCATATCCAGCGGAGCATCCTGCGCATAGGCAAACCCGCGCTCGGCTGAATCCAATTGCATGGATGAAACACCTAAATCAAAAAGCACACCTTGAACAGAGCTAATTCCTAGTTCAGCCAAGACGCTTTCAATCTGGTCATAAGTGGCAAGCACTCCACGAAAGCGAGCGCCAAATTTGCTCAGTCGCTCACTAGCTAGCTCCAATGCCACAGGATCGCGATCGAAGCCGATGACGGTTAGATCTGAGTGAGTGTTTAGTAGAGCTTCTGTGTGACCGCCAAGTCCAAGGGTTGCATCAATAACAACTGAATTGCTTTGAATACCAGGTCTAAGCAGTTCAAGACAGCGGTGCAGCATCACCGGTTCATGAAGATTAGCGATTTGATTCATAATCTTTGGGAATCCATCCCTGCATCCAGATCCTTGTCCGAGCCGTGAGCTTGGTTTTCACGCTTTCCGACTTAGGGGAAGAAAGCCGGTTCGGCCAAGGACTTGAAAGCAGGGTCAGAACAGACCCGGAATCACCTCCTCAGCTTGAGTGGCGAACTTCTCTTCGTTGCTTGCTAGGTACTTCTGCCAGCTGGTGGCATCCCAAATCTCTGCACGAGCACCAACTCCGATGATGGTGAGCTCTTTATTTAGCCCTGCGTATTCGCGAAGAATCTGTGGAAGTAGGACCCTTCCCTGCTTGTCAGGAATCTCATCGGTCGCACCAGAGAGGAAGACTCGCAAATACTTGCGAGCCTCCTCTGAGGTGACTGGAGCTTGCCGGATTTTTTCATGGACACCAGCAAATTCACGTTTTGAAAAGACATAAAGGCACCGCTCTTGACCGCGGGTGATGACTACGCCCTCGGCAAGGTCATCGCGGAATTTGGCGGGAAGAATCAGGCGACCCTTGTCGTCCAACCGGGGGCTGTGTGTGCCAAGCAACATTGCGGCCCTCCCCTTCCCTTATTCCTCCACTTTACTCCACTTTGCCCCACTTTGCTACACATTTAGACATATTTTGGTCACATTTTGATATAGAAAAAACCCCCGATTTCTCGGGGGTTTTGAACGAAAACTTAGGGTTATTCGCCGTTGAAGCGCTGATTCCAGCGGTCCTCAAAGAAGCTGCCAGATCGACGCTGGCTGGGCTGCGGGAGGGCTGGCAATTGGAAATTGGCACTGGCGATGACCAGGCCCATCACCATTACTACGAAAGCGACCACCCCAAATAGGGCAAATTGGATCATGACCGCGAAAATAAGCAGTCCTAGGCCAATCAGCATGGTTAGGACGCCAGCTACCAGCTTGCCAGCACTGCGATTGGTAGAACCAAGTTGGCTGGCCTTACCCGCCAGGGCGGCATCCTCTTTCAGAAGGTTGCGTTCCATCTCCTCAAGCAGTCTTTGCTCGTGCTCAGATAGTGCCATTTGTCCTCCTTTCACTGATTGTAAACAAATTTGGGTCGCTAGGCTATCCCGTATGCCTCAAGATTTCCTGCTAAAACTCGTGCAGCAGAGGCTAGATGGCTTTTGCGAAGAAAAGCGCTCCCAATTAGCCGAAATATCTCCTGATTTGGTGCCAATTATTGACTATACCCAGGCGATGCTGGCCGGTGGCAAAAGATTTAGGGCGCTTTTCTGCTTCTGGAGCTGGGCTGGATACCAGCCGACGGAAATTAGCGAACAAGATTTGAGATTGGACTCCCCCATCGTTGGTGTTGCCGCCGCGCTGGAAATGTTCCATGCCGCAGCCCTCGTCCATGATGATTTGCTGGATCAGTCGGACACCCGGCGCGGACAGCCATCAATTCACAAAAGATTTGAAGCACTTCATCAAAAACACAGTTATTCAGGATCTGCTGCCCGATTTGGAGTGGCTGGATCGGTACTGACGGGTGATTTGCTACTTGCCTGGAGCTCTGAGTTATTCGGCTCAGCCCTAAAAGACGTAGATCCGGTAAGTGAAGAGAATTGCAGAACACAATTTTCACAAATGCGCTTTGAAGTGATGGCGGGACAATATTTGGATGTGCTGGAGGAAAACGCAGCACCTACTCGCAATCCAAGCGAAGCTGTGGCGATTGCAAACCGGGTAATGCTCTACAAAACGGCCAAATACTCGCTGGAAGCTCCGTTGCTTATTGGAGCCGCACTTAGTGGTGCAAACAATGAGACACTTAATGCGTTAAGTCGGTTTGGAATTCCACTGGGACTTGCTTTCCAATTACGTGACGATGTACTGGGCGTATTTGGTGACCCATCAGTCACTGGAAAGCCTGCCGGTGATGATCTTCGCGAAGGAAAGCGAACGGTATTAGTAGGCCTCACTCTCGAAAGTATTCCTGCAAGTGTTTCAAAGATTTTCAATGAACTGCTAATGGCTGGTGAGATTGAGGATGAACAACTGGACTTTATGAGAAGGACCATTACTGATTGTGGTGCTCTTACCAAAACAGAACGCCTAATTGAAGAGCACTCAAATCGAGCAATCGAAGCTCTCGCAGAACTGGAAGTAACTTCTCAAGCAAGAAAAATGCTTAGCCATCTGACTGAAAAAGTAATTAATCGTCAGGCTTAGCCCAAAGCTTGAGCCGCCCGTCTCACCGGCGCCTTATGGCCCTTCAGTAACGCAGCCATTGGAGTCTCGCCAAGTGCATCATTTTCCTGATAAAGCCAATCAATTGCTTCAGCTTCAGTTAGTCCTAGGTCAAGAAGCTGCAACATGGTTCCTCGAATGCTGCTGAGTGGTTCATGGTCAACGATAAGTTCTGCAGGAATCATTAGTTGCTTATCAATTTTGACGGCAAAAAGAACGTGCTCTTCTAGGTAACGCTTAACTTTCGAAGGACTAACTGAGAGAAGCTGCGCCGCTTCCTCTAGGGTGACCCAAGACGTGACTCTGTCAGTTATCACCTGTTCTCCTGGTGGTTTGTACTAACTGCTCTGCTACTAAAAATGCTAGTTCCAGAGACTGCATGTGGTTGAGGCGAGGATCGCAAACTGATTCGTATCGCTGCTCGAGAGTGCTCTCATCAATCTGCTCAGATCCGCCCAGGCACTCAGCTACATCGTCTCCGGTGAGCTCGACATGCAGACCACCTGGGTGGGTGCCTGTTGCTCGATGCACCTCAAAGAAGCCCATTACTTCGTCCATCACGTCATCGAAGCGACGAGACTTGTAGCCATTCTTGGTGGTAATGCCATTGCCATGCATCGGATCAGTAATCCAAAGTGGGGTTGCTCCAGCATTCATGACTGCCTCAACCAGCGGTGGCAATGCTTCTCGAATCTTTCCTGCACCCATTCTGCTAATCAAGGTTAGCCGGCCTGGCTCGCGATTTGGATCAACTTTGTCAATCAAAGACAGTAACTGATCCTTGGTGGTAGTTGGACCCAACTTGATTCCGATTGGGTTGCGAACACGAGAGAAAAAGTCAACGTGAGCGCCATCGAGTTGTCTGGTTCGCTCACCAATCCAGATGAAGTGTCCGCTGGTGACGTAAGGAAGTTGCGTTCTGGAATCTATTCGAGTTAGAGGTCGCTCGTAGTCAAACAATAGCCCTTCGTGCGATACAAAGAATTCGGTTGACCTAAGTTCAGCAGAGTCCACTCCGCACGCTTCCATAAAACGCATAGCGCGATCGATATCCCCCGCAATGGTTTCGTACTTCTTATTCGCTGGGTTATCGGTAAATCCCTTATTCCAGGCGTGTACTTCGCGAAGGTCAGCAAAGCCGCCCGTTGTGAAAGCGCGAATTAGGTTCAGCGTGCTAGCCGAGGTGTGGTAAGCCTGCAAAAGTCGCTTTGGATCGTGCTTGCGAGACTCCTCATCAAACTCATATCCATTCACGGCATCTCCGCGGTAAGCGGGCAGAGTTACATCTCCGCGGGTTTCGGTATCACTTGATCTGGGCTTTGCGAATTGACCTGCCATGCGACCCATTTTGATTACAGGCAGAGAAGAGCCATACATCAAAACAACCGCCATCTGCAGAACAGTTTTGATGCGATTACGAATACGATCTGCAGTCGCATCCACAAAGGTTTCGGCGCAATCACCACCCTGCAATAGAAAAGCTTTGCCTTGGGCAGCTTGCGCAAGGCGCGAGCGGAGTGTGTCGACCTCACCAGCAAAGACCAGAGGTGGCAACTTGGCAAGTTCAGCTCTTACTTTTTCCAATTCAGCAGCATCAGGCCAAGCGGGCTGCTGCTTTGCTTCCAAATTGCGGAAGTTGTCTAAACCAAAGTCCTGCACCTTTACCTCTTAGTCCTCTTGCCTTGCCATGCGGTTTCTAATTGTTGATGCATAGACATCTTGATATCTTTGCCCAGAAAGCTCTTTTATGCGATAAATGATTTGATCTGTTACTGCTCGCAAAACAACCCGCTCGCCCTCCATTCCGGCAAAGCGAGAAAAGTCCAGCTCCTGCCCAAACTTCACGCCAACACGATGAATTTTTGGATACTTCGCTCCAAGCGGCTGAACCTTATCGGTATCAATCATGGCTACTGGCACCACTGGTACTTGCGCCTCCAGGATCATTCTGGCGATACCGGTTCTTCCTCTATACAGCTTTCCATCCGGAGACCTGGTGCCTTCGGGATATATGCCCAACAGTAGCTGTCGCTCGAGCACCCCTAGTCCTGTGTTCAAAGAATCTTCAGAAGCCTTGCCACCACTTCTGTCAATCGGTAACTGCCCGGTTGACTTGAAGAACCAACGAATCACTGTGCCCTTCACGCCCTTGCCTGTGAAGTAGTCGCTCTTCGCTAGAAAAGTGACCGGTCTCTTTACTTTGAGCGGCAAGAATATGGAATCAACAAAAGACAGGTGGTTTGAAGCCAGAACGGCACCACCTTTTCTTGGAACATTTTCACTGCCCCGAACCCATGGCCGGAACAAGATGTTGAGGATGGGTCCCAAGACAATGTTCTTCAGAATTAGATAAGTCATTTTCCTCCAGGCTCTAAAGTTTACCCGCAGATTCTCGAGCTAATTCGGCGGCGCCAATCACTCCAGCCTGATTCGAAAACTTAGCCCTTACCACCCTTGCCTGCGGCCTGAAGCCCTGAGCCGGAAGTTGCTTGGCAAACTCTCTGCGAAGAGGTTCCAGTAGCGCTTCTCCGAGTTCTGAGAGTCCGCCACCAATTACAAAAACTTCTGGATCTAGAACCGCCACAATGCTTCCCATGGCAGATGCAAGATGTTCAGCTGCTCTCTCAACGAGCATTAGAGCACCCGGATCCTTCTCAGAAACTGCCTGATACGCCTCATGACCAGATAGCTGTCCTGCTTGGTCTCGCAATTGCCTAATTCGTGCTCCGAGTGGATCTGAGGAGTCTGCTAGTTCATTTGCACTGCGAAGAAGGGCCGTTCCAGATGCGTATTGTTCAACACAGCCCAAACGGCCGCAACCACAAAGCAGTCCGTCTCTGACAACTGTGATGTGGCCAAGCTCACCAGCAATACCGTAGCCTCCACGCATTAATCTGCCACCATCAACCACTGCCCCGCCGACTCCAGTGCCCAGCGTTAGCATCGCCATCGAGTTTTGTTCTTGAGCTGCGCCAAATCTAAATTCAGCCCAGCCAGCAGCGTTTGCATCATTTTCAACAACAACACTTCGGCCAATACGCTCACTGATTCTCTGCTGGAGTGGTTCGTTGCGCCAATTCAAATTTGGTGCATAGAGAACTTTCGAGCCCTCAAGATTAATGAACCCAGCAGCGGCAACGCCGATAGCAGATACCTCGCCAACTTCAGTAATTACTTTTTCAATCAAGCTGGCAACCGTGGCAACCATCTCTTCTGGGTTTTGAGCAGGTGAAGGAACTCGGTGTTCGGAGAGAACTTCCCCGTTTTCGCTGACCGCCCCGGCCAGGATTTTCGTGCCACCAATGTCAACCCCAAGGCTCAGCAATTGATGGCGCCCCTTCTGAATCGGCTGGAAAAGATAAATATTAGGCCCTGCTGAGCCAATGGCGAAAAGCGCCCTAAATAACCCTCTCAAAATGCCCATAGCGCTGGATTTAGCAATAAAGTTTTAGACACCTCAAAGGGAGGAAACAATGGAGTTTTATGACGTGCCACTGCGGGTGGAATCTAACCCCCGCGAAAATGTAACGAACATCCTGCTTGAGCGAGTAGCCAAGAATCCCAATCATGCACTGTTCAGTCGGAAGAATCCGGATGGCAGTTGGAGAAATGTCACTTCCGGTGAATTCCTAGGTGAAGTCAGAAGCCTAGCCAAGGGACTAATCGCAGCAGGCATTAAGCCGGGAGACGCGGTTGCCCTAATGTCTCGCACTCGCTACGAGTGGACGATGATTGACTTTGCAGTTTGGTTTGCTGGCGGCATAGTGGTCCCTATTTATGAGACTTCCTCGCCTGAACAGATTCAATGGATTCTTTCCGACTCTGACTCGGTAGCTTTCTTTATAGAAAACGACGCTCACCTTCAGCGCGTTGAGAAGATAAAGGCTAACTGCCCAAGGCTTAGCAAGGTTTGGCGAATTGACTCGAAGGACTTCTCAGATCTTCACCAAGCAGGTGAAAAAATTTCGGATGCTGATCTCGAGACAGCGCGAGCAGGTGCTGAAGCCAAAGACCTTGCAACTATTGTTTACACTTCAGGGACTACGGGCAACCCCAAAGGTTGCGAACTAACCCATAAGAGCTTTGTCGACCACTGTCGAAATGCGGCTGCCGAGATTCCAGAAATTGCTAATGAATACCAGCACTCACTGATATTTGTTCCCCTCGCCCACATTCTCGGTCGCTATGTTGCGGTGATCTGCATCTACGCAGGAATTAGAGTGGGGCATTTGCCCGACACGAAACTCGTGGCAGCTGAGCTTCCTGTCTTCCAGCCGACCTTCTTACTTGCAGTGCCGAGGGTATTTGAAAAGGTCTACAACAATGCAGAGTTGAAGGCTGAGGCTGGTGGTAAAGGAAAGATTTTCCGAGCTGCCGCGCAAGCTGCAATTGATTACTCTCGTGGTCTTGATGATCCAAAAGGACCATCGCTTTCTGTGAAGCTAAAGCACAAAGTATTCGACAAGTTGGTCTACGGAAAATTGCGAGCTGCAATGGGAGGCAAGGTGAAGTATGCAATCTCCGGTGGAGCGCCCCTTGGAGAGCGCCTGGGTCACTTTTTCCGCGGTATTGGATTAGTTGTGTTAGAGGGCTACGGCTTAACGGAAACTGCTGCGGCTGCAGTGATAGGAAGAGTGAGCTGGCAGAAGATCGGCAAAGTCGGCCGAGCACTACCGGGCACTGGAATCAAGATCGCTCCCGATGGTGAAATTTGGCTGCGTGGTATCAACATCATGCGAGGCTACTGGCGAAACGAAGCAGCAACGAGAGAAGCCTTTGTTGAAGACTGGTTTAGAAGTGGCGACATTGGTGAGCTTGATGAGGATGGCTTCCTAACCATAACTGGCCGAAAGAAAGAAATTCTCGTTACCGCGGGAGGAAAGAATGTCGCACCAGCTCCAATCGAGGATCCACTGCGTGCACACCCTCTCATTGGTCAGGTAGTTGTGATTGGAGATGCTAAGCCGTTCATTGGTGCCCTAATCTCATTGGATCCAGAAATGGTTCCGGTTTGGTGCTCACAAAACGGCATCACTGAAACCCTGACACTGGCGGAAGCGACTAAGCACCCCATTATCAAGGCTGAAATTCAAAAGGCTGTAGATGACGTGAATGCCAAATTCTCAAATGCTGAGCAAGTCAAGAAGTTTGAAATCTTGGATGTTGAACTGACAGAAGCCTCTGGCCACCTAACACCATCGTTAAAAATCAAGCGAGCTCAAGTGCTGAAGGACTTCTCAATACACGTAGACAGAATCTACGCTAACGCCTAAACCAAGGCTGCTCCCTGAGTGAGCGAAGCGCGAGCTTTCGCTCCTCGGGGTTTAGCTTTTCTAGATAGACAATTCCCTTTAGGTGATCAGCTTCGTGTTGAAGAACTTGGGCTAACAAACCCTCGCCTCTGATCTCAACCTCAGAACCATCTAGCTGCAAGCCTTTAACGCTTGCAAATTGATAGCGTGGGGTTTTGTGCCAAAGACCTGGCAGGGATAAACATCCCTCATCTACTTCAACTAGCTCGCCGGCTAGTTCAACAATTTCTGGATTAATCAGGTAGCCAGCTTTGCCGTCGACGAAGTATGAAAAGACTGCGAGTCCGACTCCAATTTGGTTCGCCGCAACACCCGCCCGACCCGGCTGCGAGGTTGTGTCGATTAGGTCTTTGACCAGCTCGGCAACCTTCGATACATCAGTGACCCGGTCGCATTCAGTCTTTAGAATCGGATCCCCGAAGAGCCTGATTTCTCTTACGCTCAAGCCACCAAGCCATCAACTACTAGCGCAGCCAAATCTCGAGCAGCTTGCTTGGTTGCCGGATGCAGCTTGTCGAATTGCACTGCAGCGCCCGCTGCCAACATCGGGTCATAAGGAACTCTCACAACAGCTCTTACACGAGTCTTGAAGTGATTTTCAATTTCATCCAGCTTTACCAGCTGAGTTCCATAGGTTGCGGTATTAAGTGCAACTACAGAATTCTTGACTAGTTCTCCAAAACCATTGGACTCAAGCCAAGTGAGGGTTTCGCTAGCAAGTTTTGCTTCATCAATGCTTCCACCTGAGATAACTACTAGGCCGTTTGCACGAAGCAAAATAGCTCGCATGACGCTGTGCACGATGCCAGTACCGCAGTCAGTCAAACAAATGCTGTAGTAGCGCGAAGCAATGTCCGCAACTACGTTGTAGTCGCCCTCATTGAAAGCTTCCGAAAGCATCGGATCGGTGTCTGACGCTAAGACGTCTAGACGAGTGCGATCACGTGAGACAAAGTCACTAAATACAGTGAAGCTGTTGATTCCTCCGGCTCGTCGAACCACATCTCGAACCGTACGGTCGCTCTTTTGCTCGACGCGTTCAGCCAATGTTCCGCGGTCTGGATTTGCGTCAATCGCAAGAACACGATCTTCTCTAACCAATGACATCGCCATGCCGATTAGGGTCGTAATTGTTGTCTTACCTACGCCGCCCTTACGCGTCAGAACAGGCACAAACTTTGTCTCACCTCTGAGATCAGCCATGATTCTGGCATCGAGGGCTCTACGTGCCCTGACTTTCTTGTTGTCACCAGGATTTAGCTTTCCGAAAGTAATTCTGTAAACCAAGCGTCGCCAAAAAGTTTCAGGCAAAACAAGAGGACGAGCTTCATCTTTCAAAAGACGATCTGCTGTGAGCATGCTGGCAGGTTCAGCCTCTTCAAAAATGTTGGGACTGACCGGTACTGCCTCTGTGTCAGAAACCAGCTGGTTTAGTTCAGTTGGTTGCGGATCCAGCTCAAGATCCGCGAAATTGGTCTTTTCTCCCGATGAGTAATCGTCTTGCGATTGCGACATGTTCCTCTATTCAATAACTGCTATCAAATCGCCACCCTCGACCGGAGTCGGGCCAGCAATGCCCAGCCGTACAATCTTGCCACCAATTGGGGCAGCAATCGTCGCT
Source organism: uncultured Aquiluna sp. (assembly GCA_964468885.1). GTDB lineage: Bacteria > Actinomycetota > Actinomycetes > Actinomycetales > Microbacteriaceae > Aquiluna. The sequence goes on along the minus strand of CAYXWU010000010.1, from coordinate 8,192 downwards.
TCCATCTTCATGGCTTCAATTGAGGCTATTGGCTGGCCTAGTTCGACCTGGTCCCCCACGGAAACTCTAGGTGTCACGACGCCTGTGAAGGGAGCTGCTGCATGGCCGGGTTTGTTTGGATCCGCTTTTTCGGCGGATGCTTCCACGACGGTAATTTTGCGATCGCGCACAGTGACCGGACGAAGTTGTCCGTTGAGCTTTGTCATGACTGTTCGGAAACCCTTGCTGTCTGGCTCGCTAATTGCTTCTAAGCCAACCAGTAGTTGAAGTCCCTTGCGCAGCTCAACCACATGCTCGTTCTCAAAATCCAGTCCATATAGGTAGTCGATAGTGTCAACGCTGTCAAGGTTGCCGTAGCTGGCTCTAACTTTTTCAAACTCTTTTTGCGGAGCTGGGAAAAGAAGTTCATTCAATTTGGTTCGTCGCGCAGCAGAATCGGAGCCTGAAAGAATTTGCTTATCCGATTCGCTCACGGGCTTTACGCTGATGTCAATCTTGCGACCCTTGAGGACCTTGCTTCGAAAAGGCTCTGGCCAACCGCCGGGCAGATCACCTAACTCACCTGCCATGAAACCCACCACGGAATCAGGAATATCGTATTTGTCTGGATTTTGTTCAAAATCCTTTGGGTCTGCACCGACCGCTACTAAATGCAGCGCTAAGTCACCTACCACCTTGGAGCTTGGTGTCACTTTCGGTGGTCGACCAAGAATCAGGTTGGCTGCTGCATACATTTGCTCAACCAATTCGAAGCGATCACCCAAACCAAGAGCAATGGCTTGCTGTCGAAGATTTGATAATTGACCACCCGGAATTTCGTGCTCATAAACTCGTCCAGTCGGCCCAGCAAGCCCTGACTCAAATGGAGCGTAAACCCTTCTAACTGCTTCCCAGTATGGTTCTAGTTGACACACGGCTTCCAGATCTAATCCAGTGTCTCTCTCGGTATTGGCAAGTGCTGCCACCAAAGCTGACATTGAGGGTTGAGAAGTGGTTCCCGCCATTGGTGCACTTGCAACATCAACAGCATCAACACCAGCATCGACAGCCGCCAACAGAGTTGCCATTTGACCGCCTGCGGTGTCGTGAGTGTGCAGATGAACCGGCAAATCAAACCTCTCGCGAAGCGCCGCTACCAACTTCTTGGCTGCGGTTGGGCGAAGCAAACCCGCCATGTCTTTGATTGCAAGAACATGAGCACCAGCATTCACCATCTTCTCTGCCAGTTTTAGGTAGTAATCGAGGGTATAGAGCTTCTCATTCGGATTAAGTAGGTCCGCTGTGTAACTGATGCCAACCTCGGCAATTGCTGCTGTGTTTTCCCGCACAGCCTTGATAGCAGGCGTCATTTGATTCACATCATTTAGGGCATCAAAGATTCTGAAAATATCAATCCCGGTGTTAGCCGCTTCGGCGACAAAAGCATCGGTGACTTCGGTTGGGTATGGCGTATAACCGACTGTGTTGCGGCCGCGCAGGAGCATTTGAATTGCAATGTTGGGAAGCTCTTGCCTGATCGCTGCTAGACGATCCCATGGGTCTTCCCCTAAGAATCTGAGTGCAACATCGTAAGTGGCACCTCCCCAGGCCTCAATCGATAGAAGTTGTGGGGTCAGGCGTGAAACGTGAGGTACGACGGCAACCAAATCCTTGCTACGGATTCTGGTAGCAAGCAGAGACTGGTGAGCATCGCGGAAAGTGGTATCGGTAACGAGGACCCTTTGTTGGTCCCGAAGCCAAGCAGCAAATTTGTCTGGACCGAGCTCTGTCAATAATTGCTTCGTTCCAGCTTGCGCAGCTTTTGTGAAATCGACGGCTGGCAGTTTGTGTTCCGGATTTGGTTTGTCGCCACGTTCTCCATAAGGCTTGTTTACCGTGACTTCTGCCAACCACTGTAATACTTTTGTGCCACGATCCTGTGAAACTCGGGCTCTCGTCAGCTCTGGACGTTCATCGATGAAGTGAGTTGAAAGATCACCACTGGCAAAGGTTTGGTCTTCAACTACGGCTTGTAGGAAATTGATGTTGGTCGCAACACCGCGAATTCTAAACTCTGCGAGTGCGCGACGGGTGCGCTGAACAGCGGACTTAAAGTCACGACCTCTAGCGATTAGTTTCACCAGCATTGAATCAAAGTGAGGGGACACCTCGGCACCTGTTGTTACCGTTCCACCGTCAAGACGAATGCCCGCACCGCCTGGAGAACGATAAGTGGTGATCATTCCAGTGTCTGGTCTAAAGCCGGAAGCCGGGTCCTCGGTTGTGATTCGACATTGAATTGCAAATCCATGTGGAGAAAGGTCTTCCTGCCTAAGTCCTAGCTCTGCGAGTGTTTCGCCTTGGGCAATTCTCAGCTGAGACTGAACTAGGTCAACATCTGTGATTTCTTCAGTGACAGTATGTTCCACCTGAATGCGTGGGTTCATCTCAATAAAGACATGCTTGCCCGCATTTGGCCCTTCAGTTTCAATCAGAAACTCAACCGTTCCTGCATTCTGATAACCGATTTCTTTTGCGAAAGCGATGGCATCCTTGAATAACTGTTGACGCAATCCCTCATCAAGCCTTGGCGCTGGAGCAATTTCGATGACTTTTTGATTTCTTCGCTGAATTGAGCAGTCACGTTCAAAAAGGTGCATGACGTTGCCGTGATTGTCTGCAAGAATTTGAATTTCGATGTGGCGAGGTCTGATGACCGCTTGCTCAAGAAACACCCTGGGGTCACCAAAAGCGCCACTAGCTTCCTTCATTGCTTGCTCAAGCGCTGCCTGAAGGTCCTGAGGCTGATCAACTTTGCGCATTCCCCTTCCGCCTCCGCCAGCTACCGCTTTGACGTAAAGGGGAAATCCAATCGACTTAGCTTGAGAAATTAATTTCTTGGGATCACTTGAGGACTCCGTGGAGTTCAAGACTGGGACACCTGCTCTAATCGCAGCCAGCTTGGCGTTTACCTTGTCGCCCGCAAGTTCCAAAACTTCCGCTGTGGGACCAACAAAAACGATTCCGTTTTCCTTTGCGGCCTGCGCCAGCTCAGGGTTTTCACTTAGAAAGCCATAGCCTGGATAAATTGCGTCTGCTCCAGATTCTTTGGCGACTCGAATAATCTCTGAGACACTTAGATAGGCACGAATCGGAGATCCATCAGCGGCTATTTCATAGGCCTCATCAGCCTTTTGACGGTGAATCGAATTGCGGTCCTCATAAGGGAATACTGCGACTGTTTGATAGCCCAGCTCATAGGCGGCGCGAAATGCCCGAACGGCGATTTCGCCTCGGTTAGCGACAAGAATCTTCCTAAACATGCTTCTCCGCTGAAACTGGCGCTGGCTGAATGACTAGCAACAGATAAAAAGGTAGCCTATTGCAATGCATGTGCTGAGCGTGAGTTCCCTAAAAGGTGGGGTGGGTAAGACCACTGTAGCCCTTGGGCTAGCCTCGGCAGCTCTAAACCGAGGTCTGAATACTTTGGTGATTGACCTCGACCCGCAATGCGATGCCACCTCAGGATTGGCTGCCCCCTCTGACCAAGGGTTTTCAGTAGCAGAAGTCCTACAAACGGGAAAGGTGGCAACCCTAAAGCGAGCCATCGTGCCCTCAGCCTGGTTCCGTGACAGCAAGATGGATGTTCTGGTCGGGTCACCTCGTTCATTGCTTCTCGATAATCCAGCCCCTTCGGTCAACGACGTTTGGAAGCTTGAAGAAGTCTTGGTTCGCATTGAGGATGATTACGACCTTGTAATCATTGATACCCCGCCATCAATCAATGCCCTAACCCGAACCGCTTGGGTTGCCTCCGATCGAGTGATCCTGGTAACCGAACCAGCGCTCTATTCCGTAATTGCCGCTGATCGAGCACGCAAGGCGATTCAAGAGATTTCTGCCAAGCTCTCCCCCAGGCTTCAGCTACTGGGCGTCGTGGTAAATCGTTTCCGCCCGCAATCACACGAACACGACTACCGAATAAAAGAGCTCAAGGAGCTTTTTGGTGAACAAATCTTGATGCCTTACTTCGAAGAGCGAGCCGCAGTCCAACAAGCCACCGGAGCCGCCAGGCCGATTCACTCTTGGCCAGCCGAAGGCGCTGCTGAAATTGCTAGGGGGTTCGATTGGCTTTTGGCTGGAGCAATTAGCGAGCTAGAGCAAGCTGCTGGTAATCGCGAAAAAGTTGGAGCGGTGGGTCGATCCATTCGAGGAACTGGTATCGACGAAATTATTGAAGTGCAGGAAATAAAGCCAAAGAAAAAGCGTTGGTGGTCTAGGAAATCTTCCTAGCGCGGCGCGCAGCCAGCTCATCCTGGATTTGAGCTTCTTCGGCAGCGAAGTCAATAAGGGTTGCTTCTACTTCTCTTACCAAACGACCAACTGCAATTCCAAACACACCTTGACCCTGGCCTAGTAGGTCAATTACCTCATCTTGTGAGGTGCAGAGGTAAACCCTTGCCCCATCGCTCATCAGGGTTGTGTTAGTCAAATCTGCAATACCTGCAGCCTTGAGCTGCTCAACTGCAATTCGAATTTGCTGCAGCGATACACCTGTGTCGAGCAGTCGCTTAACCAACTTCAAAACCAAGATGTCGCGGAATGAATAAAGTCTTTGTGAACCGGAGCCAGTAGCTGACTGAATTGATGGAACTACCAAACCAGTTCGGTCCCAGTAGTCCAACTGACGATAGGAAATGCCCGCAGCTGCGGCAGCAGAAGTTCCTCGATAGCCCAGCGGAGTAGCTGGCACACCATCGTCAAACAAGGTTGGTGATTGAATCTCCAACGCATCTCCTTTTCTCAAGACGAGATAAAAGTTTGCCTTCAACTACTGGTTTAGGGTTTATCTCCCCCGCGTGTCGCTAACCTTCGATTTGATCAATTGCACCGGCCACTAGATGTGCCCTAATTGCACCAAAACGTTCCGCTATTTCGCGTCCGAGGTGAGCGGCCTTGGCAGCCGAGTCTGGCGCTTTTTTGCGAACTACCGGTTCAGTGACTCCCGTAATGATTCCAACTTCTCGTTCAGCAGCAGCCTTGAGCCCCCGCAGGTGCCTTGGTTGAATTCCAAATTGCTCAAGTCCAACCAGCGCAAATGCAATCTCTACTTCGTGTGATGAGTGTGGCTGTGGACCAAATAGTCCTAGGTCGGCTGCCTCTTTAAACGCAAGATCTGATAGTCCAGTTTCACTCTTGAGCTGGGCGGTGGAAAATCTTTGTCCCTTGCGAAGGCTTACCGAATTACTGCTGGGCAAAAGCGGCTTTCTTCCAGCATCCAGTTCAGCTAGGTATTCCTTGATGACTTTTAGTGGCAAGTACTGATCTCTTTGCAGCGATAAAACAATTCGAAGGCGCTCAATCTGTGCTTCCGAATATTTTCTGTAGCCGGCGTCAGTGCGTTCAGGTGTTACAAGACCTTGGTCCTCCAGGAAGCGCAGCTTGGAAGGTGATAGATCACCGAACTCTGGCTTGAGCACTGTTAACACTTGGCCGATTGTGTAGAGCTTGCGGTGATCTTGAAGCTTGCGGACTGCATTGTCCATTTAACGATCCTTGTCTGATGAATAAAAGGTGAGCCGAAACTTTCCAATCATGATTTCCATGCCATTGATAAGTCTTTGCTTATCCACGCGCTGGGAATCGACATAAGTTCCATTCATGGAACCCAGATCGGAAACTGTGAAAATGTTGCCAGCTCTATCAAAGCTTGCGTGCCGACGAGAGACTGTTACATCATCCAAAAAAATATCTGCATCTGGGTGACGACCTGCGACTGTTTGATCGTGGTCTAGTAAATAACGTGATCCTGCCCCAGGTCCACGGTGAACAATTAGTAACGCGGAGGAAGCAGGAAGCGCTGCGAGAGCTGATGTTTCTTCTGGGGTAAGTGTTGGGGTTTGGCCAACAACCATGTCGGATGAAAATTTAGCGGTGTCTTCTCCGCTGAATTCTTTAGACATTGAGCCTCCCCTAGAACCTAAATGCTAGAGGATTTTTGCCTTTCACGCGAAATCAGAGTTTGCAGTTGGTAGAGGTAGATGAAGCCTGAGAGCCAGTAGAGCGCTATCCCCCACCAGGCGAAGGCCCAGGCGAGGGGCTGGATCAACCAGCCTGCCGAAACCCAAACGTCAGCCATCAATAAAAGTGGCAGCGCATATAGCAATGCAAAGGTGCCAGCTTTTCCAACAAAGTGGACTGGCAGTGATTTGTAGCCCAGTTTTCGAAGGACCGGTAAGCCAGCCAGCAGCAGAATATCCCTAAGCACAATCACCAGAGCAAACCAGGCTGGGATTATTTGATGCCAAGTAAGGCCAATCAAGGTCGCCAATATAAAAAGTCGGTCAGCGGATGGGTCTAGCAGCTTGCCCAGCTGGGTGACTTGATTGAAGCGTCTTGCAATCTGCCCATCAAGCCAGTCGGTAAAGGAGGCAAAAGCCAAAACTGCTATGGCCCAAAGAAATCGATCATTGACTAGCAAGGCCAGAAACACTGGAACCAGCAGAAGCCTGAGAATGCTGAGCATGTTAGGAATGCTCTTGAGCTCGTGGCTTAGCTTCATGGCCAAATTCTACTTCCCAGCCCAGAACCTGCCCGCTTGGCAACGATAGGGTTATCTTCATGGAGCTAGTTGTCGCAAACCACCCTTTGATTTCTCACAAAGTCACCCTGCTGCGGGACAAAAATACCCCTAGCGCGCAATTCCGACAGCTGGTTGAAGAGCTAGTGGCACTGCTGACCTTTGAAGCCACGAAAAATCTAAGAGTCATAGACAAAGAAGTTGAAACACCTTTGGTCAAAACAACAGGCAAGCAACTGGCAAAACCAACCCCGCTAATCATCCCTATCCTCCGTGCCGGCCTTGGCATGCTGGGGGGGATTACCAGGCTTATTCCAGATGCAGAGGTGGGATTCCTGGGAATCAAGCGCAACGAAGAGACACTGCAACCAATCACATATGCCAATCGGTTACCAGAACGACTAGATAACCGGGAAGTTTTTTTGATTGACCCGATGTTGGCGACCGGTGGAACCCTCATGGACTCTCTCGATTACGCATTCGAGCGTGGGGCTATTGCTGCCACGTGTATCTGTTTGCTCGGTGCCCCAGAAGGGGTTGCAGCTGTCAAGAAACATGTGGAGAACAAGTGGCCAAACAAATTGGTGACGGTCCACCTGGCAGCACTTGATGAAAAACTAAACGAAGTTGGTTACATCGTCCCTGGTTTGGGAGACGCCGGAGATCGCCTTTACGGCAACTCAGGCGATTAGTTTTCTGCGCTTCGCTTTCGCGCTGAGGCTAAGCGAGCGCGAACGTTTGGATCAAGCTCAACTTTTCTAATTCGAATAGCTTCTGGCGTTACTTCAACACACTCATCTTCACGCGCAAACTCCAAGCTCTCCTCGAGCGAAAGTTTCTTAGGTGGAGTCAGTCCAACGAAGCTGTCTGCGGAAGCAGCACGCATGTTCGTTAGTTGCTTTTCCTTGGTGATATTAATTTCCATGTCCTCTGGACGAGAGTTCTCCCCCACCACCATGCCGCCATAAACTTCGCTGGTTGGTTCGACAAAGAACATGCCTCGCTCTTGCAGTGCAATCATCGCAAACGGAGTCGCAACACCAGCTCGATCTGCTACTAGTGATCCATTCTGCCTGGTCACAATGTCGCCAGCCCAGGGTTCATAACCTGCGGCCAGAGCGTTAGCTATCCCCGAACCCTTGGTGGTAGTAAGGAATTCTGTTCTAAACCCAATCAGTCCTCGTGAAGGCACTTTGAATTCCATTCGCACCCAACCGGTACCATGGTTGATTAGATTCAACATGCGACCTTTACGGGCTGCCAAGAGCTGTGTCACTGCACCAAGAAATTCTTCAGGTGTATCAATGGTGAGGTCTTCAAATGGTTCGTGAAGTTTGCCGTGAATGGTTTTTGTAACTACCTGTGGCTTACCGACTGTAAGTTCATAACCCTCGCGGCGCATTTGCTCGACCAAGATTGCTAGGGCAAGCTCACCTCGACCCTGCACTTCCCATGCATCCGGGCGACTGGTTGGCAATACTTTGATTGAAACGTTTCCAATCAATTCGCGATCAAGTCTTTCCTTGACCAGTCTGGCCGTTACCTTAGCGCCCTTAACTCTTCCAGCCATGGGTGAAGTGTTGATACCGATGGTCATAGAGATGGCCGGTTCATCGACCTGGATTAGCGGCAG
>CAYXWU010000009.1:0-24426 GCA_964468885.1 uncultured Aquiluna sp. | reverse complement strand
TAAGTGATGCAGTTGAGGGGCGACTGCCTGATCAAGAACTTATTGGTGGATTGCCAATTGCAGTTTCAAGGAATGCCTATGGCGGACAGACTCACAGTTTTGAGGGCGAGGTCCAGATTGATGGTAAGAACGAGCGCGTTGCATTTATCCGGGCTCCTAAAATCCTTGATGCTTCCAAGGTAGAAGTAATCGCTACCTTTGAGGGGCAGCCAGTAGCAGTCCGACATGGCAAAATCATGGGAGCCAGTTTCCACCCAGAGCTAACAGGTTCTGAAGTTCTTCACAAATTGTTTTTGAAACAGATAAGAAAGTAAGAAAGCGATAGTTTAGGTGAACTATGTCAGGTCACTCCAAATGGGCAACTACTAAACATAAAAAAGCTGCCAATGACGCTCGTCGCGCAAAGCTTTGGGCGAAGCTAATCAGAAACATTGAAGTCGCCGCTCGAAATGGTGGACCTGACATCGAAGGCAATCCCACTCTTTACGATGCCGTCTACAAAGCTAGAAAGAATTCAGTTCCTAACGACAACATTGATCGTGCCGTGAAGCGTGGTAGTGGAGCAAATGGTGAAGGTGCCGACTACCAGAACATCCTTTACGAGGGCTATGGATCTGGTGGAGTTGCGATATTAGTCGAGTGTCTAACGGACAACAAGAATCGTGCTGCGGCTGAGGTTCGTCTTGCTTTTACTAAGAACTCAGGCAGCCTGGCTGATCCAGGTTCTGTTTCCTATCAGTTCAGTCGTAAAGGTGTCATTGTCGTATCGGACGGGGTAACTGAAGATCAGATTCTTGAGGCAACTTTGGAACACGCAATTGATGACATTATGCCTTCCGGAGACGGTTACGTCCTAACCTGTGATGCCAGCGAAATCACAAAGATCCGCGAAGCGCTGCAGTCAGCTGGCTTGGATTATGAAAGTGCGGACGTTGAGTTCGTCTCTTCGATGAAGATCGCGGCAGACAAGGAAGTCGCGGAGAAGAACATTAAGTTGGTAGAGGCTTTAGAAGATCTTGATGATGTGCAGGAGGTCTACACAAACATGGATCTCAGTAATGAAGTCTTGGCGCAACTGGGCTAAGTATGGCTTTGATACTAGGCGTTGATCCGGGACTAACTCGATGCGGATTTGCACTGGTTGAATCAAATAAATCTGTTTTGCATGGAATGTTCCAGTCTGATGCGCATTCTGATCCGGCGGAGCGAGTAGGAAAGATCTCCTTGGAGCTTGAGAATCTGGTTGAGAAGTATCAGCCGAGTTTGATTGCCCTCGAGAGGGTTTTTGCTCAAGCAAATCTGAGATCGGTCATGGGGGTTGCGCAAATATCGGGTGCACTCATGGCTATCGCCCATAAACACTCAATCCCAGTCGAATTCTTCACTCCAAGTGAAGTTAAGGCAGCCGTCGCTGGACACGGCAGGGCGAGTAAAGCACAAGTTGCACAAATGGTGACTGCAATCTTGAAGCTGAAGGAAGTGCCCAAGCCGGCTGACGTAGCCGATGCCCTAGCTGTTGCGATTTGCGCGAGCAACAAGTCTCAAATTGCCTCCACACCAGCTCGAAAGCAGTGGGTTGCGGCAGCCAAAGCCGCCAAGCGAAAGCTAGGTTAGGGCTGTGATTTCAATCCTGAATGGGCAAGTTCTAGAGCTAGGAACAGATTCCGCCGTTGTCCTGGTAGGTGGCGTGGGATTTGAAGTTTTCCTAGCGCCTCGACAGTTGCTGCAGCTTCAAATCAAACAAGAGGCCACTTTTCACACCAGAATGATTGTCAAGGAAGACGATATCTCGCTCTTCGGTTTTGGTAGCAAGTTGGAACGAGAGCAGTTCGATCTTCTTTGCTCAGTCTCTGGAATTGGCCCCAAGCTGGCGATGACCGTGATTTCGGGATTGGACCCTGAGACCTTTGCTGCGGCAATCAGCAATCAGGATGAACAGGCATTCAGAAACATAAGCGGCATTGGCCCTAAGACTGCGAAACTGATTCTCATTTCGTTGGCTGGTAAAGCACAGCAGGTAGTTACACCAACCGCACATCGCGTCATGTTGGCACTCAAGCAACTCGGAACCGATGATGCACGAGCGCGCTCTGCCCTAGCGCAGGTGGACCAGAAAGCTTCAGAGTCGCAAATGCTGAAGAGCGCACTGAAGATTTTGGGTGGAAGCAAACAATGATTGACAACGAAGATAAAGAATTAGATGCCCGACTCAGACCCACTAACCTTTCCGAGTTTGTTGGTCAGACCAAAGTTGTTTCACAGGTTTCACTGATTATCCAAGCTGCAAAGCTCGACGGCAGAGCTGCTGATCACATGCTGCTTGCTGGTCCGCCAGGGCTTGGCAAAACGACGCTAGCGATGATTGTTGCAAGGGAGTCAGATCGCAACCTTCGCCTCACTTCAGGACCCGCAATCCAGTCAGCTGCCGATTTAGCTGCAGTTTTGTCATCCTTAGAGTCCGGTGATGTTCTCTTTATTGATGAGATTCACCGGCTTTCGAGATCAGCTGAAGAGATGCTTTATCTCGCCATGGAGGATTTCCGCGTAGATGTAATGGTGGGGAAGGGTCCTGGAGCTAGTTCAATCTCGCTCGACATCGCTCCGTTCACCTTGGTTGGTGCCACCACTAGAAGCGGCATGCTTCCGACACCACTTAGAGATCGTTTCGGGTTCACAGCATTTCTTGAGTTCTACGATGAACCTGAACTCTCAGAAGTTATTCAGCGCTCATCCTCACGACTGGGGATAAAAATTGAGCCATCTGCTGTGAGTGAGCTAGCTGGCAGATCTCGCGGCACCCCCAGAATTGCTAATCGGTTGCTGCGCCGCGTTAAGGACTTTGCCTCAGTCAATAAGCATTCAGCGATCTCCGTTCAAACGGTTGATTCGGCGATGGAACTATTCGGTGTGGACAAGCGTGGACTGGACCGGGTAGATCGTGAATTGCTGAACCTGCTAGCGCAGAAATTCAACGCCAAACCGGTAGGTCTTTCAACCCTCGCCGTCGCGCTAGGCGAGGAGCCAGAGACCATCGAGGCGGTTATTGAACCCTTTCTGATTCGCTCAGGCTTCCTGGCGAGGACCCAAAGGGGTAGAGAAATCACCCAATCAGGCATAGAACACCTGGCTTCCTAGGGCAAGCGGGCCATTTGCGCCTATAATTTCGAGGGACCAATCGGTAAGGAAAAGCTTTGACTTTTGACGTTTTATTGTTTGCCGTTTTGATTTTGTTGATCGTTCTTCTGATCATGCAGAACAGAAGGCGTCGCAAGGAAATTGAGCTTATGCAAGCTTCGCTAAGCGTTGGGGCAGAAGTTATTCTGCACGCGGGCATCAAAGGCAAGGTAGTTAGCCTGACCGATGAAGAGGTTGAAATTGAATCAGCCGGCAGCAAACTGCGCGTTCTGCGCGGAGCAGTGGGCAAAGTAGTGTCCACGGGGGAGAAGTAAAAACTTGGCTGAGAGCACAACCAGTAAATCCGCTCGCCGAAAACTTTCCTGGGTCGGCGCGATTGCGGTGTTTTTCACTGCCCTAATCACTTGGGGTACAGTCACCGCACAACCGGGAGCGACTTGGACTCCGGAGCTTGCACTGGATCTTCAGGGTGGCACTCAGCTCATCCTTACTCCATCCATCGCTGATGGAGAAACAGCATCTCTGGAACAGCTGAATCAAGCGGTAGAAATCATTAGACAAAGAATTGACGGTTCGGGAGTTGGAGAAGCAACCGTAACTGTGCAGGGAAATGAAAACATCGTTGTTTCCATTCCTGGTACTCCTGATGCGAACACTCTTCAGCTGATTAAAGCTTCTGCACTTCTTGAATTCCGTCCTGTTCTCACAGTTGCGCAATCGACACCCTTGGCGGAGGGAACCGAGCTGGTTGATACCAGCACTTTGAGCGATACTCCAGCCACCCCACCAACGAACGCATCAGATTTGGCCTGGATTACAGAGAAAGTTCAAAAGGACTTTGATCAAATTGATTGCTCGCAGCCGTTTAGGGCTCCAGGTCAGGTTGATGACCCAGCAAAGCCTCTGGTTACCTGTGATGATTTTCTGTTCAACAAGTACATTTTGGGGCCAGTCGAAGTTCGTGGTGAGAACATCTCAGATGCCTTTGCTGGCACTATCACCACTCAGACCGGTGCAAGCACTAACACTTGGGCCGTAAACCTTGAGTTTGATCCGGAGGGCACAACCGCATTCGGAAATGTCACACAGCGATTGTTTGGATTGACAAGCCCTCAAAATCAATTTGCAATTGTTCTTGACGGTTACATCATCACCGCTCCTGCCACGCAAGCGGTAATCACTAACGGTCAAGCTCAAATCACCGGAAGCTTCACTCAAGAAACCTCTACGATTCTTGCTGACCAATTGAAGTATGGAGCGCTACCGATTGGCTTTGAAGTTCAAAGTCAGGAGAACATTTCAGCAACGCTTGGTGAAGATTCTTTGCAAGCTGGTGTAATTGCCGGTTTGATCGGATTATTGCTGGTTATGGTCTACATGACCATTCAGTACAGAGGCCTTGCGGTGGTTGTTCTTGGCTCGCTTCTCATGGCTGCAATTTTGGTCTACCTCTTTATTGCCTTCTTGTCATGGAGACAGGGCTACCGTCTATCACTTGCCGGTGTGGCTGGATTGATTATTTCTGTTGGTATTACGGCTGACTCATTTATCGTTTACTTTGAGCGTATTCGCGATGAACTTCGTGAGGGCAAGAGTCTAGAAGTTGCGGTTGAGGCAGGTTGGAGAAGAGCGCTCAGAACTATCTTGGCTTCTAACGCTGTTAGCTTCTCGGCAGCCATAATTCTGTATCTGCTTACCAGCGCCGCCGTACGTGGATTCGCCTTCACTTTAGGTCTAACGACACTAATCAACATCTTGCTTGTAACTTTGTTCACCCATCCGCTGGTTCAGCTGCTGGCTCGAAACAAGTTCTTTGCGTCCGGACATAAGTTCTCTGGTTTTGACCTCTCTGCGCAGGAAGCTTCCTACAAAGGACGCGGTGAATTCCGCTACGCGACAAGCGTTCCAGAGATCAAGCTGAAGAAGAGTTCTAAGCAGGCTGAGATTCGCCAGACCATTGCTGAGCGCAAAGCGCTGCAGGGCAAGGAGAACCATGAGTAAGATGCGCGAGTTTGGAAATCAGCTCTATTCGGGCGAGCGTTCCTTCAATTTTGTCGGAAGACGCAAAATTTGGTACACCGTTGCTGCTGTCGCAGTAATTTTGTCGATTGCTCTACCCGTGCTGCGCGGAGGCTTTAATTTCGGTATTGAATTCAGAGGCGGAAGCGAATTCAGGCTTACCAATTCTCAATCACTTGAGCAGTCCGTCGCCGTTGACGCTGTTCATTCAGTTGTGCCAGCTGCGCAGGTAACTGTTACCACTGTTGGGGAAGCTGATCTCAGAATTCAGACTGAGCAACTAGGAGATGAGCAGTCTGAGCAGGTGAGACTTGCTCTTGCGGAAGCATTCAGTATTGACTCTTCACTCGTAGCTTCTAGTTTTATTGGGCCTAACTGGGGAGCAGAGATTACACGACAGGCTCTGATTGGTCTGTTTGTCTTCCTCGGCATTGTTTCGCTCCTGATGGCTTTTTATTTCCGATCGTGGAAGATGAGCGCCGCGGCACTCATTGCTCTAGCCCACGACCTTGTCTTCACGCTTGGCGTTTATGCAGGTGTTGGATTTGAGGTCACCCCTGCTGCAATCATTGGATTCTTGACCATCTTGGGCTATTCCCTATATGACACAGTGGTGGTCTTTGACAAGGTTCGTGAAAACACTGCTGACATCGAATTGTCCGAAACCAGGACCTTTGGTGAAGCGGTCAATTTGGCAGTCAACCAGACCCTTGTGAGATCAATCAACACATCAGTGGTATCGGTCCTTCCGGTAGCGGCGATTTTGTTCATCGGATCACTGTTGCTTGGCGCTGGCACCCTCCGGGACATCTCACTGGCACTCTTCGTAGGAACGATTGTGGGAACCTATTCTTCCGTATTTTTGGCAGCGCCTGTGTACGTTCACCTTCGTGAGCGCGAGCCGGCTCTAAAGGCGGCAGCCGACAAGGTTCTGGCCTCTCGCCAATAGACTTCTCTCTACCCTAAAAAGGAGCGAGAGATGTCTGACAGTATTGCCAGTTCTCTGCGCTCCAGACTGCCATGGATATTCACTAAGGCATCCAGTGCGGTAGGTGAAGATCTTGCCGAGCTGATTCGAACAGTTAGACAGAATCACCCCAAATCAGATTCGAGCCTGATTGAGCGGGCCTACAACACCGCTGAGAAGTATCACGAGGGACAAAAGAGAAAATCAGGTGAGGATTACATAACTCACCCTCTGGCCGTAGCGCGGATATTGGCAGACCTTGGATCTGGGCCGGCCACTATTGCGGCAGCTCTTTTGCACGACACTGTTGAGGACACCGAATATTCCATTGAACAGCTCAGAGTGGATTTTGGAGAAGAAGTAGGACTCTTGGTTGATGGCGTCACCAAATTAGACAAAATGAAATTTGGCGACACCGCCCAAGCAGAGACCATGCGCAAGATGGTAGTTGCTATGAGTAAAGACGTTCGAGTGCTGGTTATAAAGCTGGCAGACAGACTTCACAACGCTAGAACCTGGGGATTTGTCGAACCTGAGTCGGCCCGTCGTAAAGCGCAGGAAACTCTTGAAATATATGCGCCACTTGCTCACAGGCTCGGTATTGCAACAATCAAAAATGAGCTTGAGGACATCAGCTTCTCAGTTCTCTATCCAAAGGTTTACGAGGAAATTGTCTCTTTGGTGAAGCAGCGCAATCCTCTTCGTAGCGAGTACACAGAAACAGTTATTGAAGAAATCGATTCCGAGCTTCGCGATGCCAAGGTGAAAGCGAAGATTGAAGGAAGGCCCAAGCAGTATTACTCGATTTACCAAAAGATGATTCTCAAGGGCAGGGAGTTCGAAGACATTTATGACCTGGTTGGAATCCGCGTAATTGTTCCCTCGGTGCGTGATTGTTATGGTGCCTTAGGTGCAATTCACGCACGATGGTCGCCGCTGCCTGGTCGATTCAAAGACTACATAGCTATGCCCAAGTTCAATCTCTATCAATCACTCCACACCACCGTCCTTGGACCAGAGGGCCGGGCTGTGGAGATCCAAATTCGTACTCAAGAGATGCATCAACGAGCGGAATTTGGTGTTGCGGCACATTGGAAATACAAACAGGTTTCAGGTAAGGGACCAGAGCGTGAAGTTGACTTGGCATGGCTCAAGCAGCTCAGCGACTGGCAAGAGGAGACTGCTGACCCAGGGGAGTTTCTCGATAATCTTCGATTTGAAATCGGCGCAAAAGAGCTTTATGTCTTCACACCAAAGGGAAGAGTTATCGGCCTTTCAGCTGGTTCGACGCCAGTTGATTTTGCCTATGCGGTGCACACTGAGGTCGGCCACAAGACAATTGGTGCCAAAGTTAATGGAAGATTGGTGCCACTTGAAACCAAGTTGCAAGCTGGTGACGTAGTTGAGGTCTTGACCTCTAAAGCCAACACAGCCAGCCCAAGCAAAGATTGGCTCAACTTTGTAGCAAGTCCAAGAGCTAGAGCCAAAATTAAGCACTGGTTCACACAAGAACGAAAAGAACACTCCTCAGAAGAAGGTAAGGAAGCGCTAATTCGTGGCCTTCGTCGTCAAGGATTGCCGGTTCAATCACTAATCAACTCAGACCTGCTGGAGGAGGTAGCAGAAGACTTTAAGTTGGCTGATGTTTCGGCTTTGTTTTCAATGATTGGGCAAGGACAGATCTCATCCTCCAGCGTGATCGAACGACTCAAGTTACTGCAGGGCATCATTGAGCCTGAGACTGAAGAGATTCCTATACAGGTTCCAAAGTCTTTGCGTGGTCCACGTAGCGCCAGCCAAGGAGTTTTAGTCCGGGGCTCAGCTGATGTTATGACCAAAATGGCACGTTGCTGCACACCGGTGCCAGGGGATGAGATTCTGGGGTTTATCACACGCGGCGATGGAGTTTCAGTGCATCGCTCGGACTGCAAGAACGTCAAGAGCCTTCGACCAGAGCGCATAGTTGAGGTTTCCTGGTCCGAAGACTCAAGAGGTGTCTTCATGGTTCAAATTCAGGTTGAAGCTCTCGATAGAAGCGGATTACTCTCCGACGTAACTCGAGTACTAACTGAAAACCATGTAAACATCCTGAGTGCAACTGTTTCGACAGGCAGAGACAGAGTGGCCCTTAGCAGGTTTGTTTTTGAGATGGCCGACCCGTCACATTTGGATCATTTGTTGAACCAAGTCAGACGAATCGACAACGTCTATGACGTCTATCGAGTAAAGGGCGCTTAGTCGACTGCGTTCTGAGCCGCAACTAGCAAGGCCCTGCGAGATTCAATTTGATCCTGAATCTCCTTCTTCTTTGGTTCAGGAGCGGCCGCCAACTCCTTTTCCAAAGTTGAAATGACCTTCTCAAGTTGTTCGACGAATGCATTGCTGCGAGCTTTGGCCGCTGGATCAGAGCGCTGCCAAGCTTCTTTTTCGGCTTCTGCAAGCTTTGCTTCGATCTGACGAAGTCTTCCCTCGATGCTCTTTACTTGATCTTTTGGAACATGTCCGATCTTGGACCACTTGGCTTGAATTTGAGAAAGCTTGGAGCGAGCTGCTTTGAGATCTGTTAGTGCGACAGCTTCGGCTTCAATTAGTAGAGCTTGCTTGGCGGTTAGGTTCTCTGCGTGGGAAGTGGCAAGCTTTTCATCCAGCTCTTTCTTTTTCTCGAAAATCTTGTCACCTGCGCCTCGGAATGCCTCCCAGAGTGCCTCTTCAATTTTTCCGGCCTTGCCTGCCTTTTTCCATTCGGCTTGCAGCTTTCGATATTCAGCTGCTGCTGCGGCACCCTTCTCCGCCAGTGATTCAGCTTTCTTGGTCAGTTCGGCCTTAATTTTCTTAGCCTCTTTGAACTTTGCATCTTGCACTGCGAAGTACTTTCGCTTTCCAGATTCAAATTGTGCTCTTGCTTGCGAGAAGCGCTTCCAGATTGGGTCAGTAATGGACTTTGCAATTTTGGGGCTGTCTTTTTGAATCTGTTGCCACTTGGCAAACAGTTCAGCCATCTCTTCGCCGCTCTTCTTCCAGTTGATAGAACCCAGGTTGCTAATTAGTTCTTCGGCGCGCTTGGCGATCTTTTCCTTCTCCTCGAGCGCTGCGGCGACTGCTTTTTCTCGGGCTTCATTTGCCTTGGTAGCGGCTTCTTCGATGGCTGGCATAAGTTTTTCAAGGCGTTGGCGAAGGTTTTCGTAGTTGCCAACACCCTTTGGTTCGCTAACTTCCTTCTTCAAAGTGGCGTGAGTTGCCTTCAGGCTCTTGGCATCGTTGATGCCGTTAGCAATTCTTTGCTCAAGAATTCTTACCTGAGCTTCAAGGTCTTCGAATTTACGGATAAAGAATGCAATCGCTTCGTCAGCAGAGACGTCAGGGTACTGCCCAACAAGGCGTTCAGCTCCCTGATCTTTTAGGTAGACGGCGTTCTTTTCATCTACTCGACCAAATTCGTTTGCGCTCAAGTTTTCTCCCGATTTCGCGACTTTTTACTCTACCGAAACATTGCCTAGCTTGACCTCGCTAGCCGGTCTTCCATCGGTTGACCCATCGGCAGTGCCCGCCTCAGCTATGGCTTTGACAGCCTCTAGACCACCTGTGACCTTGCCAAAGACGGTGTAGCCTCCAGCGGCATCAGAGGGGATTGTCGAGTCTTGGTAGACGATAAAGAACTGGCTTCCCATGGAAGATCCATCGCCTCCACGTCTAGCCATTGCCAAAACACCTTCTTGATAAAGATCATCAGCAGGAGCGTTTTCAATTGGACCAAAGTTGTAACCAGGTCCACCGGTTCCATCTCCGCTTGGATCTCCGCACTGCAGGACATAGATTCCCTCGGTTACAAGGCGGTGACATGTAATTCCCTCGAAGTAGCCAGACTGCGCTAGAGAAATAAAGTTTGCGGTTGCCTGAGGCGCATTTGCACCATCCAGCTCTAGTGAAATGGCAGAACCGTTTAGCTCAAGCGTGCTTTGCCAAGTTCTACCTTCGGCCAACTCAGGAGAGGGGAGGGAGTACTCGCCGCTTGTTTCATCCGTTGGTGACTCAGTCGGCTCCGCAACTAACGAGCCGGGACCTATGTTGAAGTAGAGAAACTGGCCAGCAAGAGCAACGACTAGCGCGCCGGCGGCAGCGATGATTGCCAATCGATTGTCCTTAGCCGCAATCTTCTTGCGGCCTTGAATCAAGTCTTGCTTAGCTTGGTAGCTGGATAACTTGTCGTCTTTTTTCATTAGGGATGCCTTCCGACCAGCCATTCTAGAGCGCATAGAATCCACTTGTGGTGACTCCGCTACCAGAAAGACTCAGACCAACCTCTTTAGAGCAGGTGGTGGGCCAAACCGCCGCCCTGAAGCCAGGATCGCCACTTTCTCGATTGGTCCAGGGCGATTTCAGCCGGGGTCTTAGTTCGATCATTTTGTGGGGACCTCCCGGCAGCGGGAAAACAACCCTGGCCCGATTGGTAGCTCAATCAAACAAGGCCAAATTTGTCGAGCTGAGTGCAATCAGCGCTGGTGTCAGCCAGGTTCGGGATGTCATCGATTCAGCGAGAACTGATCTGCACGCTTACGAGAAGCAAACGGTTTTATTTTTAGATGAGATTCACAGATTTAGTAAGGCACAACAAGATGCCTTGTTAGGAGCCGTTGAGTCAGGTGTTCTAACTCTGATTGCGGCTACCACCGAGAATCCGTCGTTTAGCGTTATAAAACCTCTCATCTCTAGATCGCTTGTAATCAATCTGCAGCCGCTTGCCGAGAGTGAAATCGAACTGCTTTTAACTAGGGCTATAACAAGTGATGCCCTGTTGAAAGAAAGAGTGTTCAGCGAAGCAGCCATCAGCTTCATCGCCAAAATTGCAGGCGGTGATGCGAGAAGAGCACTATCTCTGCTGGAAGCATCAGCCAACTCAGTTGATGGGGAAGTTCAGGTCGAGGATGTCAAGACGGTTAGTCAAACCAACCTTGCTTATGACGATGGCGGAGATTCCCACTACGACACAATCAGCGCCTTCATAAAGAGTGTTCGGGGATCAGATGTCGACTCGGCTCTTCATTATCTTGCTCGAATGATTGTTGGTGGTGAAGATCCGCGATTTATCGCTAGAAGGCTGATGATTCTTGCGGTAGAAGACATTGGACTAGCAGATCCAAATGCGCTCGTCTTGGCAGAAGCAGCCGCGTCCGTAGTCGAGAAGATCGGCATGCCGGAGGGTCGAATACCCCTGGCCGAGGCAACCATCTATCTGGCGCTAGCACCAAAATCAAATTCCGCCTATCTAGCAATTGACCAGGCGATAGAGCAAGTGAATGAGGGGTTTGCACCAGCAGTTCCAGCGCCGCTTCGTTCAACCGGAGCAGTGGGGTATGTCTATCCACATGACAACCCAGCGGGGATTGTCAGGCAGCACTATTCGCAGGCCAAGAACCTATTTGATCCGACCGAGCGAGGCTATGAAAAGACCCTTCGCGAGCGTTATTTAGCGATCCGTAAGCTGCTGATGGGGGAGTGACAAGCAACTTCTCGCCTGCTAGAATTTCGAGGTTGTTTGGGCTCAGCGGCTGGAGACCCTTCACAATCCAATGAAAACTATTGAGAGGTATTTGCTTGTCTAAGACAACTAGAACCCGCAGCAAGACGCGACTTTCTCGCGCGCTCGGGATTGCTCTAACCCCAAAGGCTGGAAAGTACATGCAGAAGCGTGCATATGCTCCAGGTCAGCACGGCCGCACCAAGCGCAAGTCAGACTCTGACTTTGCAGTTCGTCTGCGTGAAAAGCAGAGACTGCGTGCGCAGTATGGAATTCGCGAGGCACAACTGAGAAAGACTTTCCAGGAAGCCAAGCGCACTGAAGGACTAACTGGTGAGAACCTAGTTGAACTTCTGGAGATGCGCCTAGACGCGCTAGTGCTTCGCTCGGGTTTTGCAAGAACCATGGCTCAGGCTCGACAGATGGTAGTGCACCGCCACATCTTGGTTGATGGTCAGCGTGTGGACCGACCTTCTTTCCGAGTTAAGCCAGGTCAGATGATTCACGTTCACGAAAAGAGCGAGAAGACCGAACCATTCCAGGTTGCAGCTGCCGGCGGTCACGCCGATGTTAATGCGGCCACTCCTGAGTACCTATCCGTTCAGCTAGACAAGTTGCAATCAACTCTCGTGCGCCGACCAAAGCGTGCTGAAGTGCCAGTTGTTTGTGAAGTTCAGCTGGTGGTTGAGTACTACGCAGCGAGGTAATTAAATTGCCAGCGGGCGATCTAGCAGTTGTCATCATCAGCGCAGCTTTGCTGCTGCTGGTGCTGATGCTTGCGCTTCCGCTGATAAAGCTGGCACGGTTGATTGATGAAACTACACGCACGGTGCAGATTTTCAACAATGAACTTGAGCCAATGTTAAGCGAGGCAAAGACGACCTTGACCGAAGCAAACAAGCAGCTCAAGCGAATTGACCACATCACATCAGATGTTGAGCAAGTAACTGAGAACATAAATTCTTTGGTGGCAGTCTTCACATCTTCAGTCGGAGCACCGCTCAGTAAACTGATGGGTGTTGTTCAGAGCTTCACCTCAATTCTCGGAAAGCGCAGGTAGGAAATGTCAAGGTTCGGATGGTTTGTTGCAGGACTGGGACTGGGAGCATTTGCTGCGATTCAGGCAAAAGACAATCCTCAGGTCAAGGCAGCGGCCGAAGAATTAATCGGTGCAGCAAAAGATTTTGGAAACGCTGTTACAGAGGGCTATAAAGAGCGTGAAGCTGAGCTTTCAAAGACCAAGTCAAAACCAACTACCAAGAAGCAGTAAATGAAGACCGCTGAAATCAAGCGGCGGTGGCTTGAGTTCTTCGAAAAGAAGAACCACACCGTTGTACCTAGCGCATCTTTGATCTCACAAGACCCCAACCTGATGTTCACCGTTGCTGGCATGGTGCCATTCATTCCTTACATGACCGGAGTTTTGCCTGCACCATACGCCAGAGCAACTTCGGTTCAAAAGTGTGTAAGAACCCTTGACATCGAAGAAGTTGGTAAGACAACAAGACACGGCACCTTCTTCCAGATGAACGGAAATTTCTCTTTTGGTGACTACTTCAAGCGCGAAGCAATCGCTTTCGCTTGGGAGCTCCTAACCAATTCGCTGGAAAAGGGTGGTTTAGGATTCGATCCGGAGCGACTTTGGGCGACTGTCTATGAAGACGACGAGGAGTCAATTGGCTATTGGCTCGAGGAAACCAGCATTCCAAGAGAACGAATTCAAAAGCGTGGAATGAAGGACAACTATTGGTCAACTGGTCAACGCGGTCCAGCTGGTCCTTGCTCTGAAATCTATTTTGATAGAGGACCTTCCTACGGCAAAGAGGGTGGGCCAGAAGCTGACGAAGACCGCTACATCGAGATTTGGAATCTCGTGTTTATGCAATATGAACGTGGCGACGGTGGGGCCAAAGAAGGCTTTCCAATTCTTGGGGAGCTTCCCAAGAAGAACATTGACACAGGAATGGGCTTGGAGCGTGTTGCTTTCTTGTTGCAGGGTGTTGAGAACATCTACGAAATCGATCAAGTCCGACCGCTGATTGACATTGCTAGTGATCTAAGCGGAAAGAAATACGGAGCAAATGGTTCGGATGACGTTCGGATGCGCGTAATTGCAGACCATATTCGATCTGCATTGATGTTGATGAGCGACGGAGTGACTCCTTCGAATGAAGGAAGGGGATACGTTCTCAGACGTTTGCTCCGTCGTTCAGTCCGAGCGCTTCGTCTTTTAGGCATCGAGCAGGCATCTTTTCAGAAGCTCTTTACCGCAAGTAAGAATGCAATGGTTGAGGCTTATCCTGAGCTTGAAGAAAGCTTTGAGCGTGTTCTTCGTGCTGCACTTGCCGAAGAGGCCGGCTTTAGAAAAACTCTTGATTCAGGAAGCCAGGTTCTCGAGGAAGAGCTGGAAAAAACAAAGTCGCAGCTCTCTGGCGAAGTTGCGTTCCTATTGCACGACACCTACGGTTTTCCAATTGATCTAACTGTGGAGATTGCCGAAGAAAGCGGCAAGAGTGTCGACAGAGTCAAATTTGACGAGCTCATGCAGCAGCAGCGAGATCGAGCGAAGCAAGATGCGAAGAGTAAGCGTGCAAGTACCAATCTTGATGTCTATCGTGAGTTCCGCGCTAAGGGTGAAACTGTCTTCCTAGGCTATGAAAGCCTTACAGCTGAGGCCAAGGTTCTCGGTCTTATTCACGATGGTTCAGTTGTAGATTCCTTGCAACAAGGTCAAATCGGAGAAGTAATTCTTGACCGAACCAGTCTCTATGCAGAATCTGGCGGGCAGATTGCCGATGCAGGTCAGATTGTGGCTGGAAAGGTTGTTCTCGAGGTCCTCGATGTTCAAAAGCCTGTCAAGGGACTCTTTTCACACCGCGTCAGGGTAATTAGCGGTGAGATAAATAGAGACCAAGCTGTTGAAACGAATGTTTACCAGGATTGGCGTCTAGGTGCTTGTCAGGCACACAGTGCTACTCACGTTGTGCATGCGGCACTTCGGCAAGTTCTTGGGCCAAATGCGCTTCAGTCTGGTTCTTATAACAAGCCTGGCTACATGCGCTTGGACTTTGCTTGGGGCGAGGCTCTGTCAGAGAGCACCAAGAGTGAAATCGAAGAAGTCTCAAACCTTGCGATTCGTGCCGATCTGGCTGTAAGCGCTCAGTTCATGACACTCCCAGATGCCAAGGATTGGGGAGCGATTGCTCTGTTTGGCGAGACTTACGACGAAATGGTCAGAGTAGTGCAAGTCGGAGGTCCCTGGTCAAGAGAGCTCTGCGGTGGAACGCACGTCTCACGTTCGAGTCAAATTGGACTGGTTAGCCTCACTGGTGAATCCTCAGTTGGCTCTGGTGTTCGCAGAATTGAAGCGGAAGTTGGAATTTCTGCTTTGCGCTCTTTGATCGCAGAGCGCAATGTCCTAAAGCGCCTAAGTAGTGAACTTAAGGCTCCGCAATCCGAATTGGAAGCTCGCTTCACAGAAACATTGGACCAACTAAAGGCTGCTCAAAAGAGTCTGGAAGAGTTGAAGCTGAGATCTGCGATGTCCGAGTTGGCATCAATGGTTGCTTCAGCTGAAAGTATCGGATCACACAAAGTTTTGGCGGCAAAAGTTGACTCTGTTGATTCTGCCGACGTGCTAAGGCAATTAGCTATGTCTGCGAGAGATCGTTTAGGAGAGCAGTCGGTTGTCATCCTGGCAGCCATCGCGGAGGCTAAGCCAGTATTGATGGTTGCAGTCGGAAGTAAGTCGCAATCTTTCGTAAATGCGGGAGCTGTTGCTAAAGCGGCTGCAGCCATCCTCGGTGGTGGTGGCGGAGGAAAATCTGATTTTGCCCAGGCAGGCGGTAATGATTTGTCTAAGCTTGAACAAGCAGTCCAGGTGGCTAAGGATCAGATCTCTTGATTTGTCTTGGTGTAGATCCGGGCCAAAGTCGCGTTGGATTAGCACTTGGGCAAGACTCTCTCGCTATTGCTCTCGAGACAATTGAGCAGGCTAAAGCAATCGGCCGAATTGCTGAACTAGTTCGGGATAAGAAGGCCGAACGTATATATGTTGGACTGCCCATTTCTTTGAGCGGTGCTAATACCCAATCAACAAAGCGTGCAATTAGCTTTGCTGTCGAGTTGTCTGAAAAAGTCGGAGTTCCAGTCTTTGTGATAGATGAAAGACTAACTACCGCTCAATCCGCTCGACTTTCTCAAAGTGTTGGAAAGAGTGCTAAAGAATCTAAAAGCTTTATTGATGCGGAGGCAGCCCGTCTCATCGTTGACAGCGCTATAACCTCAAAGCATCAAGCTGGCATGGAACTGGGGGATTATCTTGCAAGAAACCACTAATTCCCAGCAGCCTCTAAAGCGTAAGAGGCGCACACTTCTAATCGCTTTGGCAATTCTGCTCGGCGCGGCTCTGGCTGCAAATCCAGTCATGCAACTTGTTGATTCGGTTGTGTCCCGATTTACGGTTGAGGATTACGTCGGACAAGGAGAGGGAACGGTCGTAATTGTCATCGAAGAGGGTGATCTCGGGGAAGACGTTGCGAGAAAGCTCGTAGAAGCGGACGTCATCAAGAGTTTTGATGCGATTTATCGACCCATGCTCCAAGCCGATTTGGTCATATTCCCAGGGCATTACGAGTTTCCATTAAAGATTCCTGGTGCTGAGGCGCTACGAATCTTGATGGAGGCTAAACCAATTACAAACAGCGTGACAATTCCAGAGGGATTCCAGATCGCCCAGATTGTTCCTCTGCTTAGCGAAACCCTAGGTATCCCGAAGTCTGAACTGTTTTCGGCAATCGATAAAGCCAACCAGGATTACCCTGGGCCAACTCTCGAGGGTTACCTTTTTCCTGCGACCTATCGGTTTTCTCCCGACGCGAACGCTGAGTCCGTAATTTCAGAGATGTTAGCTCGTATGGAGCAAGAGCTCGATAAATTCGATGTTAATCTCTCCGACTCCCTTGAGTTATTGACATTAGCGTCAATCATTCAAGAGGAAGCTCGACTTCAAGAAGACTTCTACAAAGTCTCTACGGTTTTCAATAACCGGATTGAAAAGGGAATGCTCTTACAAACAGATCCGACCGTTAAGTACTACTACGAGGGATCCATCAAATCATTCCAGCAAGGAGTCGCAGACACAAAAAATCCCTACAACACTTATGTCTACCCAGGTCTGCCGCCCGGCCCAATCAGTTCGCCCGGCACTTTGGCGATTAAAGCTGCACTTAATCCCGCACCAGGAAATTACCTGTTCTTTGTGACAATTAATTTGGATAGTGGTGAAACCATTTTTTCTGAGACACTCAGGGAACATGAGAAAGCTGTCGAGCTTTACCGTAAATGGCTTAGAGAGAATCCGGATTGGGATGAGTAAGACGTTAGCGGTGCTTGGGTCACCAATAGCCCATTCGAAATCTCCACAAATTCAACTAGCGGCCTTGAATCACCTTGGCATAAGTGCCACATTTGAGCGTTTTGAAGTCACTGATTTAGCTGGATTTCTAGCCACTCATTCAAACTTTCATGCAATGTCTTTGACAATGCCATTGAAAGAGCAAGCAAGGACGGTTGCAGACTGGGAGGCACCGCTTGTCTCTCGAACCAATAGTGCGAATTATCTCTTTCGATCCGCTGAATCACTTAAAGCCTTCAACACTGACGTTTTTGGGATTGTTCGGTCTGTTCAGAGAGTCAACGCACAGACCGTTGGAATCCTCGGCACTGGCGCTACTGCTCGCTGCGCACTCGCTGCCATGGAAGGCAAGGAACTCAGGTTGTGGGGTAGGAAATCGGACACTCTTGCTGAGTTAGCTAATCAGTTTGAGTGCATCCCAAGTGACATTGATTCAGTTTTGCAAAGCGACTTGGTGATTTCAACTCTGCCAGGAGATGCCCTCGCAGGCCTAGTTGGTCAATCGCAACCAGGCATCCTCCTTGATGTGGTCTATTCGCGACAGAGCCCCGCTGGCTTTGCTGGCTACATCTCTGGGCTTGAAATGTTAGTGTGGCAAGCTATCGGACAGCTTCGAATCCTGCTTCATGGATCCGACATACCTCTGGAAGATGAAGAGGAATTAGCTGAAATCATGATGAACGCAGCGAAAGTGGCAGAATAGACAGATGTTGCGTTGGCTGACTGCAGGTGAATCACACGGTCCTGAACTAATAGGAGTGATTGAGGGTTTGCCTGCTGGCGTGCCTATCTTGGTCGAGGACATACAGACAGCGCTTGCTCGCAGACGGCTTGGTTATGGTCGCGGCGCAAGAATGAAGTTTGAGGAAGACCAAGTAACTATTTCCACTGGCGTGCGGTTTGGATTGTCTCAAGGAGGACCAATCGCGATTCGCATCGCTAACACAGAGTGGCCGAAATGGGAAACCGTGATGAGTGCCGCTCCTGTTTCAGAAGAAGATTTAACCGGAGCGCGAGCTGCCAAGCTGACTCGTCCAAGGCCTGGCCATGCTGACTTCACTGGTATGCAGAAATATGGATTTGATGAGGCCAGACCCGTTCTTGAGCGAGCAAGTGCTCGTGAGACGGCAACTCGCGTTGCATTAGGAAGAATTGCTCAAAATTTCTTAGCTGAACTTGGCATCAAACTTGTTACTCACACCGTCGCAATTGGGCCTGTTAGCAATAACAGCGAAAAAATGCCTAGACCATCTGATCTAGAAAGGCTCGATACCGATCCAGTCAGATGCTTTGATGCAGAAGCCTCTAAGGCAATGATCGCTGAAATTGACGACTGCCATGCATCGGGAGACACTCTGGGTGGAGTTGTTGAGACCTTGGTTTATGGTGTTCCGCCTGGGCTCGGTTCATACGTTCATTGGGATAAGCGCCTAGATTCGAAATTAGCCGCGGCAGCTATGGGCGTCCAGGCAATCAAATCAGTTGAAATTGGAGATGGTCTCGAGACCACCCGTCGACGTGGAAGTTTGGCTCACGATGAAATCGTTAGAAACGGAAGTCTTGTTGAGAGATCAACTGATCGTGCTGGCGGAATTGAAGGCGGCATGAGCAATGGTGAAGTCATCCGTGTCAGAGCTGGTATGAAACCAATTTCAACCGTCCCGAGGGCACTGCAGACAATCGACACCAGCAGTGGTGAAGCGGCTACGGCTCATCACCAAAGAAGCGACGTATGTGCCGTCCCGGCAGCTGGAATTGTAATTGAGGCGATGGTTGCTTTGGTTATCGCGGATGCGCTGCTGGAAAAGTTCGGCGGGGATTCTTTAGATGAGACAAAGCGAAACCTTGACGGGTATCTGGCTGCAATCCCTGAAACCTTGAAATCCCGCATTGCAAAGCCCGAATAATGCAAAGCATTGTGCTTATTGGCCCAATGGGTGCGGGCAAAACCACATTGGGAAGAAAACTCGCAAAGGCATTGAATCTGCCTTTTTCTGATACAGACAAACTCGTTGAAAAAGCTCACGGGACAATTGTCAAAATATTCGAAACCGAGGGAGAAAGTGCCTTTCGCGACTATGAAGAAAAGGCACTTGTTGAGGCGCTTGCAACTGGCGGAGTCGTGGCAACCGGAGGTGGAATCGTTTTGCGAGAAGCAAATCGCAAAGCACTGGCGAGCCACCAGATAATTTTTTTGGACACAAGTTCTGACTCCGTCATAAAACGAGTCAATTTGCTGAAGCGCCCTTTACTTAGAGACAACCCGGAGCGTTGGGATGAGATATACAAAGAGCGGCTGGAGCTCTATAGATCTCTTGCACAACAAACCCTCTTCACTGGAAACAGACCAATCAAGTCTCTTTTGGATGAATTAAAGGCTAAGGTCGAGATTCATGGAAACTAGCGTAATCGGAAGGGGTTTACTGCTTGATGTAGCCCCAGCATTAGAGGGAAGCAAGAAGGCTTTACTCATTGCACCGACCGCACTGGCAGCAACTGCTGAGAAACTGAAAGAGGTTCTGCAGGATAGCGGCGTCGAGGTTTTGCTTGCCGAAGTGCCTAGCGGTGAAGATGCCAAGCGTATAGAAGTTGCCTCATTCTGCTGGAAGATAATGGGCCAAGCAGACTTCAACCGGGATGATTGTGTGATTGGCCTTGGGGGAGGATCCACTACTGATTTAGCTGGGTTTGTCGGTGCGAATTGGCTGCGTGGAGTAAGTGTTTTCCTAATTCCAACCACACTGCTTGGAATGGTGGATGCCGCAATTGGTGGCAAGACGGGCATCAATACAGCTGAGGGAAAGAATCTTGTTGGCTCTTTCCACTTAGCTAAAAGGGTTTTCGTTGATCTAGACACTCTGGAAACCTTGCCGAGAAATGAATTGCTTGCCGGAATGGCAGAGGTTGTGAAGTATGGCTTCATTCAAGACCCTGACATGCTTGATGTAGTTTTGAGTAACGAATCTGCTACCGATCATTCAAGTGCGGTTTTCGCGGATCTTGTCACCCGCTCTATTCGAATTAAAGAAGCAATCACTGCTGAAGACTTCAGGGAAAGCGGCAAGCGCGAGTTTCTAAATTATGGCCACACACTGGGGCATGCAATCGAGCACGCCGAGCGCTATAAATGGCGCCATGGTGCCGCTATATCTATAGGAATGGTCTTTGCCGCAGAGCTTTCCGCGCTCAGTGGAAAGCTAAGTAATGATGAGGTGGATCTGCATCGAAGCGTATTCAGCAAACTGGGGCTTCCTATGACCTACCGAGCCGACCGGTGGGAGATGCTCCTTGCAACCATCCAGCGAGACAAAAAGACTCGCTCGGGAGTGCTTAGGTTTGTAGTTTTGGACCAAATTGGCAAGCCAAGCATTCTGCATGCCCCAACTCGCGAACTGCTGTTCACCGCGTATCAAACAATTGTGGAATAGTTCTCACTATGAAAGTTCTGGTACTAAACGGGCCTAATCTCAACCTGCTTGGCAGAAGAGAGCCTGACATCTACGGTCTTGCATCTATGGCAGATTTAGAGAAGGCACTCAGCGCTGAGGCAAAGGGTCTCGGTTTAGATTTGTCCGTTCGTCAGACCAATAGCGAATCAGAACTAATCGATTGGATTCAAGAGGCATTTGAGAACGAAACACCAGTTGTTCTGAACCCTGCAGCTTTTACTCATTACTCATATGCACTAAGGGACGCGTGCAGCGCTTTGACCTCAGCAGGTGTTCCCCTCATCGAGGTTCACATATCAAACCCGCATGCAAGGGAAGAGTTTCGTCAGACAAGCGTAATTTCGGCTGTGGCAACTGGCGTGATTGCTGGCTTTGGCCATGCCTCTTACGTGCTGGCGCTTAGGGCCCTTTCAAACCGATAAACTGCTGGCTGCTCAGCAAGGAGAAAAATGGCTACATCAAATGACCTGCGTAATGGAATGGTCTTGCTTATCGAGGGACAGCTTTGGAGTGTAATTGAGTTCCAGCATGTCAAGCCTGGAAAGGGTCCAGCTTTCGTCAGAACCAAGCTTCGCAGTGTGACAACCGGCAAGGTTGTCGACAAGACTTTTAATGCTGGCGTAAAGGTTGAAACCGCAAATGTGGATAGACGCGATATGCAATATCTATACAACGACGGTTCAGGTTTTGTATTCATGGATCTCACTTCTTATGACCAGATAACACTCGATGAGAATGTCGTTGGGGATTCAAAGAATTTCTTGCTGGAGAACCAAAATGCGGTTGTCGCCTTGCATGAGGGAAATCCTCTGTATGTTGAATTACCAGCGTCTGTCGTATTGGAAATCACATACACCGAACCTGGATTGCAAGGAGATCGCTCAACTGGTGGAACCAAGCCTGCTACCTTGGAAACTGGCTATCAGATCCAGGTTCCTCTCTTTATCGAGAACAACACCAAGGTGAAGGTAGATACCCGAACCGGCGATTACCTGGGCAGAGTCACCGACTAGTGAGTGCTCGCTCTAAAGCAAGAAAACGCGCACTCGATGCCCTTTTTGCCTCTGATCTAACGGGGGAGGGCGCGCTTGAAGCGCTTAGGCGCACTGAAAGTGAATCAAGGGAGCGAGAGAGTCAAACTGCGATTTTTGACTACGCGGAAACACTGGTTAGCGGCTATCTAGCAAATAAGGATCGCATCGACTCACGTTTGCAGGGATTAGCCGAAGGCTGGACGCTTGAAAGAATGCCAAATGTCGATAGATCAATCCTTCGAATCGCGGCTTGGGAGCTTCTCTATAACGAGGAGATTCCATCTGAGGTAGCAATTGCAGAGGCTGTCAGCCTTGCCTCAGAGCTCTCAACTGATGAGTCACCGAAATTCATTAACGGAATTTTGGCACGGCTAGCCAAAGACCGACAGGGGCTCTAAACCTGCTAGTATCTAGCCGATAATCCTTTAAGTTCGTCCAGTGAGGCGAAGAAGGAGTGGCAAATGCCCTACCGCGTCGTACTCTCAGAAGCCGACATTGCTCGATCGCTCAAGCGAATCGCTCATGAAATTATTGAAGCTGTTCCCAACGCAGACTCTGTTCTGCTACTTGGAATTCCAACCAGAGGTGTCCATCTCGCCAGTCGCCTAGAGTCCTCACTTAGCGCAATTCAACCCGGTTTCGAGGTGAAACTCGGAGTGCTCGATGTGACTATGTATCGAGATGACGATGTTGATGCCGCAAGGGCAATCGCTAAAACTCAAATTCCGGCCTCCGGTCTTGATGGGCAGATTGTCGTTCTGGTTGATGACGTTCTTTTTTCAGGAAGAACAATCCGGGCTGCACTCGACGCAATTGTTGATTACGGACGACCGGCACAAGTGAAACTAGCCGTACTGGTTGATCGAGGCCACAGAGAACTTCCAATTCGACCGGATTTTGTCGGAAAGAACCTTCCAACAGCGTCGCAAGAGAGAGTTAGCGTGCACCTTCTTGAATCCGATGGCACTGATGAGGTTGTGATTGAGTCATGAGACACCTGGTCAGCATTCGTGATTTGTCAAAGGACTTAGCCTTGAATTTGCTTTCCGTCGCTCAGGACATGTCTCAAGTGAACGATCGATCCATCAAGAAGCTACCAACACTTCGCGGTCGCACCGTCGTAAATCTGTTCTTTGAAAACTCAACTAGAACAAGGATCAGTTTTGAAATAGCGGCTAAGCGTCTTAGCGCAGACGTCATTAATGTGTCTGCAGATAGCTCCTCAATCAGCAAGGGTGAATCACTTAAAGACACCGCCCAAACACTAGAGGCGCTTGGCGCTGACTGTATAGTTCTGCGGCACCCAAGTTCTGGGGCGGCCCATCAACTTGCGACAATGGGGTGGATTTCAAGTGCGGTGGTTAACGCTGGAGATGGCACTCACGAACATCCAACGCAGGCACTTTTGGATGCTCTGACGATGCAACAACATTTTGGAGATGATCTTTCAGATCTACGAGTGCTAATAGTGGGGGACATTAAGCATTCAAGAGTGGCCAGAAGCAATGCTTTGTTACTAACCCTTCTTGGAGCAAAAGTGGAGTTAGCGGGTCCTTCATCACTGCTACCGCTGGAGCTTGCAGCGCTTGGTGTTGAGCTCTCTAATGACTTTGATCAATCACTTACAAAGAGTCCAGATGTCGTGATGATGCTGAGAGTACAAAAGGAGCGAATGCTCGAGAATTTTCAGAATAGCGAGTCCGACTACATCAAACAATGGTCTCTTTCGAGTGCGCGTCTATCCGGAGTCTCTAAGAATTCGATCATTATGCATCCAGGTCCAATCAACCGAGGACTCGAAATTTCCTCACAAGCAGCTGAAGACTCCAGAAGTCGAATCTTGCAGCAGGTAACTAATGGGTTGGCAGTCAGAATGGCCGTTCTCTATCAAGTTTTATCGGAGGAGAAATGATTTTCAAAGGCCTCCAATTCGCTGATGGAACAAGATCAGACATTGAAATAAGAGATGGAATAGTTAGCAAGATAGGAAAAATCGCTGAATCTGGAATTGATTGCGATGGTTTGATGGCTTTACCAGGGCTAGTGGACCTTCACACTCACTTGCGAGAGCCAGGATTTGAAGCGAGCGAGACGATTGCTAGCGGGTCACGCTCTGCGGCAGCGGGCGGCTACAACGCGCTATTTGCAATGGCAAATACCAATCCAGTTCAAGACAACCCTGATGTTTGCGAATGGGTGATGGACCGCGGATTAGAAACTGATTTGGTTATGGTCCAACCCATCGGAGCTATAACAAAATCTATTGCAGGAAAAGAGCTTTCAGAGATTTCTCAAATGGCTAATTCCAGAGCAAAGGTAAGAGTATTTAGTGATGATGGAAACTGCCTAGTCGATCCCGAACTCATGAGAAAAGCACTGCTTGAGGTCAGAAAGTTCGATGGGGTAATTGCGCAGCATGCGCAGGACCACTCAAGAACTATTGGGTCAATGATGAATGAGGGTGCGCTCAGTGTCGAGTTGGGACTCACGGGTTGGCCTCGTCTTGCCGAAGAAGACATTATCGCGCGTGACGCTCAACTTGCGATGGAAACAGACTCTAGGTTGCATGTCTGTCACCTCACAACTGAAGGGGCTGTCGAGGCAGTTCGGTGGGCAAAGGCAAAGGGTGCAAAGGTTACTGCCGAAGTCACTCCTCACCATCTACTTCTCAATGAGGAGCTTGTACGGACATATGATCCGGTTTTCAAGGTAAATCCTCCGCTTCGTACCAAACGTGATACTCAGGCCCTAAGGGATGCTTTGGCCGATGGCACTATTGACATCCTTGCAACTGATCATGCTCCTCATTCGAGAGAGAAGAAGGAATGTGAGTGGTCATCCGCCGCATTTGGAATGGTTGGTTTGGAGATTGCTGCGAGTGTTCTCTACAA
>CAYXWU010000008.1:19564-24938 GCA_964468885.1 uncultured Aquiluna sp. | reverse complement strand
AGTTCTAAAGCGGAGTGAATGGTGTGGCGCACGCAATTGTTTGACTCCGCCCCACAAACAATGATGTGTCCCACTGCTAGGCCTTGAAGTTCATTGTGCAACTCTGTTTCTACAAATGAACTGCGATAGTGCTTGCCAATATTCTTTTCCGTTGAATTCGGCAATAGTTCCGGAACAATTTGCCAATTCTGACTGCCCTCAATAATGTCCTCATCCGAATGCTGAATCCAAATGACCGGGGTCATGGCTTGTCTTGCCATCGAGATGGCCTCAGAAATCTTCTCTACTTTCTGATCCCTCTGATAACACTCTTTGAGGATTACGTTTTGTGCATCAATAACGAGTAAAGCTTTGTTGTTGCCTGACAACGTGGTCATCTCATCAGACTAGCGAATCTCTGACTTAAACAGCACAACCCCTCACTGGGAGGGGTTGCGCTTGGTGGAGATGCCGGGAATTGAACCCGGGTCCACTGCAGAGAACGAGACTCTTCTACGGGTGTAGCCCTCTAATGCGTTCTACTCGGCTGCGGAATTTGTCGAGAGCAACTACGCCGACCAGCCCAGTTAGTGAAAAAGTCCCGCTCTGGCCACCAACCAACCAGAGAAGCAAGATTTCTAGATGACGCCTGTTACTGGGACGAAATCAAACCCAGGCAGACGGATTTCGGGGCTAGCTTAAGCAGCTAGGGCGAAATCGGCGCGCTTTGTATTGGCACCTATAAGTTACACAGAGCGTTTACGAGATAACTGTGCATCCTCGACCCGCTTCTTTCCCGCAAGCTTTGCAGTGTCGAAACCGATCATCCCCTTGTTTAGTTTTCTATTTTCCAGCCCAATGGGCAGCACAGAAGACTAGCACCAAAGGCTGAGATTTTGTTGAAACTAGTGGGCGTGCGCGAATCGGTCGTATTCGAAGACGAAGCCAACGACACCAATCAAAGCAAATGGGGCAGCCACAATAAAGAGCCACCAGCCGACTGCTAGGCCGGCAAATGCCACTGCTGAAGAGGCGCCAACCATGAAAGGCCACCAAGACCAAGGACTAAAGAACCCCATCTCCCCTGGCTCATCCTCAATGTTGGCATCCAAACGGTCCTCTGGCAGAGTCGCGGTTCGACGCATGCCGCTGTAGAGATAGAAAGCAATAAAGATTGAAAGAATAACCAACAGTGCCATGGCTGCTGTTCCGATTGGTTCGACAACGCCCCCGTCGATGTAGGTCCAAACGGCGTAGGCAATGTCAGCAACCGTGAAATAGGCAGCCATTACTAGCAGGATGACAATGTTTGTTCTCATTAGATTCGACCCTCTTCGCGATAGGCAGCTTTTGCTTCTGGCGCGGCGAATTCTGGGTGATTCAAGTCAAAAGCTGGTGATTCGGATCTGATACGGGGAATCGAGTGGAAGTTGTGGCGTGGGAACGGTGATTCAGTTGCCCACTCCAGTGATCTTCCATAACCCCATGGGTCCTTCAGCTCCACCTTCGCACCATAGCGGTAGGTGATCCACACATTCCAGAAGAAAGGAATCATGGAAACAGCTAGCAACACAGCACCGATGGTTGAAATCACGTTCAACTCGGTGAAGCCGTCTTCAGGCAAATAGGTAGCGTAGCGTCTTGGCATTCCCATCACGCCAAGCCAGTGCTGGACTAGGAATGTTGTGTGGAATCCAATGAACAAAATCCAGAAGTGAATCTGGCCTAGTCTCTCGTTCAGCATCTTGCCGGTGAACTTTGGCCACCAGAAGTAGAAGCCTGCAAACATTGCAAACACCACCGTTCCAAAGACTACGTAGTGGAAGTGAGCAACCACGAAGTAAGTGTCTGATAGGTGGAAGTCGAGCGCAGGTGAAGCAAGAATGACACCAGTCAGACCACCAAACACGAAGCTGACCAAGAAACCAAGAGCAAAAACCATTGGAGTTTCGAAAGTTATCGATCCCCGCCACATGGTTCCAATCCAGTTAAATATCTTCACACCGGTCGGTACCGCAATCAACATTGTCGTGAAAGCAAAGAATGGCAGTAGCACCTGGCCAGTTACATACATGTGATGAGCCCAAACTGTCATTGAAAGAGCTGCAATTGCGATAGTCGCGTAAACCAATGTCTTGTATCCGAAGATTGGCTTTCGACTGAATACCGGGAAGATCTCAGAAACAATGCCAAAGAACGGCAACGCAAGAATGTAAACCTCTGGGTGACCGAAGAACCAGAACAAGTGCTGCCAGAGCATGGCCCCACCATTTTCTGGATCAAAAATATGAGCACCGAATCGTCTGTCGGCACCGAGCGCAAACAGAGCTGCCGCTAGTGGTGGGAAGCACATGATTACCAGAATCGATGTAACCAAAGTGTTCCAAGTGAAGATCGGCATTCGCCACATCGTCATACCCGGTGCGCGCATGGTGATGATGGTGGTGATGAAATTAACACCACCGAGAATGGTTCCAAAACCGCTTAGCGCGAGACCAAACACCCACAAGTCTCCACCAATACCTGGTGAGAAGGTGGTGTTCGAGAGCGGCGCATAAGCAAACCACCCGAACGAAGCAGCTCCTTGTGGAGTGAAAAAACCAGAAACGGCGATAAACGAGCCAAAGTTGAAGAACCAGTACGCAATTGCATTCAATCTTGGGAACGCAACGTCCGGTGCACCAATCTGAACTGGCATCAGCACGTTCGCAAACCCGGCGAACAGCGGAGTTGCAAACATCAAAAGCATGATGGTTCCGTGCATGGTGAACAGCTGGTTGTACTGCTCCTTAGTGGCAACGATGTCTAGCCCAGGCAAAGTGAGCTGAGCACGAATTACCAGCGCCATCACACCGGCAATCAAGAAATAAATAAATGAAGTGATGAGGTACAGATAACCGATTTTCTTGTGATCGGTCGTTGTCAGCCAATCAACAAGAATTTGGCCCTTGCTTCGCTTCGGTGTGAATGAAGTTGGATTCGAGGTTTGAGTAATTGTTGCCACGATTAGCCTCTCTTCTCTGGGTCGCCGCCAGGAAGGTTCTGGTTCCTGTCATATTCAGTTGATAGCTGTCCGACATTGCCTTTCGCGGCCAAACGACCCATTTGCGATTCGTATTCAGCTTGCGAAACAACTTTCACATTGAAAAGCATCATCGAGTGGTATTCGCCACACAGCTCAGCGCACTTGCCAACATAGGTACCCTCCTTCAAAGGAGTGAAGTACATGTAGTTGGTTTTGGCCGGGAACATATCTTTTTTGTAAAGAAACTCCACCACCCAGAAACTGTGAATTACATCTCGTGAGGTCAGATCAATCTGGACCGACTTTCCAACTGGCAAGTAAAGAGTTGGCAGAGTCTCCATGATGTTTTCTTCGGAACCCGTGAACTGTGCCTGAATGCCCGAGTCGTATACGTTTTCATCAACGTAGTTGAAGTCCCAGCTCCACTGCTTGGCAATTACTTCAATGTGCACATCCGGATTTTCAATCTTTGCCTCAATTGCTGCAGTGTCGCGTGCAGTGAAGGCAAAGAACCCGAGAACCAAAATCAGAGGGATGGCAGTGAACAAAGCCTCAATTGGCATGTTGTAGCGAAGCTGAGGTGGCAAGCCTGTCTCACCCTTACGACGGCGATAAACAATCAGCGCCCAAGCCATGAGGCCCCAGGCCACTACCCCCACCAACAAGAGCACGATCCAAGAGGTTGTCCAAAGGCCGATGATTCGATCGGTGTGATTCGTCACACCTGCGGAATCCGGCAAGAAACCGCGTTGAACCTCCGGCGTACAGCCCGCAAGAATTAGGGCAACTGAGGAGAAAAGACTGACCAGAGCCAGTTTTCGACGCCGATTAGCCAATTGTGCTTCCTTTGAAAAATTAGGTCTTTGGCTATTTTACCCTGAAATCTGGCACAGGGTTTCAGATTTAGGCCCTTTAGCTAAAGGAGTCGCCGCAGGCGCATGAGCCACTGGCATTGGGGTTATCGATGGTGAAACCCTGCTTCTGAATCGTGTCCTCGAAGTCAATAGAGGCACCATCCAGGTAAGGGATGCTCATTGGGTCAACCACGACCTCCACCCCGTCAAAATCGACTACAGCGTCATTTTCCTCAAGGGTTTCATCGAAGAAGAGCTGGTAAATCAAGCCTGAGCAGCCACCGGGTTGAACTGCCACCCGCAGACGCAGATCATCTCTGCCCTCCGCTTGCAGGAGGTGTCTTACCTTGCTTACGGCGGTATCGGTCAGCTTTACGCCATGTGAAATTACGTCAGCCATTTTTTCCCTCCGGTATTAGTTTAACTACTTCTTGCTAATCAGATTCCCATGTAGCAGAAGCAGTGTCTCAGCCTGGATAGCCCTCTGCAGTGTCGGCAAATGTTGACTTTCGTTCGGGCTATGAGCCCTAGAATCTGGGTCTTCTACCCCAGTTACCAAGATTTCCGCCTGCGGAAAAGCCTGGGCAAAGTGGGAGATAAATGGAATTGAACCGCCAACTCCAATATCGACTGACTTTTGCGGCCAGACTGCTGAAAGAATCTCGTGCGTCAGTTTGGAAGCCCAACCATTTTTGGCAAAGTAGCCTGGTCCTTGCTCAGAGTGACCAAATTCAACCTTGGCACCAAATGGTGCGCTCTTTGTCAGATGTTCTCTCAATAACCGAAGCCCAGTTGCAGGGTCCTCGCTCGGTGCAAGCCTTAGTGAGACTCGAGCTGTCACTTCAGGTTGCGCAGTATTTGATGAGAGGGCGACTGATGGAAAATCCAAGCCGATTACCGTCACGGCAGGCTCTCCCCAAATTTGCTGAGTGATTGGCTTAGTTCCAATTCTCTGCACACCTGGTAGAAGACCAGACTCCTTAGCTAATTCCTCGACTGAGACATTGGGTCCATTGGTCGCATCAGACTTCAAGCCCGCAATTGCAACATCGCCGTTTTCGTCCAGCAGAGTGGCGAGCAGCTTTACCATCGCCGACATGGCATCCGGCAGTGGTCCGCCATACATTCCTGAGTGCAAAGCATGGTCAAGAGTTCTAACCGTAAATGTTTGAGAAACCACACCTCGAAGGCTGGTGGTTAGCGCTGGGACATCTTGAGACCAATTGCCGCTATCCGCAACCACAATCAGATCTGCTTTGAGGTCTTCAAGGTTGTCAGCTAAGAAGTTCTGAAAAGACTCTGAGCCTGCCTCTTCTTCGCCTTCAATAAAAACTGTGACGCCAATTCTCAGCTCCTCAGCCAGCTCCTTGAGGGCCTTCAAAGAATAGATGTGAGTAATGACTCCCGCTTTGTCATCAGCTGCTCCCCTGCCATAGAGGCGATCGCCGCGTTGAGTAACTTCAAATGGTTCACTCTCCCAAAGATTTCGCTCCCCCGGTGGCTGAACATCATGGTG
>CAYXWU010000008.1:0-19464 GCA_964468885.1 uncultured Aquiluna sp. | reverse complement strand
CAAATGGTTCACTCTCCCAAAGATTTCGCTCCCCCGGTGGCTGAACATCATGGTGCGCATAGAGCAGGATGTGCGGGGCATCGGCGGCAGCGGAACGTCTTGCCAAAACTGCCGGTGCTCCATTTTCACCAGAAGGCTTTTTTGAGCGCCTAACTTCGACGAAGTCAAAGAAATCAAGTGCCTTGAGCTCATTGGCAACTGCTTCAGCTGAGCGCTCCAATTCGGCAGGGTCAAAGGCTGGCCAGGCAATTCCTGGAATCCTTACCAGCTCCCCTAGCTTTCCCACCGCTTCGGAGAAGTGGTGCTTAGTCCATTGTTCAGACCTAGAAACTAATTCCGAGTTGAGGGAAATTTCACTGAATGACATGCCAGTAATCTAGTGGCACAGGCATGAAAGGTGCGGATGTCAGAGCAGAGCCCAGTGGCCGGAAAAGGTAAGCCAACTCCAAGTCGAAAAGAGCGTGAGAAAGCTCGCAAGAAACCTCTGGTCGGCGACCGTTCCAAGGAAGCGCGCAGAGCGGAGAAGGAAAAGGTTCGCATCCAGCGCCAACAAATCCGTGAGGGCATGATGGCCGGTGATGAGCGATATCTCAGCGCTCGCGACAGGGGTCCGCAAAGAAGATATGCAAGAGATCTCGTCGACGCCCGCTTCACCGCAGGTGAGCTCGTGCTTCCCATGCTCTTCATAGTGGTCTTCATGACCTTCATCGACTCGTTCCTACTGCAAGTCATTGCACTTCTTGCAATGTGGGGTCTATTTGGAATAGTCGCCCTTGACGCAACTTTGGTTGGTCGATCAACCAAAAAGAAGGTTGCAATTAAGTTTGGTCAAGAGAATTTGGAAGCAGGAATTGCTTGGTACGCAGCGATGCGCTCAATTCAAATGCGTTCTTTGCGGATTCCAAAACCACAAGTCGCTAGATTTCAAAAGCTGTAAGGAGAAGACATGGAATTTCGTTATTTGGGCAATTCAGGTCTAAAAGTTTCCGAAATCATTTATGGAAACTGGCTAACGCATGCCTCGCAAGTAGAAGATAAAAAAGCCATCAAGACTGTTCACGCAGCCCTCGATGCTGGTATCACTACCTATGACACTGCAGATGTCTATGCCAACCAAGCAGCTGAAGTAGTCCTTGGCGAAGCCCTTAAGGGGCAGCGCCGCGAAGGAATTGAAATCTTCACCAAGGTTTACTGGCCCGTTGCAGAAAAAGGACCCAACGACGTTGGTCTTTCACGAAAGCACATTTTTGAAGCCCTGCACGGATCGCTGAAGCGACTCAAGACGGACTATGTGGATCTATACCAGGCACACCGTTTTGATTATGAAACTCCACTAGAAGAAACCATGCAGGCATTTGCTGATCTGGTTCGACAAGGCAAGGTTCACTACATCGGTGTTTCTGAGTGGACAGCTGATCAGATCAGGGCAGGCAAAAAGCTCGCCGATGAATTGGGATTCAGATTCATCTCCAATCAGCCCCAGTACTCGATGCTGTGGCGCGTCATAGAGGGGCAAGTTATTCCTACCTCGAAAGAACTTGGAATCTCTCAAATTGTCTGGTCCCCCATTGCTCAAGGTGTTCTGACTGGAAAATATTTGCCAGGTGCTCCGATTCCTGCAGGCTCTAGAGCGGCAGACGCTACTGGTTCTTCATTTATCCAGAAGTTCATGACGGAGGAAGTGCTGACGAAGGTTCAAAAACTTGTTCCAATTGCACAAGAACTTGGATTGGAGATGGGCCAGCTAGCGGTCGCATGGGTACTGCAAAACGAAAATGTGGCAGCGGCGATTGTTGGGGCTTCGAAACCAAAACAAATCACGGCTAATGCCAAGGCAGCAGGAGTGAAGCTGCCAGCCGATGCCATGAAGGAGATTGATGAGATCCTGGGAAGTTCCATCGTTACCGACCCAAGTCTCACTCAGTCTCCGCCTACGCGCCCTTAGTGAGTTGTTTAGCCCAACCAGGCCCAAAGTAAACAAATCCGGTGTAACCCTGCACTAAATCCGCTCCTAGCCGCAATCGCTCCTGAAGATCTGCTGCAGTCTCGATGCCGCCGACTGAAATGATTGCCTTACCAGGAAGGGCCGCTCTCAGCAGAACTAAAACTTCGATAGATCTTTCGGCTAAAGGTTTGCCCGATAACCCACCTGACTCGGAAAGATTCTTCATTGCTGCAATTGGTCTAATAACGGTCGTGTTAGTGGCAATTACCCCAGCAAGGTCTAATTCACTTATCAGCTTGGCGATGTCCAATAGGTCTTGGTCAGTGGAATCCGGAGATATCTTTACG
Organism: uncultured Aquiluna sp.; assembly: GCA_964468885.1. Lineage (GTDB taxonomy): Bacteria > Actinomycetota > Actinomycetes > Actinomycetales > Microbacteriaceae > Aquiluna. Next base: position 17,172 of record CAYXWU010000008.1, on the reverse strand, counting down.
AAGATCGGTTTGCCCTCGCTATGTGTCTTGACCGCTTCCAAAATTGGACGCAGTGCATCAACTTGCTGTAAATCTCGAAGGCCTGGGGTGTTTGGGCTTGAGACATTAACTGCCAAATAATCGGCATACTGAGCCAGCTCTCTAGCGCAAAATGCATAATCAACAGCGGCCTGACTAGCTTCAGTCAGCTTGTTCTTACCAATGTTCACTCCGATAACTGGGAGAGTTGAGCTGCGTTCCCTGAGTCGTTTTAGTCGCTTTGCAACTTCCATTGCGCCATCGTTATTGAAACCCATTCGATTTATGAGGGCATGTAAGTCAGGAATCCTAAATAAACGTGGTTTTTCATTGCCAGGCTGTGGCCGTGGGGTCACAGTTCCAATCTCAACATGACCAAAACCCAGTCGGTGCAGCCCGCGAATCAACTTGGCATTTTTATCAAATCCAGCAGCCATGCCAATTCGATTAGAGAATTTGATGCCTGCAACTTCTAATTGGTTCTTTGATTTCTCGACCGGCAGCAAACCTGCAAGCAAAATGACAAGTGCACCTAATTGATGGGCAAATTCAGCATCTAGTCTGCGGAAGAACAGATTAAAGAGTGCTTTGTACATTAACCGCGCAACTCTTCGATTGCCTTGTTGAAGTCATCGAGAGTGTCCCAAGCCTGATAGACGCTTGCAAAGCGCATGTACGCAACCTGGTCAAGTTCCTTTAGGGGTTCCAGAATTGCTAAGCCGATTTCTTGGGCGTCAATGCTGGCAGCGCCGGTTGAACGGAGGGCTTCCTCAACTTGCTGGGCTAAGAGTGCGAGATCTGCATCAGTCACCGGGCGACCCTGACAAGCTTTTCTCACGCCGGCAACTACTTTGTCGCGACTGAATGGTTCAGTTGCGCCTGATCGCTTAGTCACCATTAGGGATGCAGTTTCGACCGTGGTAAAACGCTTTTGACACTCTGGGCATTGGCGACGTCGACGGATGGAAGAGCCATCATCGCTGGTTCGTGAATCAATCACTCGAGAATCAGAATGTCTACAAAATGGGCAGTGCATCAGGACTTAAATCTAATGCTGACCGCATCACCATGACCGGGAAGACCTTCGGCTTTGGCAAAAATAGCTATTTCTTCACTCACTGCAGCCAGGGCCTGCTTGCTATAGCTGACCGTTTGCTGTGGCCTGAGGAAGCTATAAACACTCAGCCCAGCCGAGCGTTTGGCTTGCTCTCCTGTTGGGAGAACGTGATTAGATCCCGCCAAGTAGTCCCCGAGACTAACCGGCGAGTAAGCGCCTACAAACACCGCGCCCGCATTTCTTATGTTCCTAACAATTCTCTCACCGTCTCGCACCTGAATCTCCAGGTGCTCAGTCGCGTATTCATTAGCGATGGCAACGGCCTGTTCAATGTCAGCAACTAAAACCAAGGCGGACTGCTCACCAGACAAAGCAGTTTCTATTCGAGTACGGTTTTTGGAAGTTGGAATTTGCGTCGACAGCTCCATTTCTACAGCATCAATTAACGAAGATGAATTAGTCAACAGAATTGCAGCAGCATTCTCATCGTGTTCGGCCTGCGAAATTAGATCAGCCGCCACCCAGCTTGGATTCGCTTCTCCATCAGCGATGATCATGATTTCGGTCGGGCCAGCTTCTGAATCGATCGCTACTTGTGAGCGAACTAACTGTTTTGCTGTTGCAACATAAATGTTTCCTGGGCCTGTGATTATCTGGACGGGATCTAAAGGGATTTCCGATACCCCGTATGCAAGAGCGGCAACTGCGCTTGCGCCTCCTAATGCATAGACTTCGTCGACCCCCAATAACGCTGCGGTCGCCAAAACTGTTGGATCAGGCAAACCACCGTTGCTCTTTTGGGCGGGTGAAACCATCACAATTCGCTCAACCTTGGCAACTTGAGCTGGCACCACACTCATGATGACGCTCGATGGATAAACTGCCTTTCCACCTGGGACATAAACACCGGCTGAATCTACGGGCCTAAAATCCAAACTCACAGATCCACCTTCGGTAACAACAGTTTCGATTTTCTTAGGCATTTGTGCTTGAGAAACAGCTCTTACTCTTCGAATCGATTCCTCAATCGCGCCCCTCAGATTGGAATCGATGTGTGCCAGGGCATTCTCTAAGACCGCAGGAGGGACTCGGAAGTTTTCAGGGACTACGCCATCGAATTTTTCTGCGTGTTTCTTTAGGGCCGAGATTCCCCCTGATCGAACCTCTTCGATTAGTTGGGCGACACTTCCGGAAAGCTCTGAGCCGTTGACCTGTGAACGAGGCAGCAGAGCTTGAACGCTTTTCGCCGTTACTTCGGCATCCCAAGTGATTCTGCGCACCATTACCTCGAACAAGAGATTGATGCCCTAACCTTATCTGAGTAATGACTAACTCCTCTGACAACTTTGATCTAACCGGTGAATCCGCGCTCAAGGCCATCTTTAGAAATCACGCCAGCGGCATCGCAATCCTGACCTCAAGAACAAATGCGGGCGATGCAATTGGGTTCACCGCATCATCAGTTACTTCCCTTGGTTCCAACCCTCCCCTCGTCTCAGTGAACATTGCACAGGGTTCATCCAGCTACCCTCACCTACAAATCGGAACCAAAGTGGCGCTGCACACGCTCGATTCGGAAACCCTTCACCTAGCTAAGCGATTGGCGGGACCCAAGGAATCCCGTTTTGATGGCAATGAAGCCAAGGGTCCTTTTGGGTTGCCTATCTTGGTCGATTGCCCGTCGATCCTGATTGCCGAGGTGGTTAAGCGATTTGAAATTGAAGCCAATGCTGTTTTGGTTTTGTCTGTAATCGAAGGGAAAGTCAGTCGCATTCCCCAAGAGCCACTGGTCTATTTCCAAAGAGCTTGGCACACCATCGGCGAGAAGTTAACCGACAACTCCTAGTTGACAGCCTCTGGGCCAAGCAGTGCCTTGAGCTCTCCAAACAAATCTTGTCCAACTTTGACGCGCTGCGGAAGCATAAAGTGGCTGGTTCCTGATGTGGCGGATAGTTTTACCTGCACCTCAACTGGGCCAGGGTGTGCCTCGAGAATATTTGCAAGTTGCGTTAGCTTTTCTCTGGTTGCCAAGGCTTCGGTGAGGTTGAGTTGCAAAATTCCGCCACGATCGCGACCCGGATCGATTGTTTCAATCGAAAATCCTTGTAAAACAACTTCTTCGTCTCGTCTGGTGATTCGACCACGAATAGTAACGGTTAGATCTTCAACCAAGAGCTCGCGATACTGCTGGTAGGTCTTACCCATAAACATGATTGATGTTTCGCCAGAGAAATCTTCCAAAGTTAGTTGGGCATATTGATTACCTGAAGAGCGCGCGATACGGTGCTGGACTTGAGTTATGAGACCTGCCAAGGTAACGGTCTCGCCATCCGCAAGGTCGCTATCTCTTAGCGCAGCCGCTCCCATGTCTGAAAAACGCATCAGCTCTGCCTCCATGCCAGCAAGCGGATGGTCTGAAACATATAGCCCGAGCATTTCTCGCTCATGCGCTAAAAGGTCTCGCTTTGTCCACTCGGGTAAATCTGGAATCACAACGTTGGTGGAATCGTCTTGTAATAAATCTCCAAACAAGTCAACTTGGCCGGTAGCAGCTTCGCGCTTGATGACGGCTACAGCATCAATAGCTTCCTCATGGATTGCAAAGAGAGCTCGCCTAGAGTGGCCCATAGAATCAAATGCACCGGCCTTGATTAACGATTCAACGACTCGTCTGGTGCAGGCAACGGCGGGAGCTCGGCGCAAGTAATCATCGAAGGATGTGAACTTGGGTTCTCTTGTTTGAACAACGGCATCAACCACGTTGTGCCCAACGTTTCTGATTGCTGCTAAGCCGAAGCGAATGTCGTCTCCAACAGCAGCAAAAACATCGATTGACTGATTAACATCCGGCGGAAGAACTCGAATGCCCATTTTGCGACACTCATTTAGGTAAACACCGAGTTTGTCCTTGGAATCACCAACTGACGTTAGGAGCGCTGCCATGTATTCAGCTGGGAAATTTGCTTTCAGATATGCAGTCCAGTAGCTCAATACCCCGTAACCAGCTGAGTGAGCTTTGTTGAACGCATAATCAGCGAAAGGCAACAGGGTGTCCCAAAGCGCTTTGATAGCTGCTGCTGAGAATCCGTTTGCCTTCATTCCGTTGGAAAAAACTTCAAATTGCTTTTCCAGCTCTTCTGGTTTTTTCTTACCCATTGCCCGACGCAAAAGATCAGCTTGGCCCAAAGAGTAGCCAGCCACTTTCTGCGCTACAGCCATCACCTGCTCTTGGTAGACAATCAGGCCGTAGGTGGGATCAAGAATTTCACGCAGCGGTTCGGTCAGTTCAGGATGAATGCCCTCAGATTGCTGTTGGCCATTTTTACGCTGGGCATAGTTGGTGTGCGAGTTCATGCCCATGGGACCTGGGCGATAAAGGGCTATAACAGCAGAGATGTGTTCGAATTCCGAAGGCTTTAGCATTCTCAGCAGTGAGCGCATGTTGTTGCCGTCTAGCTGGAATACTCCCAATGTTTCACCACGAGAGAGAAGTTCATAAGTCTTGCTATCGGCATTTAGATCGAGGTCTTCAAGCACGACCTCAACACCGCGGTTTTTCCTAATGTTGCTAAGGGCATCATCAATCACCGTAAGGTTTCGAAGGCCAAGGAAGTCCATCTTCAATAGACCCAGCTCTTCACAAGGTGGTTGATCAAACTGAGTGATGATGGCTGGGTCATCCTCGCGCTTCATAATTGGAATTACTTCCAGCAGTGGTTTAGCTGACATGATTACACCAGCTGCGTGGACAGAAGACTGACGCTTCAGGGACTCCAGTCCCTTGGCAAGGTCAAAAACTTCCTTGCTCTCAGGGTCGCTAGCGATAAGCTCCCTAAACTCGGCTGCCTCGGCGTAGCGTTCAGAGTCCTTGTTGATTACATCATCAAGCGAGACATCTCTTCCCAGCACCATCGGCGGCATGGCCTTGGTGAGACGCTCGCCAATTGAGTATGGCTTTCCTAGTACGCGAGCGGCATCTTTGAGCGCCTGCTTTGCCTTGATTGTTCCAAAAGTGACTATCTGCGCGACCCGATCATCGCCATACTTCTCTGTCACGTATCGAATGACTTCAGGTCTGCGCCGATCGTCAAAGTCAACATCGATGTCTGGCATAGAAAGACGCTCTGGATTTAGGAATCTCTCAAAAATCAAATCGTGCACTAAAGGATCTAGCTCAGTAATGCCAAGAGCATAAGAAGCTAAAGAGCCGGCAGCCGAACCTCGTCCTGGACCAACCCTAATTCCCTGAGCACGGGCCCAAGCAATGAAGTCAGCTACTACCAAGAAGTAGCCAGGGAATCCCATCTTGATGATGACTTGAATTTCGTAATCTACTTGCTGGCGATGCCGCTCACTAAATCCAGAGGGATAACGCCGCTCCATTCCCTTCCACACTTCTTTTTCAAACCAGCCAGCCTCAGTCTCTCCTTCTGGAACTGGAAAGCGAGGAAGTAGGTCTTGCTTTTCAAAATCAATTTCACAACGCTCCGCAATTAACAGCGTGTTATCAGCTGCATCTTCGAGCTGTGAAAATATGCTCCGCATTTCTTGAGAGGTTTTTAGGTAATACTCCTGGGACTCAAACTTGAACCTTCTAGGGTCATTCAAATTAGTGCCAGTTTGCACGCAAAGCAGAGCTTCGTGAGCGGCGTGGTCTGCCTTATCTACATAGTGCAAGTCGTTGGTGGCCACCAGCGGCAGTGATAAGTCCTTGGCCAATCTCAGAAGGTCATCTCGAACTCGCTTTTCTATATCCAGCGAGTGATCCATCACTTCAACAAAGAAGTTGTCTTTACCAAAAATTTCTCGAAACTCAGCAGCTGATTTGAGAGCTTCGTCATATTGGCCCAGACGCAACCGAGTTTGAACCTCGCCTCCTGGACAGCCGGTGGTTGCAATTAAGTCTTTGGAATACTTCGCAAGCAGCTCTTTATCAATTCTTGGCCTCACATAAAATCCAGATAGATAGCCTTCACTGCTTAGCCGAAACAGATTGTTCATGCCTTGGTTACTGGTTGCCCACATAGTCAAGTGTGTGTAAGCGCCACCACCTGATACATCGTCTTCGCCACCATCAGCCCAACGAACTTTCGTCTTTTCTAGTCTTGAGCCAGGAGCAAGATAGGCCTCAATGCCAATGATTGGCTTGATGCCAGCTGCCTTGGATTGTTTCCAGAATTCATAAGCGCCGTGAGTATTGCCATGATCTGTCATAGCAATCGCCGGCATGCCAAGCTCTGCGGCCTTTGTCACTAGCGGTTTGATGCGAGCAGCTCCATCAAGCATCGAGAACTCGGTGTGATTGTGCAGGTGGACAAAAGACTTCTCTGACACAATCAACCCCTTAGCTAGGCAACAATGCTAAAGCCGGAACTCTGGATCGCGCAGAGCGTCGAGCGCTTTGGCTAAATCAGCGGGATATTCCGACTTGAAGCCTAGAGTCTGTCCACTAATTGGATGCTCGAAACCTAATGCCACCGCATGCAACCACTGCCGATCCAGGTGCAGCTTTTGAGCAATTTTCGGGTCAGCTCCGTATAGCAAGTCCCCTACTAACGGATGGCGGAAGTGCGAGAAATGGACCCTGATTTGATGAGTTCTACCAGTTTCCAGACCAACTTCAAGCAGTGCAGCGGTTGGCAGAAGTTCAAGGGTTTGAAAGTGAGTGATGGCTCGTTTTCCTGCTTGAGAAATGGTGAATTTGTAGTCGTGCTTGGTGCTGCGGGCAATCGGGGTGTCAATCGTCCCGCTAGCTGGATCAGGATGCCCCTGAACCAGAGCGTGATAGGTCTTTTTGACCACGCGATCTCGAAATGCCTGCTTTAAAACCGAGTATGCCCGCTCGCTCTTTGCTAGCACCATCAGCCCCGAAGTCCCAACGTCCAAGCGCTGGACAATGCCCTGGCGTTCATGAGCGCCGGATGTTGAAAGCTGGATACCACGAGCTAGTAAGACCCCGGGCACCGATGGACCTTCAAAACCCAAAGACGGATGGGACACCACGCCAGCGGGTTTATCAACAACAACTATGTCGGAGTCTTGGAATACAACTTGTAGTTCCGCAACATCCTCCGCGGTAACCTCCAACACTTGTTCATTTCTTTCAAGGTCAACCTCGATAAGTTGCGAATCGACCAGTTTGGTGGCTTTGTCTACAACTGTCCCATCTACCAAAACTTTGCCTGCATCAATCAGCTCTGCAACCTGAGTGCGACTCATTCCAAGCATTTTGGCAAGACCAGCGTCTAAACGCTCTCCAACCCTTGCTTGGGGAACTGGCAGTAACTTACTTGGCACGGCCGCCACCAATTTCGTCGCCACGCAAGGTCAGTATTACAGCTAGCACAACTCCCGAGACTAAGAAAGTATCGGCAAGGTTGAAAATTGGAAAATTGAACGGTATCTGAATGAAGTCAACGACCCAGCCATTCAAAAATTGTGGTGGCTTGAGCGCTCGATCAATTAGATTACCCGCGGCTCCTCCCAATGCAAAACCTGCCACCACTGCCCAGCTCATAGTTTTTACTCTGGGTCCATAAACAATCAAAAGTGTGCTGGCAGTCAGTGAAATGAGTGTGAGAATCCAAGTTGCACCAAGGCCAATTGAGAATGCAGCGGCATTGTTATAGGCCAATCGAAATTGCAACAATTCACCAATAACTGGAACGCTTTGGGAAGAAAGATTTGCTTCGGCCCAATACTTAGTTATCTGATCAATCGCGACAATTGAGATAGCGAGTGTGGCAAAGACTGCTATCCGCTGACGCTTAGTAGCGGTTGTCTTCACTCTCGGCAGGCTTTTCTGCCTGGGTTTCCTCATAGCTAAAGCTGTAACTTCTAATTTCAGCCTCACCCGATTGACCTAGTGGCTGAGGTTCGCGCTGATAGTAGTCGTAGGAAACATCCGCCTGAGTTGGCGCAGGAACTTCCTCATCAATCTTGAGGTAGGCCTCTTCAGTCAGAATCGACTCAAGTTGTGACTGAATGTAATCGCGCAGCTTGGCTCGGTATTCCGCTTCAAATCGCTTTAGATCCTGGATGGACTCTTCGACTGATCTTCTATCAAGCTCAAGCTGGTTGAAGACCTCTCTGGCCTGAGCTTCAGCATCCCGGACAATTCGAGCTGCCTGCTGCTGAGCTTCGCGAACAATCTGCTCACGCTTGATTCGACCCTCTTGCACGTGATCCGCGTGAAGCTTCTGTGCCAGCTCAATGATGGAACGAGATGCATCGGTGCCCTCCGGAGCAGCTGGGTCAACCGCTGTTGGAAACGGAGTAACCTGCGGTGCCGATTCTTGTGGGAGGGATGAGCGAAGTCTGAGTTCCTCGTTTTCCCCCAGCACGCGACGCAGTTCAACAACTACTTCATCCAGGTAGTCATCAACTTCGTCTTGGTCATAGCCCTCGCGAAACTTGGTTACCTGAAAACGCTTCGCAAGAATGTCTTCTGGGGTCAGAGCCATACTTCACCTTCCCTAGCCATCAAAACCTCCGCCTATGCTATTGCCCCCTACAGGGACCTAGCAAAGCCTTGCAGGATAATCACGGCAAATACAACTACCGTCCACGCCAAATCGAGCGAAATACCGCCTAATTGCAGTGGTGGGACAAATCTTCTAACAAATCGAATTGGCGGATCTGTGAGTGTGTAGGCAAAATCCAGAATTGGCAGCAATACTCCGCGCGGACGCCAACCAGGCTTCAGGCTCATCACCAGATCGGATACAAATCTTGCAAGCATTGCGTAGAAAAACAGTTGCAATGCCCAGTAAAGAACTTGGCCAACAATACTCATGACTATTGCATCAAGTCTTCAGCTTCGCCCTCATCAGAATCTGCGTCATTAACCGCAACATTGTGGGGGCTGAGAAGAAATACTTTGGAAGTGACTCTGCGGAGCTGGCCCTCAAGTCCTTCTTTCAAGCCAATCATGAAATCCAACATGCGCTTAGCGTCGGCCTCGCTCATCGCACCAATGTTAATGATTACTGGAACTCCAGTTCGATAATGCGCCGCAACTTCCTTAGCATCGGCATAGGTCTGAGGATCTAGAGTCACAATCTCGGACATCTCAGAGGAGCGACGAGGTCTTGGCGCTGACTTGATTGACTTTGGTGCACCATCACTCTTGGTCGGCTCATCACTACCAAAGCCAAAAAACCCTAGGACTGAATCTAAAGCTCCCATTAATTTCTCCTCAGTTTGTCTTCCAGACTAGGCGGAAATTGGCCTAGGACCAGTAATGGCACTCCCAACTCTGATGTGTGTCGCGCCTAGCCTTATCGCTACCTCAAAGTCTTCGCTCATTCCAATTGAAAGCTTGGTGGCCGATGGTGCCAGGGTTTGAAGCTGATTCGATAAACCGATTGCCCTATCGAACTCCTGGGCTGGATCCTTGCCCAGTCCCGCTACTGCCATAATTCCCAACAACTTAATTTGCTGAACAGCTAGAACCTGCTCGGCCAACGTTAGTAAATCTTGGGGTGCGACTCCCCCGCGTCCTAGGTCGTCAGTCAAGTTAAGTTCAATAAAGCCATCAATCTGTTTGTTTTGTTTTGAAAGTTGCTTACTCAACTCCGTTACCAGCGAAGGTCTGTCAATTGAATGAATAACGGATGCGTATTCCAAAACACTTTTGACCTTGTTGGATTGAAGCTGACCCACGAAATGCCATTGAACATCAAACCCTGAATTCCTCAGCTCCTCAGCCTTTTTGCTTGCTTCTTGATCGCGATTTTCACCGAAAGCCCTCTGACCGAGCTGCACCAATTCGGCCACTAGTGAGGCAGGATGGTTTTTGCTGACAACTACTAGTTCTACGTCTTCTTTGGACCTACCAACGGATTGGGCAGTTTGCTCAATGGTTTGAAGCACTGAGCGATAGCGCTCAGCAAGGTTCATCAGCGGAAGAAGTCTGGTAGATCCAGATCATCACCAAATGCACCACGAGCAGCTGGCTGAACTGGTTGAGCTTGAACGTACTCCGGCTCTTCAACGATTTCTTCTGGAGCGTCCAACTCTTCAGCAACCAAGGCGGGTTCCTCAGAAAGTGCGTTCTCCAAGGCAACTACTCCAGCACCAGCTGCTTCAAACTTGCGGTGCTTAGGTTCTCCACCATCAAAGCCAGCGGCAATCACTGTGATTCGTACCTCATCACCCAAAGTGTCTTCGATAGTTGCACCAAAGATTATGTTTGCTTCGGGGTTGACAGCTTCCTGAACCAATCTGGCTGCATCATCAATTTCATGTAGTCCAAGGTCGGATGCTCCCTGTACGAGCAGAAGCACTCCATGAGCGCCCTCAATGGTTGCCTCAAGCAGCGGAGAGGAGATTGCAATTTCGGCCGCACGCACAGCACGGTCCTCGCCTTTTGCGCTTCCGATTCCCATTAGAGCAGAACCAGCACCCTGCATAACGGACTTCACATCGTTGAAATCAAGGTTGATGAGTCCTGGGATAACAATCAAGTCGCTAATTCCCTGGACACCAGCGCGAAGCACATCATCTGCAGTGATAAAGGCCTCCAGTGCGGAAACTTTCTTGTTTGACATCTCAAGTAGACGCTGGTTTGGAACGACAATCAAAGTATCGACTTCTTCACGCAGCGCTCTAATGCCCTCTTCGGCTTGAATAGCGCGACGCTTCCCTTCGAAATTAAATGGTCTCGTAACAACACCGACTGTGAGAGCACCCAGACGCTTGGCAATCCGAGCAACAATCGGGGCACCACCGGTACCCGTTCCGCCACCCTCTCCGGCAGTTACGAAGACCATGTCTGCACCGCGCAGTGCGGCTTCAATCTCACTCTCGTGCTCTTCAGCAGCACGACGACCAATCTCTGGATCAGCTCCCGCTCCCAAGCCACGAGTTACATCGCGACCAATGCTTAGTTTGATATCGGCATCGCTCATGAGAAGTGCCTGTGCATCGGTGTTGATGGCAACGAACTCGACTCCACGCACACCTGCCTGAATCATTCGGTTTAGCGCGTTTACACCGCCGCCTCCAACGCCAACGACCTTAATGACTGCCTGATAGTTGGGTGACTGGGTCACTTCTGCCTCCTGCCGGAAAACTCTCAAGTTAAGGCTGAGGCTTAACTTTCCAGAGAGTATTCAATTAGCGGCAAGAAGTTAGGCCCGAAATCCCAGTATTTATGCGAGATTCATGGGCGTGTCGCAAACCGCACGACGCCTAATCGAAGCCAACAACCGGTGCGTTAGGCGAAGAAACGTCAATCCGCCGAACCTTGTTCCCACTTGTCTTAAGCAAGGAGTCTAGGACCTCTGCTTTAAGCAGCGGATCACTATTGGAGCCCCAAAAGACCCTGACTCCACTTTCCTTCAAAACAAATTGAGAAGTTAGTCGATCACTGACACTGATTCCTGCAATTGACGTATAGGTTGCAGTTGGAAGGCTTAACAGGAGCTCAACGGCGTGAGCGAATCTTGGATCTTGCAAAGTGTTGCCTTGAAATTCAAATACGGGCAGTTGATCACCTGAGCCGGCCACAGCAATACGAACTCCTGCTGCATCAAACATTTGCCTCTGGCCAGATTGATTGATTATCAACAAAGGCTGACGCTCTCTAACCTTGACCTTAAGGGTGTGGGGTGGTTCTGCTTGAAGCGCAAAAGTTTCAATCAATTCAAACCCAGCTAAGAGATCAGCCACTTCTTGATTACTGACCATAGTTAAGGGCCGGTCTACAAGTCGCTCCAGGGTTCCTTCTAACTTTTCCGCATTCAAGCGCTCAGTCCCAACAACAGTTATTTGTTTTATAGCAAAGAGCGGTGTAAAAAACGCAGCAATCAATAAACTCACGATCACCAGAGGCGTTATTGCAGCTAAAACTCTCCCCCAAATTGTGAATGGCCCAAGCTTTCTTGAGCGGCTTGCCCTTGGGGCCTTCCTGCGCTCTTGTCTAATCAGTTCACGATTGGGCTTTCGCAACTACTTCTCCAAAGCCTCGAGCAAGCTAGGCACCATCCGATTTATATCGCCACAGCCCATCGTGATAATAAAGTCACCAGGCTTAGCAAGCCGAGCAGCCGCTGCCGGAACATCATCCCAATTTGGCACATAGTGCATGTTTTCTGATCGCTTTGATTTGCTCGAAATCATTTCACCTGTGACTCCAGGTTCCGGGTCCTCCCGAGCTGGATAAATATCAGTTACAACTGCCTCATCGCTCAATAGCAAAGCATCTGCGAATTCTTGAGCAAAAAGTCTTGTTCGACTAAACAAGTGAGGCTGAAACACCGTAATGAGCCTGCCACTACCAACCACTGCTCGAGCTGCCTTGAGCGCAGCAATCACTTCGGTCGGGTGATGTGCAAAGTCGTCATAAACCTTTACTCCCCTGCGTTCTCCATGCAATTCAAATCTTCGCTCAGTGCCGGCAAAGCTCTGGATTGCCTTGGCGCTTTGTTCGAAGTCAAAACCCAGACCAACCAGGCAAGCTACGGCAGCTGCTGCATTATGAGCATTGTGACTTCCTGGAATTGTTAGCTCTAATGAAACTTCCTGTCCTTGGTATTCCAGGCCAAAGGCCACCCGAGGTCCCGTGGCATTAATGTCAAAGATTCGAACGCTGGCGTCTTTGCTCTCGCCAAAAGTTTGGATGTTGTGATGGGTGAGCATACCTCTCACAGATTTCGCGCCTGTGTCATCAGCTGAGATCACAACCATCGACTTTGCTGAGTTTGCGAATTTGGCGAATTCGCCCTGAAAAGCCTCGAGCGAACCATAGTGATCAAGGTGATCTGGGTCGACATTAGTGATGACAGCGACCGATGTGTCGTAGTGAAGGAAGGAGCTATCTGATTCATCTGCTTCGATCACGAAAAGGGCTCCCTTGCCAAAGGAACTTGAAGCGCCAAACTCTGCTATTACTCCACCATTTACAAAACTGGGATCGGCACCGAGCCTAAACAGGCCCGTGATAATCATTCCCGTTGTTGTGGTTTTACCATGAGCCCCAGCAACGGCGATTAACTTTCCACGTGAAGCAAGGTGCGCAAGCAACGCCGAACGATGAAGAACCGGTAAGCCAAGTGATTTAGCTTTCAAGTATTCTGGATTGTTTGGCCAAAGGGCGCTTGTTACAACAACAGTGTCAGCATCGCCAAGGTTTGCCTCATCGTGACCAATTGAAATATGTGCGCCAAGTTCACGAAGTGCTGAAATGTTTGATGATTCTCTAACGTCACTTCCAGTAACTTTGTGGCCCATGCCAAGTACCAGCCTGGCTATTCCAGACATACCACTGCCACCTATGCCAACAAAATGCACATTTCCCAAGTCTTCTGGGATAGCTTGGCTGTAATCGGGCTTAATCACCGGTTAAGTATTCACCGCATTCAGCAACATGGCCTGAAGCTGGGCGGTGGCGTCCAAAATCGCTACCGACCCCGCACTCCTAGACATCTGTTCTAGGGTCTGTCGATGACTCAATATTGGAATTACTCGTTCTGAAATGAAGTTAGCTGAGAGCTCAGCATCTTCGACCACTAATCCCCCGCCAACAGAAACTACTTGCTCGACATTGAATCTTTGCTCCCCATTTCCAACCGGATATGGAACATACAAAGCTGGAAGTGAGAGAGCAGTGAATTCACTCACAGTGGAAGCACCGGCTCTGGAAATAGCAAAGTCGCTGGCGGCAATCGCTACGCTCATTGCATCACAGTAAATGATTCGTTTGTAACCGGTCTCCGATACTTCACTCAGGCCAGCCACGGGTCCGACGATGTGCAAGACCTGAATACCTGCTGCTCGAAGCTCCGTTCTAGCTTGCTCAACAGCAAGATTGATGCTTCTAGCACCTTGCGAGCCGCCCGTCACAAGCAACGTAGGCAAACTCGGATCAAGACCCAACTCAACTCTGGCCTGCTGCTTATCAATGCGTTCAGCGCTCTGAAACTCCTGCCGAAGAGGCATTCCCACTAATTTGGCTGGCGAAAGATCGGTGTTTGGGAAACAAATCGCCACATGCTTGGTCAGCTTAGCTCCCAGCTTGTTCGCAAATCCCGCACGCGCATTGGCTTCATGAACAACTATCGGAATTCTCGCCAACCACGCACCCAAATAGGCAGGCGCTGATGCGTAACCGCCAAATCCAATAACTGCTTGAACTTTTCGCTGCTTGATGATTTGAAGAACCTGGAGACTGGCAGTGACGAGTCTGATTGGAAATGTCAATGCTGCCAAAGAAACTTTGCGTGGAAGTGGCAATCTGGCAATTGTCAGAAGCTCGAATCCTCGCTGCGGAACCAGTCGAGCTTCCAGGCCCTCTTTGGTGCCAAGGGCAATCGCTTCGTGACCTGCGCTTCGCAAATTTTCGGCAAGTGCCAAGAGAGGATTGACGTGCCCGCCAGTTCCGCCACCTGCCAGCAAAAATCTCATTTAGCGAAGCTTTCGCGCAGGACCAGATAATCGATCGCGCTCAACAGCGAGAACAATTCCAATACCTGCCAGAGTCGCAATGGTAGAAGAACCTCCAGCGGAGATTAGTGGCAATGGAACACCTAGTACAGGGAAGAGACCCAGTACCACACCAATGTTGATAAAGGCCTGCATTGAAATCCAAACCATCACCCCTGCGACTACGTTTCGCGAGAAAGGATTTGTTTGTTGTTTGGCAATAGAAAACAAAACCATCGCTAATGCAAAGTAAAGGCTAATTACCCCAATTGCTCCGAGCAAGCCAAGCTCTTCTCCGATGATTGCGAAAATAAAGTCGTTTTCCACTTCTGGTATCCAACTCCACTTGAGTTTTGACCGGCCTAGCCCAGTCCCCCAGAAGCCACCTGCCGCCAGCGCCCAAGTGCCTTTTTCAAATTGCCACATCACGCCCATCGGATCTGCGCCATCAGGATTCAACCAAGCCTCAAAACGAATTCTTCGCGAGGCTGAGGACATAATCGCTGCCAGAGCGCCCGCGGCAATCAGCGCAGACAAACCTAGCCAGCGACTTAGTGGCATTCCAGCAAAGAGGAACATCGCCATCAATGTCACGCCAATTACAACACCGGTTCCGAGGTCTCTTCCAATGAGTGCTACTAGACCAACCGCTACCGCAGAAACGCCCAGCACCATTCGCCAAATCTGCTTATCAGTTTCAGGGTCTTGGTAGAGCTGGGCTAGTTGCAGTGCGAGTGCGACAATCAAAGCAATTTTCAAAAACTCTGCTGGTTGGATGGTTGTGATTCCAATGTCAAGCCAGTTACGATTTCCGTTGATTTCGACGCCAAAAAATGCAGTCACTAGCTGCAGAACCAGCATCCCTAATAAAACTGGTGGCGCAAGGCGTCGATAGAAGTCGAGCTTTAGGTTTGATAGAAAAATCAGGCCGGCAAAACCAACCAACACGTAAAGCCCTTGCCTTAAGAATGTGAGGGCTGCATTATCTGTCTCTTTATAGCTATCTACTGCAGATGCACTAGCCACCATGATGAGGCCAACCACCACAATTAAAACTGTCAGCCCAAGCAGCAATGCCGCTTGTCTCGATTGAGCTTTAAATTTTGGCTTCATGGCATCACGGACTGTCACTTCAATCCCCCCACGACGCTGATGAACTGGTTACCCCTATCGGCATAATCCTTGAACTGATCCATCGAGGCAGCTGCCGGTGCCAACAAAACAACATCACCTGCGTTCGCCAGGCTAACTGCTTGTTCTACGGCCTTCTCCATCACCGATTCTCCTGAAACGACCCTAACTGGCAGTTCAGGCAGAAGTTCGGAGAAAAGCCGTTGAAGCTCAGAGCTATCCGTTCCAAGCAGCACTGCGCCTTGAAGTCGACCCGCGTGCTCAACAATTAGATCTCGGGGTGAAGTTCCCTTCAACAGCCCTCCAACAATCCAAACTACGGAGTCATAGCTGCGCAGTGAGCTGTCCGCGGCGTGTGGGTTAGTTGCTTTCGAGTCGTTAACAAAACGAACTCCGGCAATTTCCGCGACCAGTTGATTGCGATGCGGTGAGAGTCGGAAGGTGCTTAGAGCCTTTTTGATTGCGGCAGGCGAAACCTCAGCAGCCCTGGCTAGCGCAGCTGACGCTGCCACATTTGCCATTAGATGCGGTGATGGGTCTGCAATTTGCGCGATGTCTTCAATAGTCGCAAGTTCCAGGGCCTCCTCCGCGCGATTGTCTAAGAAGGCACGATCAACAAGTACATCCTCAACATAACCAACGGCTGATTTTTGTGGAGAGAAAAGTGAAAAGGCGATTCCTCGGCAACCTTCTTCAACTTCCGCCTGTTTTGCGGCTTCAAAAGTTTGCTTATCTTGCTCATTGAAAATAATTGCAACTTTGGTGCCGTTGTAAATCTTGGCTTTTGCCTGGTAATAGTTTTCGGCTCCGTTGTGCCAGTCGTAATGATCCTCGGCAATATTCAAAAACGCGGAAGCCAAAGGCTCAATTGCGTTTATGTAGTGAAGCTGAAAACTCGATAGCTCGACTACGAGAAAATCAAAGCCCTCCGGATCTCGTATTGCGTCAAGAATGGGAACGCCGATGTTGCCGCAAGCCACAGTTCGGAAGCCATCCGCAGCAATCATGGCTGCGGTAAGTTCACAAACGGTCGTTTTTCCATTGGTTCCAGTTACAACGATCCACTGGGCGATTCTTGAGGTCTTGTCGCGCAAGTGCCACGCTAAATCAATGTCAGTTATCAAGGGCATGCCAAGTTCAGTAAGTCTCACAACCAGTGGATGCCTTGGATCAAACCCAGGTGAAACAACTACAAAGTCAAAATGTCCAACCTGCGACAAAACCTCAATGCTTTCATCAGCGATAAAGCGAGAACCGATGAGATCCAGAAGTTCGATGAACTTAGGATCAGCATCGCGACCCACAACAGTTGTCATTACGCCAAGCTCAACCAAAGTGTCGGCTACGCTGAACCCGCTCTTTCCTAACCCCAAAACCAAAGCAGATAGGTCTGACCAATCGGCATGCCAAGAGGTGGGTAGACTCATAATCCGTAAATCCACTCGACATAAAACAAGCCAACACCGGCTGCCACACACAAAGCGGCAATAATCCAGAATCTAACTACGATTGTGATCTCTGCCCAACCTTTGAGTTCAAAA